>JAAFHZ010000047.1 GCA_013297675.1 Synechococcales cyanobacterium bin59.metabat.ball.084 | reverse complement strand
TTCCGAAGTTTATTCAGAAGCTACCCCAGTCGGTGATTCAAAAAACTGGTGACAAGCTCCTTCAGCAAATTGTTAAGCAGGTTTCTAAGCGTTTGACCATCAAAGTACAAAAAGACTTTCATAGTGCGGCTGGCCTGCCCTTACCAAAGTAATCTGGTTTCAGTAATACTGAGCAATAAAATTGGCTAAATCTTAAGAATTCTCTGTCTCCGTGACAGGGAATTTCGTATACAGATGGCGCAATCGTGACTAAAATAGAAATAAATAGTCGGTGTGTAATCATGTCAAATAACAACCGGGGCGCTTTAGTAGTCGGAATGATTGTGGGTACTGCCATTGGCACTGTGGCTGGCCTGTTGGTTGCCCCGCGCCGAGGACGCGAAACTCGCCGGGTGCTGAAAAAAGTGGTGTCTGCTGTACCAGAATTGGCCGAAGATTTATCGGATAGCCTTAAGTTACAGACCGATCGATTATCTTTGGCTGCTGGAGATAACTGGGTGGGTACAATTGATCGATTGCAACAGGCGTTAGCTGCTGGCATTGCTGCTAGTCAGTCTATTCAAGAACAACGCAGACCTAATGAATCTAACTAATTCCCCTACTCTTTCAACTGCTCTTAGCGTCGCCGACCCAGTTTTTTGGCTGGGTTGTTCGCTGCTGTTGGTAGCAATGAGTTTGACGGCGGTTTTTGTGGTGTCAATGCCGGTGGTAATGGAGTTGGCGCGGGCAGCACGCAGTGCCGAGAAGTTGTTAGATACTCTCAACCGCGAATTACCAGCAACATTGGAGTCAATTCGGCTGACTGGCTCAGATTTGGGTGATTTGCAGAAAGACGTGAATCGGGGGGTGAAAAGTGCAGTAAATGTGGTGGAGCAAGTCGATCGGGGTTTTACGGCTACCAAGCAACAGGTCGATCGGGCGCAAATGACCACCCGTGGTTTTATTGTGGGCACCAAAGCCGCTATCCAAGCGTTTCGTGATTCTGGCAAGCAAAAAAAATAATCGAATATCAAGAATTTATTGCCGCTCGATCGAATTTTACTACCTCCGATCAATTCGAGTACCCGAAGACCTTGATTGCTAATAGAATATCAAGGAAGAATTCTGTGACCCGCGATGAAATCTAATATGCTGACCGCTTTGCAAGAGTTAATCGATGTGGTCGCCCGCTTGCGAGATCCCGAAAATGGCTGCCCTTGGGATTTGGAGCAAACCCCAGAAAGTTTGACTCCTTATATTATTGAAGAAGCCTATGAGACTGTTCATGCCATTCGATCGCAGCAGCCCGAGCAAATCGTCGAAGAGTTGGGAGATTTATTACTGCAAGTAGTACTGCAAGCCCAACTTGCCAGCGAGGCCGGAAATTTTACTTTGGCGGAGGTGGCCGAGGGCATTAGCAAAAAATTGATTCGTCGCCATCCCCATGTGTTTGGTGATGCTCAGGTCAACAGTATTGCTGAGGTGCGAGACAACTGGGATCAAATTAAAGCAGCCGAAAAAGGAATCGATCGATCTTTACCCAGCCAAAAAATCAAAAAATACACCGAGACGATGCCGCCTCTCACCGCTGCGGTCAAAGTTTCAGCGGCGGCTACTAAGTTCGGCTTTGAGTGGGCAAAAGTTGATGATGTATGGGATAAGTTCTCAGAGGAGCTGGGTGAATTTAAGGAGGCTTTGCAGACTGAGGATGTGGCGCATCAAGAATCGGAACTAGGAGATCTATTATTTACAGTGGTGAATCTGGCTCGTTGGTATCAGTTAGATCCAGAGCGGGGATTGCAGGGAACTTTGAATCGATTTAGTCAGCGATTGGAGCAAATGGAGCAGGTGATCGATCGGCCTTTATCTGAATATTCTTTGACCGAGCTAGAAGTACTATGGCAACAAGCTAAGCGTCAACTGGCTGAATAGAATATGAGAATAAATACACCATAGATTGATCTAAGATTCTGATATAGTATTTTTTTATACCTACTGAGCATATGCTGAATGTGTGTTATTCTCCACAGAGTAAATTTACTCAAAGAAAATTTACTCAACTTGATTTTCTGTTAAGGCTGCTAGTCTTGAATGGTTAGCCCGAATTCTATTTTCAGAAATTGCGGAATTCTTTAAACGAGATTCTTAGTGAATTTAAAGAAATAAAACAGGTGCTAAATTTTTGCTTTGAAGATTGTGAAGACACATCTAAGACTTTAAGTAGTTAGGATCTGATTTGAATTCTTCTTGTCCCCCATATATGTAGGCATCAAGATGCTGCTCGTTACTAAATTGAGCAGTAGCCAGATCAAATGAGAAAATCAATACGATTCGATCGTTATCACTCAAGACAGAGTGAACGCTATGTAAACATTTAATACCATACATTAAAGCAAGTCTTCCTGGCTTTGGCTTAATGGATACTTTTTTGCCAAACAGCAAACGAATTATTTTGAGCTTAAATAATGAGTCTAGACTTCTCTGTAAGTAAGAATATCTAAATTTTGGGATGTACAAGCGATAATCTGGATAACATTCTGTTTCGCCACCATCCACATCATTCAAATACAGTATTCCAGTTAGCAGATTTCGGTCATAATGCCAACAATATTCACCACCAGGTTGAGTAATATTTATATTACATGCCGCCCTAATGTTTTCAAGGCGAACTAATTCTTGACTATTTTCCTTATTTATTAATCTATCGATCTTTTGGTATATCTGCTCGATCTCCGGGAAATGTTGGGCTATTGCTTCTCCATCAATAACCCTATAATTCAAGGATCTTTCCATCTTTTTTCGATAGACACTGGGAACTTGGTGTGCGTTGCGGTAGTTTTCAATTAACTTCAAGATATATTCACATTTTTCAAGATCTAAAAAGTCATCTTGAATATACAAACCATGATCAGAAAATTGGTGGGTAAAAATAAGATTATCAAAATTCATACTACATCCATTAATTAAGTACAAAACTTTACTAAATTTACATCCCTGATTCTCTAAAATTGTGCACTTTTGCTTTAAACAAGTTTTGATGTTACTTATACAGCGAATCAGATATACATCACAGATTATCATTCAACAAGATTCATGAAGCAATCTCATCAATAATTTTAACAATTATTTATTATATTTGCCAAGTCGTGAAATAAAGCCCTAAATAACTCTTCATATGTGGCTAATGCTTTCATATACTTGAACATTTCTTCTACTTATCACTCATACACCCAGTCTTTTATTCAGGAGAAAAGGTAAAATAGGCAGAGAAAGAACAATAGAAGTCAGATTTTGGCCATAAACTGCCCGATACTCTTGGGTTGCTGCTGGTAAAGATCAAGCACTGATTGAGGATAAATACTTTTTAATTTTGGAGATCGAGACTTGATTATGAGTGTAGAAAATCGGCAATCTAAATTATACAGCTCTCAAACTAATGAGGAGTTGGTAGCTTACTATAGTGAATGGGCAAAAGAATACGATCGTGAATTAGTAGGCGATTGCAACTATATTGCTCCTCAACAGGCGGTGAAAGTGTTATCCCAGTTCGTTCCCCAAAATGCGAGGATTTTGGATGCTGGTTGTGGTACTGGCTTGGTTGGAGAAGTTTTACATCAAAATGGTTACTCTAATCTGGAAGGGATGGATATTTCTGCCGAAATGCTAGCACAAGCACGTCAAAAAAATGTTTATACTTTGCTGCACCAAAAAGTTATGGGTGAGCCACTGGACTTTCCTTCCGACTCTTTTGATGCTATCACCATCGTAGGCGTATTTACATATGGACATGCACCCAGCAGCTCTTTTGACGAACTAATCAGAATCTGCAAACCCAAAGGATATGTCATTTTCACGATGCGTATGGATTTTTACGAGCAAAGTGATTTTTCTCAAAAACTGACAGAATTAGAAGAGGATAGCAAATGTAAGTTAGTCGAAATTAGCGATCAATTCTCACCTTTATCGCTATCCAAACCTGGTGGTTATTATCAACTTTGGGTGTACCAAGTGAGTTAGTTTGCGGGTAACATTACCCCTCGGTAGGGGTAATGCCTTGTTTTAATGTAATTGTACTATCTTGCTTCCTCTTTCACTCACCTGACATTCCTCTCGATCTTTACTGGGTTTGCATTTGATCGTTGCTTGTCACCCCTTCAGAAATGGCTTCACACTCTTCAAAGCGAAAGTTGAGTAACTGTTCTATTTCTTTAAATTCACTAAGAATCTCATTTAAAGAATTTCGAGCAATATCAATAAAACCATACCTGTAAGTAAAAGCATCCTGAGGATACTCAGAAAGTTTCATGCCTGGTTTAACCAAAGAAGTGATTTGAATATTCGGAAATCGAGACTCTAGTTCATCAATATATGACTTAGTTGGTATCTCTTTCACAATTGCATCAGTCGTTCTACGCAGCACACATGAGCTTGCGCACTTTTGAAGTACTAAACCTTTTTGTGGTGTATCGGCGAAATCTTCTCCTAAGGCAATCTGAACGAATCGAGTGAGCGGATTGATACCTATTACCTTTTCTGTTAAATAAACAAACTGCATAGTCAAGCGCGTGTTTATTTCGATTATGGATACATTTTGATCTTCTTCTCTTACTTTCATTTCAACGCAAAAAAGCGTATTGTTTAATCCAGCTCCTTTAATCACTCTTTCGCATACTTGATAAATTTTATCTTCGAGGAGAGTGGAACAAGAAAATGGGAAATCAAAGCGATCGAAGCTAATCTTATTCGGCAGCAATATGGCAAGAGCCATACCGAAAAAACCTACTTTTCCATCAGAGATCCATCCATCAACACTCATGTGCTCGCCATCGAGTAGTTCTTCACAGATCATTGAGGTAGCTGATGGCATTTCGATCGTGTCTACTAGCCAAAGCCTCACAATCTCGTCAAAAGAACAACAGGAAAGGGCACTTTGCGTATTAAGCGCGCTAGATGCATTGCTTAAAATATTTTGAAGAGAGGCGTAGTTTTCAACCTGGAAAGAGTATCTAGAAACACTAGACACAATCGGTTTTGTGAACAGAGGAAAAGAAATTGTTAGATCTTCAGATCTTTGAATTTCACTACCAGGTTGGAATTTTGGAGTAGACTCTGGCACGCTCTCCCTTTGAGAGAGACGAGAGAGATATTTATTCTGCGTTCTTACAATCGACTCAAGAGAAGATCCACGCAGTTGTAGTTCCCCAGCGATAACTGACGCGACAAGACTACATAACTCATTAACTCCAATAACACCATCAAATGTCTCACTGCCGTTTTTAGATCTTTGAACACGATCGAGAATTCGCTTCTGCAAACCGTCTTTTGCGTATTCTTCAATTACATCTATAATAACTTTGTACTCAGGATTTCTCCTTGCCCACTCAAAAACCACTTGCTTGTAATATGTATTACAGATAATAAGAATTGTTTTTGTTTTCTGCATATATAGCTCTCCATCATCAAATTTGGGTGTACAAAGTGAGTTAGTTTGCAGGCAATATTAACCTTAAAGAGGGTTAATGTCCGATCTTACTAAACTATCGAAAAACCCGACTTGTTGTAAGCCACTGCGTGAATTAGCTTACCGGGGCCTCACATATTAACCCAGTAAAGCCGCCTTCTGTTAGCGATCACCTGTAGGCACCACAGTCAGTTTTCCGTGATAATTGAGTAGTTTGGGTTTGGAGTCATATTTGCCAATTTCAGCCAATCGCAATTGCCAATCGGAAACTTCCTGGTAGCTCATATGGTGAGTATCGCAACTAGCAGTCCAAAACTCTCCCACCACCGCAGGATCTTCGATGCGGAGCAAATCTGCTTTGGTTAAATAATCCCACTGGGGCGTTCCTGGAAAGGGAGAGATAGAAAAAGAGGCTACTTGAAATTCTAGATCTGGATTAATTGACATCAAATCTTGACGAAGTTCTAAAATAGATTCCTCAAGATATAACAATTCCTCATGAGAGTCTTGGGCTAGCCCTACAATTACACCGTAGACTAAAATCGGCAAACCAGCTCTCACAATCGATCGCAGCATATTGCAATGCTGTTGCCAGGGCAAAATTTTAGCATAAGGCTGTTTACCCACCACCGGGCGTTCGGCAGGAACATAGGCTAGAAAACCGCCTACTTTGCCATCCCAACCCCAGAGGGCTTCGACTAGCTCTTCATCAGGGGTTAAATCGCTATCTTCAAAGTTACGACCGCGACCAAGAGTAGCTTTTCTTAATTCCAAACCATTTGGCCATAACAATGGCATACCCATCTCTCTGGCTCCTCTGGTAATTTCTAAAATCTCTTCTCGTCCGCCCGGAAAAAGAATCCGACCAAGAAATTGATCGGCAATCATAATGGTTGATTTGGCTCCCGCTTCTTTCTGGAGCGCCAACCACTCTAATGTGCGCTCGGGAGTCATGCGGCGATAGCCGGTGCCGTAGGTAGGAGTCTGACAAAAATCACAGGTGCGATCGCAACCAATATCTGAAAAAACTGATCCAAGTGGCAACAAATCTTCGATAAAACGCCCTCCAGAATACTCTGTCCCCAAACATTGACGAGCTATTTCTACAGAAGGCAAAATCCAATCTTGGGGACTCATGGCTGGATTTTTCTTGGGATAACTTGTCCCGTCTGGAAAGATAACTCCATTAAGTGGTTCGCGAGGTGTTTGACCCAAAACATGATCAAAAATAGACAAATTGGCGGCACCAGATTTGTCTACGACAATCACTGTTGCCCCAGCTTGAAAATAGGGTTCGGGGGTGGCAATGGCATCAGATCCGCCGATTACAATTGGTTTGCCGCCCTTAGACAAATGTTCGATCGCCATGCAGACAATCTCGCGCTCCTGCATAAAATTAGCAGTTACTCCCCAAGCATCATAGGCTTGAGGATCAACATCCCAAATCTTTTTGCCAGAATAAACTTTTTTGAGCGTCATTCCTTTCCAGGCAACCTGACCAAATTCTTCTTCATACTCTCCATCTCTCAGATGAATTAGTTGAGCATCAAAGCCGCCTGCTTGCAGATGAGTCAGCAGCACTTGTTTACTCAGTATCGGATTTCGCTTCAATAGGGCAGTCCAATTTCTACCGGTCGGATCGTGTAGCCCTAGACTAGGTGTTTCTAAAAGTCCAATGGTAGGTCTGTTGGTAAAGCTAGATTCTAAGGGCATGATTTGTCTCCAAAATTCTAATACTCTAGAACGATTTCGGTCGATTATATGTGATTGGGATGCGAGGAAGCAAGATTTTTTACAAATTATTTTGTTACAGATTGTTTCAAATTTGATTGACTGTTTCACCAGAGTGGCAAAATACCTGGGTGTCAGCAAGAGCAACAATACTAGTTAAAATTCCTACTAGTTAACATCCCCACTAGTTCAAGTCTTCACTAGTTAATATATCTAGCGCTAATAATTCACATCATATCCAACGCCAATCGCTACTCTGCTGTCATAAAACGGGATGTCCCCAGTATATACACCTTAGGAAAATTACGTTGTTAGTGCTATGAACCAAACATATCAACCAAAATTCGGTCATTGTCCTTGTTGCAACCCTGCAATCGAAATGCTGCTCCACAGTGCGATCGCCCGATCGCGTTTTATGCATTTAGGAACAGGAGCATTGGCTTCAAAGATTGGGCTAGCGGGAAAATCAAAATCTGTCCCGTTTACCCGTCGATCTGCTGGTTCGAGTGAACAAGCTGAGGCCAATATTGCTGATGTTATCTACATCAATGCTGAAGTTGTCACGTTAGATGATAAAGATTCAATTGTAGAAGCCGTTGCTGTGAAGGATGGCAGGATTTTGGCCGTTGGTAGTAAATCAGATGTTTTGCATCACAAAAGTGATACCACAGAGATTATTGATTTGAATGGTAGCGTGATGGTGCCGGGATTTATTGACGCGCATGGGCATTTCTTGCAGCAGGGTCTGGCAAAAATAGTCGCAGATTTACTGCCTCCTCCCGATGGCGGAGTGAAAACGATTGATGAAGTTGTGACTGTTTTGAAAGAATGGGCGACTGGTAAACAACAGGGTTCTGACGGCAGTGAAATAGAAAATATTAAGCTGGCTGGCTGGATTGTCGGTCTTGGTTATGATGATGCTCAATTTTTAGACGCCGATAGAGGAAAGCACCCAACCAGAGTCGAATTAGATAATGTTTCTAAAGAAGATCCGGTGATGGCTGTTCACTCATCAGGGCATTTGATAGCTTGTAATAGCAAAGCACTCGAACTCGCTGGGATCGAGGCAACAACCCCTAACCCACCCGGAGGCGTAATTCGTCGTGGCGAAAATAATGAACCAAATGGAGTGCTAGAAGAAACTGCCTGCATGCAAGTTTTGGGGCTACTGGCTCTCCAAAAGCCTGAGGCTTTGGCAATGATGGTTGAAAAAGCCAACGATATTTTTGCCGAAAATGGTTTTACAACTGTACAGGATGGACGTGCTAGCAAATCAGTCTTTGACGCTCTTAAAGAAGTCGCCAAAACGGGCAAGTTAAGGGTAGATGTGCATGCATACGTCGATTGTCAGATGGTTAGCAATGTTCATGAAGATGAGTGGCCTACAAAATGGTATTCCAACCATTTGCGTCTAGCAGGGGTCAAGCTAAATCTTGATGGTTCAGTCCAAGGAAAAACAGCTTGGCTGTCAAAACCCTACGAAAATAACCCACCTAAAGATGCGCCTCAAGGCTATGCTACAAACAAAGATCAAGAAGTATTAAAGCAAGTTTCTAACGCCTTTGATCGTGATCTTCAAATTATTACTCATTGTAATGGCGATATGGCTGCCCAACAATACATTGAGGCAGTTGATAAGGCTACCAAAAAATATCTGAAGAAACATCGCAAGAGTTATATGCCCGATTTACGTCCAGTGATGATTCATGCTCAAACTGTGAGCAATGGGCAACTTGGTGAGATGAAAAGACTTGGTATTATCCCGTCCTTTTTTAGCTCTCACGTTTACTATTGGGGCGATTGGCATCGTGATGAGACGCTCGGACCAGATCGTGCTAAAGACATTAGCCCGACACAGTGGGCGATTGATCATGACATTAAGTTTTCGACACACAATGATGCACCGGTGGTACTGCCAGATGCGATTCGCTTGATGTGGGCAACTACAAATCGACGAACTCGCTCTGGTCAGGTGTTAGGCCAGGAGCAGAGGGTGAGTAACTTGCAAGCACTCAAATCGGTTACACTTTGGGCTGCTTATCAAATTTTTGAGGAAGAAAGCAAAGGCTCGATCGAAGTTGGTAAGTTAGCTGACTTTGCGATTCTTTCGGCAAATCCTCTCGATGCTGAACTGGACAGCGATAACAAGATCCTGAATGTGAAAAGCATGCAGCAGATTAAAGTACTGGCAACGATTAAGGAAGGACAATATGTATATAATCCGAACAAAGAAGTAACGGTGTTCTCAACAAATCCCTAATGAAGCATGGTGTTGCTGCTTTTAGAGTTAATCAGCAACACCAGAACTGACCAAATTTACTGTGACTGTAGCATTTTAAAGTCGCTGGATTTACCAGCCCAATTTTCCGAGATTGGGCTGTTTTACAACTATAGATACTATCTCAATATGCTAGCTAAGCTTGGCATAAAACCAAACCGAACCATTTCTGAGGATCTGTCCAAGTTTTTATTGTGTTTAAACCTTGATTATGCAAATCTGTTTGAATAGTCGTTAAATCAAACTTACGAGAAATTTCCGTTAAAATGCTTTCACCTGCTTGAAAAGATACCTGTAAATCTAAAGAGTCCAGAGATACTTGGTGATTTTTGTGACAGTGAAGATACATTTCGATTTGAGTATCAGCCTCGTTATAAACTGCCTGATGAATAAAAAAATTTGTGTTGAAGTTACCCTTGAAACGCCAATTTAAATGAGATAGCATATTAAGATTAAAGGCTGCGGTGACACCTTGACTATCATTATAAGCTGCCTCCAAAATATCAATAGGCTTTTGCAAGTCAACTCCTAACAAAAAGTAATCTCCTGGCTGTAGCGTTCGGACAACTTGCTGCAAAAATCGCTCACATTCGATCGAGCTAAAATTTCCCATCGAACTACCCAAGAAAAACAACATTCGTGACTGCAAATAGTTGACTTCAAGATGTGATAGTGCTTGTTCATAAGTCCCCAACAGCCCGTGAATAGAAAAGTCTGGGTATTTTTGTCGTAAATATTGGACACTGTTTTTCAGAATACCTCCACTAACATCAATTGGTATATATTTGCAAGCTTCAGCTTTTTTTTGATATGTATCTAATAAAAATTGTGTTTTGGTAGAACTGCCACTACCCAACTCTATTAATTGACAACAACCAGTGGTTTCAATGATTTCATTGGCGTACTGACCTAAAATCCAGGTTTCTGTGCGAGTTGGATAATACTCAGGTAATTCACAGATTTTCTCGAACAGTTCAGACCCTAAATCATCATAAAAATACTTAGGAGATAAACTTTTTGAGTTTTGAGTTAATCCTTGAATAACATCTGCGCCATTATCTTGTAACTCTTGATAGTGATGATTAAGATTTGTCAAAATTTTAGCTGTCATAGTATAAAATTCTTCCAAATGTAATAAGTGTGTAACATTTGATCTCCTCTCTATGAAGACTATTGATCTCCTTTCACTCTACCATGTAAATGCAAATTAGCTAATAGCTATTACAGTGCTGTTATGTATTAATCAGATCTTGAGCTATCCTAAAGCCAACATGTTGATAAAAGTAAGGTCGAAACCAGTTACGATATGATGGTAACGCCATGGAACCATTTGTTGCCCAAGATCCACCTAGCATCATGGGGTGTTTATCATCGAAAAATGGTGCAGAATGGTCTGGATAAAGTGAGTGGGGTATAAATCCTGGTAAAGGTTTTAGGGTATCACTGACCCACTCCCAAACATTACCGCGCAAGTCTGCAATATCACTAAATTTGAACATACCAACAGAGCAAGGAGAAATAAACTGTAAGTTAATATTAAAGTTAGTTAACAGGTGCTGCTGTGTGCAAAGAGACAAGGCTCGCTGCCATTCAGCTTCACTCATTAAGCGAATATTGTCTCCCCGCCATCTACAAAAAGCAGTTGCTTCATAATAATTAACTTCAACTGGCCAAGACAAGGGCAATTCTATTTCATCGAATGTAGCTCGATATCGATAGCCATTTTGGCTAGGAATCCAAAATTTAGGATGCTGGACATTATATAGCTCCTTCCATTGCCAAGATTCATCTGTCCAGTATTTTTGCTGCTGATAGCCATCGGCCTTAACAAATTCACTAAACTCTTGATTAGTAATCAAATACTTACTAGCTAAAAATGACTGAACTTCCACCGTCAGATGACCATATTCAATATCCCAACCAAAAGTGCAGTCTGTTGTAGCTTTACCTAAATTAACCAATCCACCAGAAATTAGCTGCATTTCATTATGGCTAATTTCATCATTCACCGGAGCATAATTCCACTGTTTAGGCCGTCTCAGTAGCTCGATCGGGAGTTGCCGCAGCAGCATCGATGAGGTTTCAAAATGCACCCGGCTGTGCTCAATCCCCATCAGCACAGCCCAAAAAGGGGAACTTGGGTTAATGGCTAAGTCTAAGGGCGCATTTTGAATAACGGTAGTAATTATAGCTCTGGCTTTGCCCCGGTACTGCCAAACATCTTCTACCTCTGGCCAAACTACATTTTGTAGTGCTTCAGATAATTCTATGGGTGTTTCTGGATCTACACCAAGTTCAAACAGAGCTTCGTATTTTGGATCAAGCCTAGTTTCTATCAAACCGACTTGTATCAACTTATTAATATAAAAAACCGCAGTATGGCCTAAGTAAAAAATCAAACAATTTCGTAAAGGGTCAGGATTCAAATAAAAGCTGTCTCGTCCAACAATACTCTGCATCAGGCAATCGTCCAGTTCCCACGCATTGTTGAAGTAGTCGAGAAGTGCCGAGCGCAATTCACTAACAGATTTATAAGCATGTAACTTTGGCACGTCAACAGATCTAAAATTATTCATAACTCAGATTCACCCCAACATTGGTAGTAAGTTTACCAGTAATTGGTAATATCCTGCATTTATTTTATTTACTACCTACTTTTTAAAGAATCTTATGTTATCTTAACTTTTTAACAGTTCAGCTTAATCAATCACCAGCAGCTTCTTGCAAAAGTTGCAGGTTTTAGAGATCATCTGACTTTTCTTGGACTGAGTTTGAAAGCTGCACAGCTAATAATGCTGGGCTAGAATATGCCCGTAACTTTATCGCTAAATGATTTTTTGCTGTTTGGGACTGCTTTTGTGGCCGGTGGGCTGAATGCGGTGGCTGGGGGTGGTAGTTTTATTACTTTTCCGGCTCTGATTTTTACCGGGGTATCACCGATCGCCGCCAACGCTACTAATACCACGGCGATGTGGGTGGCTTCCTTGGCTAGTGTAGGGGCATATCGGCGAGATTTTGCTGTGGAGCGGCAGTTTTAACAATTGCCAGTTTTGTAGGTGGAATACTGGGTTCGATCGCCTTGCTATATATTCCCCCAGATGTTTTTAAGAAGCTGATTCCCTATTTATTGCTATTGGCGACATGCGTATTTATTTTTGGTGAAACTCTCAAAAAATGGATGCAGTCTGGGGTTCAAGCAGAACAGGATAAACCGCCGCAGATGATTTACTTGGTGATTGCCCAACTATCGATCGCCATTTATGGTGGTTTCTTTGGGGCGGGAGCCGGGATTTTAATGTTGGCGGCTTTGACTTTGTTTGGTTTTAAAGAGATGAATACCATGAATGCTTTGAAGTCATTTTTAGGGACTTGCTTCAATGGCATCGCCGTACTGCTGTTTGTTTTTGCTGGTTTGGTAGCTTGGCCTCAAGCGGTTTTAATGTCGATCGGTGGTTCGTTAGGTGGCTATGTACTGGCGCGTTTTGCTCGAAAGCTGCCGCCGCACATTATTCGCTGGTTTGTGTCGATCGTGGCAGTAGGTATGACTACCTACTTTTTTCTAAAAGCGTAGTTATACAGATTCCAGCATTTTTAACAATTCAGCTTCATCAATTACTGGCACAGCAAGCTTGGTAGCCTTAGCCAACTTAGAACCAGCCTTGTCTCCAGCCACTAAGTAATTAGTCTGAGAACTAACCGAATCTGTCACCTTACCACCGGCTTTTTGAATCAGTTCTTTGGCCTCACTACGTTGCAAATTGGGCAATGTGCCAGTGATTACAAACACCTGGCCGCTGAAGATGCCAGTGCTAGGGGCTACAGCGGTTCCCTCTAGATTTAAGCCTGCTGCACGCAATCGATCGATCAAGGCCAAATTCTCGGCATCCTTAAACCACATAGTTACCGCCGTAGCAATCTCACCGCCAATCCCAAAAATCCCCTCAATTTGCGACGCTTCTGCTGCCATCAAAGCTTCCACCGACGTAAATTTTTGGCTGATATTTTCGGCCACTACCGCCCCAGTGTGGCGAAGCCCGAGACTATATAAGACTCTTGACCAAGGCTGAGATTTAGATTTCTCGATCGCCGCCAAAATCTTCGTCGCCGACTTTGCACCCATCCGTTCTAAAGTTTGTAGTTGTTCCGCCGTCAAAAAGTATAGATCTGCCACAGATTTCACCAATTCTTGATCTACCAATTGCTCAATTAACTTATCACCAATACCATCAATATCCATCTTTTCACGGCTGACCCAGTGGGCGATCGCTCCCTTCAAAATCGCCGCACAGCGAGGATTTACACAGCGAGTCGCGGCTTCTAAGCTAGAGCGCACTACTGGTTGATTACACACTGGGCAATGGGTCGGCATCACAAATTCCCTAGCATCCGCTGGTCTGAATTCTGGTAGTACCCGCACCACTTCAGGAATGATTTCACCGGCCTTGCGCACTACTACCGTATCGCCAATTTTTAGGTCAAGTTGAATAATTCGATCGATGTTATGCAGAGTCGCCCTTTGTACCGTAGTGCCTCCAAGCTGTACCGGAGCCAAATGAGCTAACGGCGTAATCGCCCCTGTTCGCCCTACGTTCACACTAATATCTAAAAGCTGGGTGGGGACTTCTTCTGCCGGATATTTCATCGCTACCGCCCAGCGAGGAAATTTATTAGTGAAACCCAGTTCTTGCTGCAAGGCCACTTCGTTGATTTTTACTACCACCCCATCAGTAAGATAAGGAAGGTTTTGTCGATCGAGCTGCCATTTGTCATAAAAATTCCCCACTGCTGCTAAATCTGGACACAATTCACAGTTGGGATTCACCCGAAAACCCATTTGCTTCAGCAACTCTAGCGAAGCCCACTGAGTATCTACTTTAATTTCGGCATCATTTGGCCAATGCAAAGTGTAACCAAAAAAGTCCAATCGCCGCTTAGCCACAATCTTGGGGTCTAGCTGGCGTAAAGTTCCAGAAGTGGCATTGCGAGGATTTGCAAAGAGATACTCGCCATTAGCCGCTCGATCGACGTTAATTTCATCAAAGGTGGCGATCGGCATAAATGCCTCACCCCGAATTTCTACGAACTCTGGGGGATTATCGAGCTGGAGTTTGAGAGGAATCGATCGAATGGTCTTGATATTAGCCGTAATGTCTTCGCCGGTAGTCCCATCACCTCGAGTACAACCTCTGACCAGTAAACCATTTTGGTAGGTGAGTGCTAAAGCGGCTCCGTCAATTTTTAGCTCACAGACATAAGCTGTTGCTGCGGTGGTATCGGCAGATCTTTGCCAACCAGTTTGCCAAGCGGCCAACTCTGCCAAATCAAAAGCATTTTCTAGGCTGTATAGGGGAATGCGATGAGCAACAGCAGTAGATTGAGTACTTAGTTTGTCTCCTACTCGCTGGGTAGGGCTGTCGGGAGTAATCAGTTCGGGATGGGCGGTTTCTAAATCTTGCAGTTCTCGATAAAGTCGATCGTATACGGCATCTTCCATAATTGGCTGGTCAAGCACATAGTAGGCATAGCCTGCGGCTTGCAGTTGCTGGCACAGTTGGGCGATGCGGACGAAGGATTCGGGAGCCATGATCGAAGGAAATTTACTAAGTTCGTCAGTACTATAGCGCTGATGTTCGATCGTGTCAAGTCTCTGCGGGAGCCTAAACCCTTTGGTGTGATAATTGCGTCAGTTTTGCGATCAATCACGTTAATCGTTCATAAAATTGTGAACAATCTTTGTCGAGCAAGATTTTGTTCTTGGTCAATTTATAATGACGTTGTTTATGGTTGTATGCTTGGGAATATTTCAGGTGAAGAGCCTATTAACAACGTAATCTACCTAAACAAAGCCATAAACCAATGAAATTTCAATCTGCTTTTGCTAAATAAGTCTGTTTCTAATTGAGACTCCTCTGACATTTGCTTTTACTCAATAATCAATCATTAAGCCGATCGAGACAGTATCTTCAACCACTGAAGCATCTTTTTGAGGCATTGGCTTATATTAAAACTAATCCAGCAGACAAAATTTATTTGGGTAATGGAGATATATGAGCTGTTGGCAGCAGCACGGTGTTATTTTCCCATAAACTTTTGACAGAGCAAGCTGAACAACTAGAATCGATTGGATCATAAGCAACAAATTTAATCAATGTCATTTACATCTAGTTATTGGGGAATACTTTGTGTAAGTACCTTGAACCGATACTTCGTAGATTATTTCGAGCAGAAATGTGAATACAAAGGTTTACTAGTACTAAAATTAGGCGTCCACCAAAATCAACTAGGGTTATATAGACAATGAAAAAACAATCGATTTTTGCCAGTATAGGATTACTTTTCATCAGTGCTTCCTTGATGGTTAGCTGTGAAAAGCCAAAAACAGTCATACCAGAAAAATCGCCCGAACCAGTTATTTCCAGCAACCCTGCTACTGCCGAAAATAGAAGCATTCGTGTTGGCTATAATGGCTGGCCAGGTTCTATGCCTTGGCACATTACTGAGAAGGCAAATCTGTTTAAATCTGAAAAAACAAAATTTGTACCTGTTTGGTATGACGAATATCTCAAAAGTATTGGTGATGTGGTTGCAAACAAATTAGATGCAAATACCCAAGCTTTAATTGATACTGTCTTGTCTGTCGCCGAAGGATCTGATCAGGTTGTTGTTCTAGTTGTAGATCACTCCACTGGCAGTGATAAAGTTATTGCCAAAGCAGGCATCAATAGTGCTGCTGATCTTAAAGGTAAAACAGTTTCTACCGAAAAAGGAACCGTAGATCATTACTTGCTATTACTAGCTTTAAAGAAAGCTGGTTTGACCGAACAAGATGTTATCTTGAAGTTTATGGATACTGAAAAAGCTGCCGCTGCATTTGCAGCCGGTGAAGTAGATGCTACCGCCGTATTCACACCATATAGTAACAATGCATTAAAAAGATCTGGTAGCAAAGAGATTGCTAGCTCCAAAGACTTTCCAGGAGCTATCTCCGATGTATTAACTTTTCGGCGCGAATTTATAGAAAAAAATCCTGAAGCAGTGCAAGCTGCTGTTAATAGCTGGTTTAATTCTTTAGCTTATATTAAAAATAATCAAGCTAAAGCTGATGAGTTAATGGCTAAACAATCTAAAGTTTCGGTTGCCGAATACGTAGAATCTGGTAAAGGATTGAAGATTTTAAATGTTGCTGAAAATCTTCAGGCTTTTAAGCCCGGCAAAGATCGTACATCTATTGCTTTTAGTGCTGAAGAACTAAAAAAAGTGATTGTTGATTTAGGAATGACGAAAAAAACTCCTGATTTAAGTAAAATGTTTGATGACCGGTTCCTCAAAGCCTATGCAGCAAAACAAAAATAGAATAAATTTATTTATTCTATCCCACTTCCTAAACCTAGATTATCAATTAATCTAGGTATTTTCTAATTAAAATTTAGTGAGCGCACAAAGTCTAGTATTAAAATAGATTTGTTTAAATTAGCTAAAAGTCTTCTACTTGACAAATTAACGGTACCTCATGCGCCTTGGGTATATCAAGGTTAAAATAATCTTTTCAAGAGATAAGAAAAACTTTTTAAATACTCTCTAATATCTTGCAGTATTTATTTTATTTTACTCAGGGCTTCAACCCAAGCTTCACTTAATGTTTCTTGAGCAAAGTTACTAGAAACTGCTTCTGTCTTTTCGGGATCTACATATGCAATAATGTGAGTATCTTCATTCACATATTTAGAGTCGTTATCATCACCATTTTCACCAAAAACCTCAGCCCAGACTTCGCTTAAAGATTCATTTGGCCAACTCAAAATAGCCTCTGATTTATTATTACTGTTACTATTACTTTGATGAGGTTCTTTTTCTTTTACTGGATAATTCAAGATCTCAGCCCATATCTCACTAATAGTACCCTGAGTAACTTTATTAATAGTATTACTTAATACTGAACTTATATCTGCAGTCAGGTCTCCAGTTAGGCTATTGCTGAGAAATGTGCTTAAAGCTTTGCTCAACTCCCCACTTAGTTGTAATTCTAAGTCTAATCTTATCTGCTCTAATGTTTTGTGATTCCATTTTTGCAAGTCTATTTGATTTAGATTTTTAACTATAGTTCTTTGTCCCAGCTTGAATCCTCTTTCCAATATTTTTATCTCATCATAAGATAGTCGATATTTAGGAGGATATAAAAATAATACAGCTAGTTTAAAGAATTGAAAATGGAACCATTTAGTTCGTTGATCATTACCCATTGTAAAGCCAACAACGTATGCTTCGTTAGCAGAGGTAAATCCCTCTTTTAAAAGTAAATGTAGGCAGTCATGTCCTGCTAAATCTATATTTCCTGGCAAAGCGATTGGACTAGCTGGATTTTCTAGTAACCAAACTATCCAAGGAATGTCTGACTGTTCATCACCTTGCAAACTTTTATAAGCTTCGGCTAAGGTCATCTTGTCCAACTTTTTAGGGTACTTATTCCACAACATATTGCTATAGTAAATATTTTTGATTAGGTTATTTAGCGAATTTAGTTTAGATCTTGATCATGCATTAATTCAAATTATGCTGGAGCCAGATATTCGGCTGATAATAAGTTGCTTTATCTTCTTCAATTGAAAAATTAATTGTAGATAAAGCCCCTGGTATGACATAATTGCCACTGACTGGGAATTTCATTTGAGTCCAGTTCTCCCACTCAGCAATGCTACCTTCTACAGTCAAGGATTGTGGTGCAAATTTAACAAGATTCGCTCCCATAGACAAGTGCACTCGTAGCCAAGGATCAAATACTTTACCTTCTTTTGTTTTCCACTCCGCATAGTCCGAGATATTTGCTAGAGGGTAAAATTGCTTGAGAACAGGCCGAACTGGCGCTACTAAGTATTTAAGCTGACGGCTGTTTACGTGTTTTTTAACATTATCCAAAATAATTTTGCTAAATCCTTTACCTTGATGCTCTGGAGAAACAGTAATAGCAAGCAATGAGACGGCATTAGGAGCAATCTGCCTTTCTTGATCAGTGAAGCCTTTTTCCATAACTTTGTCCCAGCCAGAGGGAAGTTGTTCTTTGCTTCCATCCCAATTAAAAGGTATTGCAAAACAAGAGGCAACCACCTGATTATCTAATGATATGAAAAACTGGAACTGACTGAAAACTTCATGAAGCTTTGTCCAGTAGATTTTACCAGAATGGCTTTGAAATTCAAATACAGGCCAGCCAAAACTAGATACATTAGATTTATTTCGAATTGATTCTGTGAAGTTAAGAACATTGCTAATTTGTTCAGGTTGGTCAATAAAAGAAAAAAATTGGTAATCCATAAAAATTTCAGAGTGAGTTACTTGACGTTGATTAATGCGAAAATCTATTATTTTCCCATGTGAGTATGTCTCTAAAAGACTGGCTGTATGTTTTGCTTTTTCGTCTATTCAAATTTTGATAAATAGTTATGATTGTTCGGTAGTAGCTTTTGACTTCCTTCACATAAGATATCTTGAGATCACTGCTAACTCCATCAGCAGATCTGCGCAAACAAGTGAGCAAAATCACATTACTTTAGCGATTTCTTCCGTCAAGCTCCGCAAGAATGCAAACAAAGGAGTGTGAGCTAAAAAGCTGTTAGGTTGTTAATACGGTCAATAACTCTGTCGATATCTCGAAGTTGGCTGTCACATTTTGAATATCGTCTAGAGCTTCTAGGCTCTCGATCACTCGCAACAACTGCTTACCCTGATCCAAGTCCATCACTTCTATAGTGTTCCCAGGAATCCACCGCCATTCTGAATCTGTTACATTAAAATTTGCATTTCTAAGCCAATCACACAACTTTTCTAAGGAGGCTGTATCAGTAAAAATTTCGGCTCCCAAGTCTCCACCATCATTGAACAGCTCATAATAATCGGCACCACCCTCTAATGAAGCTTCTAGCAAAGCATCTTCATTGACGACTCCACTGATAATACAGACTCCTTTATGGGCAAACATCCAGCTTACGCACCCAGTTTCACCCAAATTGCCACCTCGCTTGTTGAAAATCGCCCGGAGATCCGCAGCCGTGCGATTGCGGTTATCAGTTAATGCTTCGATAATCAAGGCTACTCCCCCAGGGCCATAGCCTTCATAGCGAATTTCCTCTAACTTATCGGCTTCGTGCCCCCAAGTGCCAGCGCCTTTGGCGATCGCTCGATCGATATTATCATTGGGCACCCCGGCTGCTTTAGCCTTTTCGATCGCCGTGCGCAGTTGAAAATTACCAGTCGGATCGGGCAGGCCACTGCGGGCTGCCACAATAATTGCTCCCGACAACTGGGCGAAATTTTTACCTCTGGCGGCATCTACTCGCGCCTTTTGCCGTTTGATAGTCGCCCACTTGCTATGCCCAGACATAGATACCTCACCTAAACTGATTTATCAGAAGCTAACACTCCAGCCAAAATCATCTTAGTAGCTTCTTTGGACTGTCGATCGATCATTTCTGGACATAAAAGATCTTGTCCCGGCCACATGTGTTGCAAATTTTCGCGGGCGATAAAGTAAAAAGCGCAGCTTCCTACAATATTAATGGCTGTGTGCCGTGACTCCAACGGTCGAAAATCTCCGCTATCGATTCCCCTCTCTAGCAAACCAATTAGCTGGTCAAATAAAATTTCAGCGGTCTGTTGAGGATAGTACTTGCCGCTATTTTGGATGGATTCCAACGCCAAAATACTGGCCATTTGAGGCCGTTTGCACATTTTTTGGTACATATTGCTAATCACTGTTACCAAAGCTTGAGGCGGAGTGAGTTGGTCGAGGTTAAGCTGTTTGACAAGCTGTAAGTCTTCATTAAAGCAGCGCTGCATCACCGCTCGGTATAACTCCTCTTTGCTATTAAAGTAGTAATAAATCATTGCCTTCGTCACCCCAGTTTTTGCCGCGATCGACTCAGTGCGTGCGGCTGCCAATCCGCCAACAGCAAACTCGATCATCGCCGCATCCAAAATCTGACATTTGGTAGCTTCGGAGTCACGGGTGGCTGCTGTTTTTCTCAGCGAATTAGGTTTGGGCATCGGAAATTTTTTTGGGGAATGCTAGAGAGAACTTTTGACTAACTATTGAGTATATTACATACCAAAAAGTGCTGACGGCCTTTGAATCCGTTAAAAACAATAGGCTTGACACAATGTTAACACTTTCGTTAAGATAACTAACAAGTAAGTTAATTATTGGGTTCAGCTAATTTGAGGGATTTTTGGGTTGCTGTAAAGTCGCTCTTGTCCCTCGATTTTATTTCTCCTGGCAATCTCACTTTCTGAGGCGTTACGCCCTTCTTCCCCGCAAGAGCATGTCTGAAAATCCTACTAATTCTGCCCTGACTGATACTAATGACCGGATCACAGTGGCTCAATCATCAGAAAATTCCGCAAACCAACCTAGCAATGGGATTGGTACCGAGCGGATTGATACCCCCAGCTCAGACCTGAGCTTTAATAACACCACCCCAGTTGGCAAACCTTTACCTACCGGTGATATCAGCATGCAAGGTGATCCGAGTAAGTTTTTGACAGGTGAGTTGTTGACTCTTGGCCATGATTTGGTGCCGGTTGAAGAGCAAACGGCACCAGACCTAGCGCCGATTCCTTTTGCCAATGAAACGCCTCAAGCTGAGCCGTGGTATCAAAAAAAATGGATTTGGTTATTGGCAGCCCTGGGCTTATTGGCCGTGCCAGTCACACCCTATGCAGCCAGTCAAATTAATGAAAGCACTAAACCAAAACCACCAGTAGTTGTAGCTCCGCCACCCAAAATCACTTCAGTAACCGCCCTAGGCCGAATAGGGCCATCTGGAGAAGTCACTAAACTGACAGCTTCTTCTTCTCAGACTGCTTTGGTGCGCGAAGTGCTGGTACGCGAAGGCGAGAAAGTGGTGCCTAACCAAGTGGTAGCAGTGCTAGATACTATTGCAATGAAACAAGCCCAGTTGGCGAAAGCCAAAGAAGATATTCGGTTTGCCCAAAGCAATCTAGATAAAGTCCGAGCTGGTGCCAAAGGTGGCGAAATTGCCGCGCAGCGATCAGAAGTACTACGCATTCAAAGAGAGCTAGAAGGAGAAGTAAATACTAGCAAGGCCATTTTAGACCGCCTGAAACAACAGTTGGTTTTAGATGGCACTGTTCAAGGTGAACGCATAGGCGAACTGCAAAAACAATTAATCGGAGAAAAAGCCACTTCTGAATCGGAATTAAAACGACTTGCCCTGCTGGCAAAAAATGCTGAAGTTGACTACGGTCGGCATTTACAATTGTTCAAGCAAGACGGTGCAATATCGGCTAGCTTGCTAGATACCAAGCGCCTAGCGATGGAAACCGCCTTTCAAGAGCTGGATAAAGAAAAATCTAAGCGAAGTCAAACCATTGAGGTACTGAACAAGCAAATCTCAGGTAACAGTGCTACCAAAAAGCGCATTGATAGTACTTTGATTCAACAAATCAAAGAAGCCGAAGCTACCTACAGCAAAAATGTGGCTACTCTGAAAGAGCAAATTAACCAGGCTAAGGCTAATGTCGATCGAATTGTGGAAGTCCGACCAGTAGATTTACGCAGTGCAGAGTCTGAAATTGCCCAGGCTCAGGCCGCAGCAAGGCAGGCTCAGGCTGATTTAGAGCTAGCTTATGTCCGGTCGCCGATCGCTGGTGAGGTCTTCAAAATCCGCACTAAGCCGGGGGAAGCACCCAGCAGTCAGGGCATTTTAGAGATCGCGCAAAATGATCGAATGATGGCAGTGGCTGAAGTTTATGAAAGTGATATCGGTAAAGTGAAAGTTGGTCAAATCGCTGAAATTAAAAGTGAGAGCGGCTCTTTTGTGGGCAAAATTCAGGGTAAAGTGGTGCAAATTGGCTTACAAGTAGCCAAAAAAGATGTGCTCAAAACTGACCCTGCGGCCGATGTAGATTCGCGAGTAGTGGAGGTCAAGATTGCGATCGATCCAGCTCAGAGCGATCTAATTCGAGGTTTGACCTATTCTAAGGTAGAAGTCAAGATTCTGACCGAATAATTTATTTATATCAGTGGTGCCCCAATGAAGATTCCGTTAGCTTGGTTGCAGCTCAGCCATGAGAAAATCCGTTTGCTAGTGGCGATCGCTGGTATCTCTTTTGCCGATATTTTAATGTTTATGCAGCTTGGTTTCCGGGATGCACTGTTTGATTCGGCCATCACGTTTCACGCCAACGTGCAAGGAGATGTTTTTTTGGTTAGTCCCCAATCTACATCTCTAATTGCCATGAAAACTTTTTCAGCAAGACGTTTGCAACAAGCTCGCTCGCTCGATAATGTAGAAAATATTACCCCCATCTATTTGGATTTCCGATTTTGGAAAAATCCTGAAAACAAAAGCACCCGGGGCATCATGGCGATTGGCTTCAACCCTGCCGACAGCAATCTTTTTACTCTGCCGGGAGTCAAAGAAAATCTGAATAAGATGGTATTGCCAGACAGCTACTTATTTGACACTAAATCTCGAGAACAGTTTGGAGATGTCAAAAAATGGTTTGATGCTGGTCAAACAGTAACCACCGAAGTAGGCAATCGCAAAATTACCGTCAATGGTTTGTTTCAGATGGGAGCTTCTTTTGGAGCTGATGGTAATATCTTGACCAGCGACACTAATTTTATTCGTTTGACCAATCGAGATAAAGGATTGATCGACATCGGGGTAATTCGACTCACTCCCGGCAGTGATGCCAAGGTCACAGCCAAAAAGATGATGGAAATTTTACCCAAAGATGTCAAAGTCTTTACCAAAGAAGAATTTATCAACTTTGAGCTGAAATATTGGCAAGAGGGTACTTCGATCGGCTTTATTTTTACTTTAGGTACAGTGATGGGCTTTATTGTAGGAATTGTGATTGTGTATCAAATTCTCTATACCGATGTAGCCGATCACTTATCGGAATACGCCACCCTCAAAGCCATGGGCTATACCGATTGGTACCTGCTGGCAGTGGTGTTTCAAGAAGCGGTGATTTTATCGATCGTGGGTTTTATGCCCGGAATGTTTGCGGCAGTAGGTCTTTATAGTCTGACTCGCAACGCCACCAGTTTGCCATTGATGATGACCGTCGCTCGGGCGACTCAGGTGTTGTTACTCACCGTAATTATGTGTTTGGTTTCGGGAGCGATCGCCGTGCGCAAGCTCAGAGCCGCTGACCCTGCCGATATGTTCTAAGGAGAGAATTATGCTAGATAAACTGCGGGATGATCAGCCATCAATCTCTCCGGTCACAACTCCGAAGCAGATTGAGAACGCCGTAGTGTCGATCAAGGGTCTCAATCACTATTTTGGCAAAGGCGCACTGCGCAAGCAAGTGCTCCAAGATATCACGTTGGATATTGGCCAGGGTGAGTTGATTATTATGACCGGTCCCTCTGGTTCTGGTAAAACCACTTTGTTAACTTTAATGGGTGGTTTGCGATCACCCCAAGAAGGTAGCTTACGGGTATTAGGGGAAGAGCTGCGGAATGCCGGAAAAGGCAAAGTGACCAAATTACGCCGGAACATTGGCTATATTTTTCAGGCGCACAATTTGTTGAAGTCTCTCACCGCCCAACAAAATGTGGAAATGTCTGGGCAATTGCACAATATGAGCAGCGCGGAAGTCCGCCGCCGATCGGCGATGATGCTGGATGCAGTGGGGTTGAGCGATCGCAAAAAATATTATCCTGACAGTCTCTCTGGGGGCCAAAAACAGCGGGTAGCGATCGCTCGGGCCTTAGTTAGTCATCCAAAGTTAGTGCTGGCCGATGAACCGACGGCGGCTTTAGATAGTAAATCGGGGCGAGATGTGGTGATGATTATGCAGCGGTTAGCAAAAGAGCAGGGCACCACTATTTTGATGGTGACTCACGATAACCGGATTTTGGACGTGGCCGATCGAATTGTGAATATGGAAGATGGCTGTTTAGCCGGAAGTATTCCGGTACAGATCAGTAATCAAATTATCAGATAGGATTTGGCGAGTTACCTCTAATACAAAAACCTATCTCTCGTTAGTGAAAATGCAGTTTGGGCGATAGATTTTGTGATCAAGCAACTACAAATAGATCGTTGTACACTACAGTTCTTAGGTAGATATGCTGGAAAGTACTGCAAAACCCCATAAAAATTTAAATAGCAGATATTTTCCGGAAAAAGTTATTAATATTTAACATTCTAGATGAAGTGTTGCTGAGAAAGGCTTTTGCTCGTGCTTCGTCAAGTTACAGCCTGTATCTTATTAAGCTTTATTGCTGGTAGGTTTGTGCTTTGGGAGATAAATACATATTATTTTCTCAGTGAGTAGATATAAAGTTTGAATCGAGCGGCAACGCTGCGGTTTATCGAGATCTAAAGACTACATTCAATTTGCTCAGCTATTCGTGGCTGTGTACAACTCTATGTATTGGGTATGGCTGACACTTTTTTTGGTATGACCGATATGATTAACAATTTCTTGGAATCGATTTCCCCATCGATGGGCCAGGCACCTTTGCCAAGCTTACCGGTACTGCTAATGCAGACGGCCACCGCTAGTCCGGTATCGATCGAAAGCCTAACGGCACCAGTCATTAGCAAACTGCCTACTATTGCAGGCGCGATCTTTTCGCTGCTGGTTGGTTGGCTAGTAGCCATGATTGCTTCTTGGATAGTCGGCACTGTGCTGTCTAAAACCGACATTGACAATAAAATTTTGCGAAAAGTCACTGGTAGTAACACCCTTGGGGGCTGGTCAGCAGAGAAATTGGCTGCGACAGTCACTTTTTGGATTATCTTTTTGTTTGGTGTAATTGCATTTTTAAATGCTCTGAGCCTCACTGCGGCCTCAGCACCTCTACAGCAAATGCTGACTCAAATTTTGGGTTTCTTACCACGCTTATTGGTAGCTGGCTTGCTAGCACTTGTAGCTTGGCTGGTAGCAACTTTTGTGAAAAGCTTGATTCTAAAAACTTCTCAGTCTTTTGGGATCGATCGCAAGTTGCAAGTTGGGGAAGGTGGCAGCAGCGGCATGTTGCCGAGTAAGACCATTGCTGACCTCAGCTTCTGGGCAATTTTGTTCTTCTTTTTACTGCCAGTCTTAGATACTCTAGGTTTGGGTAGTTCTTTGGCACCAGTGCAAAACTTATCTGCCGATGTGTTAGGCGCTGTGCCCAAAATCATCAAAGCCGTAATTATTGGCGTGGTGAGCTGGTTTGTGGCTAAAATCGTGCGCGATATTGTGACCAATATTGCGGCGGCGGCTGGCTCCGAACGCTTGGCCGCTCAGCTTGGCTTAAATCGATCGATGCCCAACCAAACTCTGGCTGGCATTGCTGGTACTTTGGTGTTTGTGACCATCTTGGTTCCTGGTATTATCTCGGCTCTCCAGGCATTAGATATTGAAGCCATTTCTGGTCCAGCAATTTTGATGCTCAATCAAATTACTTTAATGCTGCCTCGGATATTAACTGCTGGTGCTTTGATTGCCTTGTCTTACTTCATCGGTCGCTTTTTGTCGGAGTTAGTTACTACCACTTTGGCTACTTTAGGCTTCGACAATATTGTGCAAGTGCTGGGCTTAAGCAATTTAGTAAGCGAAGCTGCTCCCCAGCGCACTGATCGGGTTGAAGGTGGCAATACTAAGACTCCCTCACAGCTTGCTGGCATTTTGGTGCTGGTGGCCACCATGCTGACTGCGGCAATTTCGGCTACTAATATTCTGGGTATTCCGTCACTGACGATGATTACCGAAAGCGTCTTGTTTATTGGCAGCCAAATTCTGATTGGTCTGGTGGTGTTTGCCGTTGGTCTTTTCTTGGCCAACTTGGCATTCCGCCTGATCAGTGCTTCCGGCACTCGTCAGTCTAATATCTTGGCGCAAACTGCCCGGATTGTAATTATTGTCTTGGTTGGAGCCATGGGCTTACAGCGGATGGGCATTGCTCCAGATATCGTTAACTTGGCCTTTGGCCTAACTCTGGGCGCTTTGGCGATCGCCGCCGCTATTGCTTTTGGTTTGGGCGGTCGCGATGTGGCGGGCGAACAGCTTCGTCAGTGGCTCACTAGCTTTAATCGCCGCCCATAAAAAAATTGAATCCTCAATTCAATATTGGTCGCTGGGTCTAAGAGCACTTGCTCCTACGCCCAGCTTTTTTTATACTGCAAGAGAGATTTACTAACATCCGCCATGGAAACTACTTCGATCGAACTCAATAACAGTCCAGAGATTGATTGTGCGACTGCTTGCATCAATGGTTGCCTACAACCAAATAATTGTCCCGGCCAGCAACATGTCAGTGCGGCGGCCAGCTTCATTGACAATGTTTCGATCGACAAAATGCACGAAATCGCCGAAGAAGCCCGTCGTAAAAAGCTAAGTGAGCCGCCCCAGTGGGTGATTCCAGACTGGAATGAGTAGCCGATAGCAAGTAATCGTCTAGACGTTTATTAAACTTTGCAAAAATACCGCTTTTTGGCGTATCTCTAAAGTGTATTCAGGGGTAATATTTAGATATATCCGCCAGTTAGTAACTTGTAAACATTTGTAGTAAATTATGGACTCGATCGTTCCCGGTCAATGGCAAAAAACTGTAGCTGGTACTAGTGGTGCCGTCCTCTTACTGGGGGCGGGATTGGTGGCCACCAATCCCACTCAACCCACCTACGAAAATTTCTTGGTTGGTCAAATAGAAAACCGTCTTCAGCAAGAATGCAGCAAAGCTGGCATGAATTTGTTGGGTGCGGTGGCCAACACGGCCTGTCTGGGAATTAGCACTGTCAGCAGTCCTTACTTAAAACAATCGATTCAACCTGTGCTATCAAACAGTACCACCAGACATAATTTAATGGTGGCCAGCATTTATCAAACGGAGCTGGAGGTGCCAGAACTAAAATTTTCGGGCAAAGTCTCAGCGATCGGTGCTTTCAATACTTTTTTGGTATATCAGATGCCCTGAAACTTCTAGGAATAGTCCTCGTCATGGGAAAATAAGATGTATGCCTGATGAGAGAGCTACAATCACCTAGAAAAACTAGAGGCTTTATGCTATTTGCCCCTGTCCGTTGCATTAACCTGCTACGGGTTAATCTATTTCATCTTTGTGGCCAGTCGGTGAAATTAGGATTAGCCGTCATGTTAGGCAGCGCCCTGACGATGCCGACCCTAGCCCAAAATGAAACCGAGAGTAATCAAGGAATCAGTATTAAGTCTTTGCGCCAAGAGGCTAATTCTAAGACCCAAATTGTGACAGCGCAAGACAATGTGCAAATTTATTATCCGGCACGCCAGTTGCAGGCGCGGGCAGATTTTGCCCAATATTTTATTAAAGAACAGCGAATGTTGCTGAGTGGCAATGTGTTTATCAAGCAACAAGGAAATACTCTACAAGGAGAGAGAATCACTTACACTATTCGAGACGGCCAGTTTTTGGTCACTCCTAAGGAGGGAGAAGTAGTGCAATCGGTCTATAATGCTGCTCCTGAAGGTAAGCCCCGCCAAAACATGACCATTCGATCGAGTCGTCAAGAGGCCAACTCCAAAACTCAGGTAGTTGTGGCGCAAGATAATGTCCAGTTGGCTTATCCTACCCAAAATCTCCGCGCTCGTGCCGATCGAGCACAGTTTTTTGGTAAAGAGCAAAAAATTGTGTTGAGTGGTAGTGTGATAGCTCTCCAGAGAGGGAATAGTATTCAGGGAGAAACCTTAACTTATTCGATCAAAGATGGGCGCTTTTTGGCATTGCCCAAAAGTGGCGGAACAGTTAACTCGATTTATGTGATTCCCAATGACGGTACTAACTAGTTTGGGTAAGTACGTGCAGTTTACTGATCGCTGCCATGAAAAATCGGCGTAGAAATTTTAGATGAAAATAGTTTTAGATAATGTCCAGAAAACCTATGGCAAAAAACAGGTGGTGAAACGCGCCAGTCTGTCGGTCAGTCAGGGTGAAGTAGTTGGTTTATTAGGCCCCAACGGAGCCGGTAAAACCACCACCTTTTATATGGCTGTAGGTTTAGAGAAACCTACTAGTGGACAGGTATGGCTAGACGATCGAGATATTACTAAGCTATCGATTCATCAACGTGCTCGGTTGGGACTGGGTTATTTGGCTCAAGAAGCCAGTATTTTTAAGCAGCTTACGGTGTTAGAAAACTTGCTGCTGGTGATGGAGCAGAGCGGTATTCCGCGCAAAGAGTGGAAGCGGCGTTTGGAGGAGCTGATTACTGAATTTAGTCTATATAAAGTAGTACATACCTTAGGTGGCCAAGTTTCCGGGGGGGAGCGACGGAGGACAGAGCTGGCTAGGGCTTTGGCGGCGGGCTACAATGGACCAAGTTTTTTATTACTAGATGAACCTTTTGCAGGGGTAGATCCGATCGCGGTGGCGGAGATTCAAAAAATTATTGCTGGTTTGACTAATCGCAATATGGGCATTTTAATTACTGACCACAACGTGCGCGAGACTTTGGCGATCACCGATCGGGCCTATATTATGCGGGATGGCGAGGTGTTGGCTTCGGGGACGACGGAGGAGATGTATGGTAATCCACTAGTGCGTCAATATTATTTGGGTGACTCTTTTCAGTTTTAGCCTAACCTGTCGGGGTGGGTTGATAAAAGCAGATAGAGCAAATCAGAATTACAATATCGTTTAAAGATCACATGAATTGGCGTTTTGGAGGAGTTGCCATGATTGCTGTGCAAGAATTTTTCCCTAAATTCACTCCCGAAGAGTACTTTGCCTGGGAAGAGCAACAGTTAGAACGTCATGAATACATTGATGGCGAAGTTTATGCTATGAGCGGCGGTACGATAAATCACAGTGATATCGCCGGGAATTTGTTGATTTTACTCAAATCTCACCTGCGAGGTAGCGGTTGCAAAACCCTGAATTCCGATGCCCGAGTGAAGATTCTGGATGCGGCTCGCTATGTTTATCCAGATGTGAGTGTTACTTGTGATGAAAGAGATCAGACCACCACTCAATATATTACCTATCCTTGTCTAGTCATTGAGGTGCTTTCTGGTTCTACAGAGTCTTATGACCGAGGTAATAAATTTAAGCTATATCGGCGTAATCCTTGTTTGCAAGAATATGTCTTAGTTGACACTGAAACGATGGCCATTGAGCTGTTTCGGAAATCTGATGGAAAAGATAACTGGCGCATAATTGATTATGAAGCCAATAGTACGGTAGAGCTAACTAGTGTGAAATTGACTTTTCCGATCGAGAAAGTTTACGAGGATGTTGTGCTGGGGAATGATCTGTCCGCACCAGTGGCACAGAGTGGTTCCATACCAGAAAAGAATAACCAATGAATTTGCCTATAGAGCCATAGATTGTTCAAATCGCCCAACCTGCGCCATAATAGACGGTGCAGCAAGTAGGAGAAACAAATCCAGTGGCGTTGATTGTGCAAAAATACGGCGGTACATCGGTTGGTTCGGCAGAGCGAATCAAAAAGGTGGCCGATCGAGTAATTCAAACTGTACGTGCCGGTAACTCGGTAGTGGTAGTGGTTTCGGCGATGGCCAAAGCCACTGATGGTTTGGTGGCACTAGCACAAGATATTACCCATGAGCCTTCCCGCCGAGAAATGGATATGTTGTTGGCCACAGGTGAGCAAGTGACTATTGCTCTACTGAGCATGGCTTTGCAAGCTGCTGGTCAGGCGGCAATTTCCTTGACTGGTGGCCAGGTGGGGATTATTACTGAAAAAGAGCATACCCGTGCTCGAATCGTGGGCATTAAAACCGATCGGATTCAGCGGCACCTAGACCAGCAAGAAGTGGTGGTAGTGGCTGGTTTTCAGGGGATTAGCTCAGCCGATGATTTAGAAATTACTACCTTGGGGCGGGGTGGCTCAGATACTTCGGCAGTGGCTTTGGCAGCGGCGCTAAAGGCAGATTTTTGTGAGATTTATACTGATGTACCTGGAGTTTACACCACCGATCCGCGCTTGGTGCCCAATGCCCAGCTTTTGACCGAAATTACTGCCGATGAAATGTTAGAACTGGCTAGCTTAGGAGCCAAGGTGCTGCATCCTAGAGCGGTAGAAATTGCTCGGAATTACGCGGTGCCGCTGGTGGTGCGATCGAGTTGGACGGATGATCCGGGTACCATGGTTCATTCCCAGAACACTACGCCCAGGTCACTAGCTAACCTAGAACTGGCTCCGGCGGTGGATGCGGTAGAGTTTACTACCAACGAAGCCAAGATTGCCCTGCTGCATGTGCCCGATCGGCCAGGGATTGCCGGTCAAATCTTCCGGGCAATGGCGCGGGAAGGAATTGAC
>JAAFHZ010000046.1:11262-31672 GCA_013297675.1 Synechococcales cyanobacterium bin59.metabat.ball.084 | reverse complement strand
AGTAATCATTTCAGTACGATCGGTCTCGATAATTTTCCGTCTTAGGTCTAGTGAGTATGCTTTCATTGTTTATAAATATCTACTTTGAACATATAATACACTAAATTCGATGCGGAACCGCTATATTTGATAGATCTTATAGATAAGATTGCCATTATCGTCACAGTATTATCAATAGTATCTATCGTGTTTGCTATTATGAGTTTAATTGACTTAAATAGAGATTCTGTAGACATTTCTTTTGATAAACATTTTTTTATTGAATTCAAGGACGGTAGTAGGCTTGACATGAAAAATGGTTTGAATGAATTCGGAGAGGCAGAAAAGATCTCAGATGAGTCAAAACCACAAATTACAAACTATCTAGGTTTTAGGTAATTATAATTTTATTCATGGTTGTACTAAGATACTTAGCAATCATAAATCTGAAAAGAAGCCACCAACAATTTGATTTAAAAAATCATCAGGATCTAAGTTGTTTTTAGCTGCATAATCTCTTACCTTGGAAATATTGCCTGAAGATAAACGAATAGGAGCAAAGCTTTCAGGGAAAGCCCAACTACATTTATGACAATCCATCTGACACCCACGACATGATGTACTTTTGAAATTGTTACATTCATCGCAGAGTGGTTGCCAATTAGTCAATTCATTATCGCCACCTCTAATTCGAGGGATTTTGTGATCTTGTTGAAATCGAACGTCTGGTTCTGACCTACTACATACTGGGCATCGTTGTTGATACTTTGACAAAATTTGTTGCCAATCTGTATCAGAAAGTTTAATTCGTGGAACTCGCTTTTCACTCAGAGATAAGTTGACGAGTTGATAAGTTTTGCCTTCTCTACCAATTCCAGTAATTCCTTCTTCTCCTTGTAGTTCTCGTAAACGTCGAAAGACATCAATGTAAGGTTTATAGGGTTTGCCGCCGGTATGTTGGCTGCGTCTAAATAGTTCGATCGCTTCCCTCAATTCTTCTTCTTTGACCCGAGGGCCAGGAATACCATGTCCTGCTGGCCAGAGTTCTTCTAAAAGTATGCGGTAGTAAGATTTATTAGCTGTACTAGGAGCGACAAACCCCTGGCAGACTTCTTCCAACCAGGTTTCTCGGTTGATGTTTCCGGGGATTTGTTGTTCGCTAATGGTGGCGAGGGGTAAGAATTTTTGCCTACCACGGCTTTTACGTTCGATTGCCATTAGTTATTCCCCCGCAGCAACCAAATAGGGTCAATATCTAAAACTTGGGCGATCGCATCCAATTCATAATCTTTGACAGAACGTACTTGGCGTTCAATTTCTGAAATATCAGATTGTTCTAACTTCACTCCATGATCAACATTGAGCGCCGCTGCTAACTCAACTTGACCTAAACCATGTTGTAAGCGAGCTTCACGAATTCTCTGCCCGCTAATGTTCTGTTTTTCGTCCACCATGAATGCCTCAAACTCACGATGAGATATTACTGGAAAGAAAAATAACTTGTAGACGAAAATCGTCTACAATAGCTTTTGATGAACGAAATAATTTATCATGAGCTTCATCATTAGGTTCTGTATTTAGTGTTGATATGCGCGTTGCTTCCTTCTTTGCTGGTATTGGTGGTTTTGATTTGGGTTTTGAGAGAGCAGGAATGAACGTAGTATTTCAATGTGAGATAGACTCTTTTTGCCAACAGATTTTGAAGCGCCATTGGCCACATATCCCTTTATATGATGACATCACCACCCTCGACTCAGCAATTATCCCTGCCTCTGACCTGTGGTGTGCCGGATGGCCTTGTCAAGACCTCAGTACCGCGAATACCGAAAGAACTGGGTTGGCCGGAAAGCGAAGTGGCTTGTTCTTCGCCTTTATGGACTTGGTTAGAGAAGTTCAACCAGCTTGGCTGGTCATGGAAAATGTGCCGGGTGTACTCTCCGCTGAAGAAGGCACCGCTCTTGAGACAGTTATCGACACGATCGAAGAGAATGGGTATTTGGGGGGATGGGTATCGTGTAATGCTGTCGATGCGGGCTTACCCCACAACCGAGACAGAGTGTTCTTTGTCGCAAGTTTTAGATCGGAACGTGCCTATCACTTCTTTACTGACAGCAGCGAATTGTCTGGGAATACTAAGACGCGAGAATCGGGCAAGTCGCAAGTTAGATCCAATATTCGTGAAGGCGCTGTCGGAGACGCTCCGCTTGTGGTACAACGTCGCGGGGGCTTCGGGTATACCATGGCAAAGGGCATCTGCCCCACGTTACGCGCCCAAACTGGAGGACATCAAGGAGGCCATTCAGATCGACCAATACTCTGTGGCGAGAAACTTGACATGGACAGAGTGGGAGAGGCTTATGGGGTTTCCTCCCGGCTGGACGGTCGCAGAGGGCGACTCATTGGCAACGCCGTTGTCCCCGGTATCAGTGAATGGATTGGAAGACGAATCTTAGCGATCGAGCAGATACCAAAAAACAGTCTTTGATAATCTACATGTAGTCTTTCATTTAAAGAGAAGATTAATGACTTAATAAGTAGGATATCAAGAATATTTTTGAATCAGCGTGGCAGAATATCATCAATTCGGAGCTGAAGTTCCGGGAAAGTCGGAGAAATAATCAGGTCGCCCAAACGAAATTGAGTTTGTTTATACTCATCACCAATCAATTGACATACAGTGAATGTGGGTTGTTTGGGCTTACCAATGAAAGCAGTACCGCCTAGTCCTTTAAAATCTACGATCCAGTATTCATTAATGCCCATAAGAGCATATTCTTCATTTTTACGGGCGTAATCAGTTTCCCAATTAGTACTAACAATTTCTATAATAAGTTTGACCGAACTACCATAGGAGATCACGGTTAATTGTTCCCACAGAGGTTCAGCATCAAGCATTGTCTCATCAAGAACAATAATGTCTGGTCTGCGAGTAGTATCAATAGCAGAACGAATTAAACAAGAGAGCGGAATAAACCAAGGATATGAAGTTCGCCCAATTGCCAAACTGATTTTTGTTGTTAACTTACCACCAACAGTTTGGTGAGACCCAGTAGGTTCCATACTTATTAATTCTCCATCAGCCAATTCGTAGTGAGGGTTATCACCGTACTGAGTAATAAACTCATCAAAAATGAGTAGTTTGCTAGGGGTGTAAACCATATTTCAAGCACCAAGAAAAAGTTCGATTCGGAATTAATATATTTTAGTCAGATATATTTAAAGATTTTAACTTGAGCGATCAAGATTGCCAAGTCTCCATGCAAGCTATGATGGAAAATACTTATTTAGCTCAACTTCTTCGATGGTTAACTTCCTCTCTTCGCTCATTGCCGTCAGCCTATTACTTAATGGCTGTGGTTCCCAAGGAGTGACCGAACCCAGCAAAACTAAACCCGCAGCGGCGGCACCTCCGATCGAGAGTCCCGCCATCCCCCAAAAATTGCGCGTCACCGCCAAACTAATTGTCAACAACACCACTATTTTGCTCGAAGAAGCCAACACCCAGCAAGAACAGCAAATTGGTCTGATGATGCGTACTAGTATGCCTCCTAATCATGGCATGGCCTTTAACTTCAACCCGCCAGTGCCTGCCCGTTTCTGGATGAAAAACACCCTGATTCCTCTGGATATGCTGTTTGTGCAAGCAGGCAAAATCAAAAATATTCAGTCTAATGTGCCCCCTTGTAAAGCAGATCCTTGCCCCAACTATGGCCCTAGTAATGGCGAGTTAATCGATCGAGTGATTGAACTCAACGCCGGAAAAGCCAAAAAATTGGGCTTAAAAGTTGGCGATAACATCAACTTCATCCAGCCGAAAATCGGGAGTTTATGCTCCTGATTTTTGGTAATATTGTTCTTATTGGTAAACCGAGGTTGTTGTGCAAATCGAGATTGGGCGAGGGTTAGGTAAAATCCTCTTTGGCATGACTGAACAAGAAATTTATCAGGTTTTGGGCAAGCCCGATAAAATCTACATCGAAGAAGACGAAGACGGTAAAGATATTGACTTACAGTACTTCCAGCATCAAATAGTGCTCAAAATCGAGTCCGACAATGACCAGCGCCTGGGCTGGATCGAAGTACATAACAAAAATATTCACTTTCCTTGGTGCAACCCCTGGGTGCTCGATCGAGTAGAGCTATTAGTCAATATGACCGAAATGCTGGGTGAAGAGTGCATCCTCGAAGATTACGGCCACATGGAATGCTACTTTTTTGAAGAAAACTGGGTGGAGCTACAGTTTTGCCTGGGTGAGCTGAAGTGCATTAACCTGGGGGTTTTCTACGGAGACAATGATGTGACTCTTTGGCCAACCCTCTAACTGCATCAATACAACCTTTGTTGATATTGGAATCAGTTAAAAAACATTGTTACTATTGCAGTATTGGTGTTTCTGATAAATTAACTGATTTCAGAAAGCAATCGGCAATAGTAATAGAAGAACAAACTATCCAAAGTTTAAGTAGGGTAATCGATCGGCCACCTCTTTAATCTTTGCCCCATTGGCTACCAACTGCCCACAGGCATCCCAAGTACCTGCAATAAACTGTTGACGGGCACCTTCGTTGATATTTATCGCATCTGAGAAATCTCCACAGCTCACCTGTTGAGCAACTAGGTCAACAGTGACCAAGGTTTGGGGATTTTCTTGCACCATTAGCTGTAGACGGCTGGCTGTTTCGGGGCTGACAGTGAGGCAAGGAATGCCCAGCATTACACAGTTGCCAAAAAAGATTTCTGAGAAGCTTTCTCCCACCATGATTTGAATACCCCATTTAGCGATCGCCTGGGGAGCATGTTCGCGACTGGAGCCACAGCCAAAATTGCTGTTTACCAACAACACTTTAGCTCCCTGATAAATGGGCATATCAAAAGGATGTTGACCTTGAAGCTGAGATCGATCGTCGGCAAATACATGTGCTCCTAAGCCATCAAAGGTGACAGCTTTTAGGTAGCGGGCAGGGATGATGCGATCGGTATCAATGTCGTTACCAACTAAAGGAATTGCGGTGCCAGAAATCTTAGTTACTTTGCTATCCATAATGTTTTTAGATTGTATTTGTAGGTTCTGCCGCGATCAATATCAGCAGAAAAAATCATCGGAATGTTGACTGCTGCGAACGGCTCAGCCAACATTCCTGGTTCTAGTTCAGCAAGCTGCGAACATCGGTGATGGTGCCGGTGACAGCGGCTGCTACTACCATTGCTGGTGACATTAACAGAGTGCGACCTGATGAAGAACCTTGGCGACCTTTGAAATTGCGATTTGACGAAGAAGCGCTGATTTGGCGACCAACTAGTTTATCGGGGTTCATCGCCAGACACATTGAGCAACCAGCTTCCCGCCACTCAAAGCCTGCTGCCGTGAAGATCTTATCCAGTCCTTCCGCTTCGGCCTGTAGTTTTACCCGCTCGGAACCAGGGACAATGAAAGCCTTGATGCCAGCCACTACCTGTCGGCCTGCGGCCACCCTAGCGGCTTCCCGCAGGTCGCTGATCCGGCCATTGGTGCAACTGCCAACAAAACACACATCTACTTTCATACCCACCAAAGATTGGCCGGGTTGGAGATCCATATATTGATAGGCTTCTTTCGCCGTCTCTTTTTCCCCATCGGGGATAGCATCGAGCATTGGGATGTTTTCATCGATCGAAATCCCCTGACCAGGAGTAATGCCCCACGTCACAGTAGGTGCAATATCAGCAGCATCAAATACCACCACGTCATCATAGACAGCATCAGCATCACTGCGCAGACTATTCCACCATGCCACTGCTTCATCCCACTGTTGACCTTTGGGGGCAAAGTCTCGACCAGCTAAATAATCGTAGGTAACTTGGTCGGGGTTTACATAACCACAGCGGGCACCGCCTTCGATCGCCATATTGCAAACGGTCATCCGTTCTTCCATGTTCATTTTATCGAAAGTAGTGCCAGCAAACTCGTAGGCATAGCCCACGCCGCCGTTTACGCCTAGTTTGCGAATAATATGTAACGCTACATCTTTGGCATAGACTCCCGGCAATAATTTGCCGTTAACTTCTACCCGACGTACTTTCAGCTTACTCAAAGCCAAAGTCTGAGAAGCCAACACATCGCGTACTTGGCTGGTGCCAATGCCGAAAGAAATTGCCCCAAATGCACCGTGAGTAGAAGTATGGCTGTCTCCACAGGCGATCGTCATTCCAGGCTGGGTCAAGCCTTGCTCTGGGGCAATTACATGTACAATGCCCTGGCTACCAGAGCCGACGTTGTAAAAGCGAATATTGTGTTCTTTGGTGTTGCGCTCAAGGTGCTGAATCATTTCTTCGGCTAAACCATCGGCAAAAGGTCGTACCTGGTTTTCGGTGGGCACAATATGATCAACAGTGGCCACGGTGCGATCGGGGTACATCACCTTTAAATTGCGTTCGCGCAACATGGCAAAGGCTTGGGGACTGGTTACTTCATGTACGAGGTGGAGTCCAATAAAAAGCTGAGTTTGACCAGAGGGCAGAGTGCCCACGTTATGTAGATCCCAAACTTTATCAAACAATGTACTCTTACTCATAACTGCCAGCTCTCAAGAATTGTGGATAGATTCTATCTATTTATGGTCAGCATTGCACAGTTTTTTGCGTTAGTTCATATTTTAATAATTACAGGATTTCGATCTGGCGGAAGAAATTAGAACAGCTTACTATGAAAAATAGACCTCAAATAGAACTTGGAGAGGACGCAGGATGTTAGTAATATTGACCGATCGGCAAGTTTTGAATCCCCAATCTATCTGTCCCGGCTGTTTGTGGGCAAGTAGTCAGGGTGAGCCACGCTGGCAACAAGAACGCTTAGGCTGCGGTAGACTGGTGCGCGATCGAACTCCTTTAGATCAGCCGCCCACCTACGAATGCCAGATGGGTTTTCAGTTAGTGAATGTAGAGAAGTTTTAAAATCTACAGCAAGGTGCGATGCTGTGCCGTCAATTCTAAGTAGATATGCTCCAACCTGACTGGCTGGCGAGAAATTGCATCCATCTGTACCCCGGTAAAAATCGCTAGAATTTCTTGCAGCTCATAGTGGATCGGCAGCCAAAAAGCCAAATCGTTGCTGTATCGACGGGGTTGCCAGCCTTGCTGCTCGGCTAGTTCGATCGCCAGATCTTCTTGCTCGGTCTTAATAATTAAGACCTCTTGCCCCGGCATCACGGTACTAAGCTGATCGATGCTGCCTTCGGCAATCAGGTGGCCGTTTTTCAAAATGCCAATACGTTGACAGAGTCTTTCGGCTTCTTCTAATAAGTGAGTGGTCAATAGCACAGTGATTTGCTGCTGTTGTAAGCTGCGAATCAGTTCCCAGATCTCATAGCGGGCTTCCACATCTAAGCCGGTGGTCGGCTCATCCAGAATCACTAGCTTGGGATGATGAACTAAAGCCAAGGCCATACTTAGACGGCGCTGCATTCCACCACTGAGATTTTCGACTACCGAGTTAGCTCGATCGAGCAAGTTCACCAAAATTAAACATTCTCGCACTCGCTGCTTGCGTTCTGCTCCTGACAAGCCATAGATGCGGGCGAAAAAATGCAGGTTTTCGGCGCAGGTCAGGTTCTTGTACATCAAGTTTTCTTGAGGCACCACGCCGATTAACCTTTTGGTTTCTGCCGAAATCTTACAGCCCGCAATTTCGACCTTGCCGCTATCAAACTGCAACAAATTACAGAGAATGTTGATGGTGGTTGTTTTACCAGCTCCGTTGGAGCCGATCAGACCATATACTTCTCCGGGAGAAATTTGCAAGCAGAGGTTGTTGAGTACCTGACGCTTGCCGTAAGCTTTACATAATTGGTGAATTTCTAGCATTACAGTCTTTTTTCTCGATCGAGCATCCGGTTATAGGCCAACCAAGCCAAGGTAGATGTAAAGGCCGCAAAGCCGCACATAAAGCTGAAATGCTTGGCAATTTTCTCTAAGGAATCACCGTTTTTGCCGACTCCCACTAAGGCTTCATTCATATGATAGACGGGATTAAACTCGGCAAGTTGCAATAATGCTTTAGGGAAAAATTGGGTGGGAAAAAATGCTCCACCTAAGATTAGCAGCGGAATACCAAAGGCGGCGACGATCGAATTGACATCTTCGGTGCGGCGGGCTAGTTGAGTGCTCAAAATAAAACCCATGGCTACATAAGAGACGATCGTCAGCAAGATAATTGCTGCGCCCAAAAAAATATTGCCGGAGAACTTACCACCCCAGAGTATTACTCCTAAATAGACTAGAAATACCTGACCAAAACCAATAAAACAGTGCGCAATAAAAATCCCCGAAAAATAGGAGAGGCCGCTGAGAGGCGATAAAAATAATCGTTTGAGAGTCAACTGCTCACGTTCGGCAACGATCGTGGCCACGGTGCCACCCAGGCAGCTAAAAAACAATGCTGCTCCCACTAGCACCGAGGGGGCAACCAAACTTAGAGTGTCACTAACAGGCAGTTGCAGTCGATCGCTGATCACCATAGTATTGATCGCCAACAAAGACAGCGGAAAAATCGTCCACAAAATTAGGCTGCGTCGTCGTCGCAATAGTTCAATCAGAATTCGCTGTGCCACAGCTAGACTTTCGCGTCGATAATGGTTCATGAATGAGGAAGGCTCTGTAGATACTTTATGGTTCTTACCCAGTCGATATTACTACCAAAACCTATCCCCAAACCGATGGTCTGGCAAACCATTAGGCCGATAAAGCATTGCAACCTGCCCCAGCCCCTAGTGGCTAAATCCATGGTCATTAATAAGCTAGCTGCCAGCATTAATGTGGCGTAGTAAACGATCGGCAGCCAGGTGAACACGACAACCAATAAGGTGGCACAGGCCATCACAATGAGCAAAGAGCGAATATTTGCGCCAAAGATGCCTGCAAACAAGATCTCCAACAACCGATAGGGTGAGACGGCGATTAGATCGACCAGGAGGCTGGTGAAACACAAAATGATAAAGCGATTAGGCTGTAACTGCCAAGAAGATGATCCAATCCAACCAAAAGTGCCATAGATTAACAGCAAGATCGGGATAGACATCCATAGCGGCGATCGCTGCTGGGAAGAGTTCTGGGGGGACATGCAGAGCCTCGGGAAATGCACCGATATCAGTATCTATTAAAATACCCTCGCATTTTTGGAGCGAGGGTGTTTTGGTAAAAAAATTCCCAAATATCTCAGGATATTAAGACATAGCCTGAATGATGTAATCGAAGTAAGGCGCGGTGGCATCGGCATCTTCGCTACTCAATAGCTTGAGTGAAGCTTCCTTGAGACAGACGATCGAATCGACCATACCAGGAACTGGTACGCCTAAGGAGTTGTACATTTCTTTCACTCCTACAATGCCGATGTTTTCGATCGGGCCTTTGTCACCGGCCAAAACTCCGTAGGTGACGAGGCGTAGATACCAGCCATAGTCGCGCAGGCATTGGGCACGCTGTTTGGTCTGATAAGAGTTACCGCCGGGAGCGATATAGTCGGGATGAATCTTCCACAGCTCTTTGCTGGCTTGCTCAACAATTTTCTTTTCGCTTTCGGCCAACAGGTTTGCAATCCGCAAGCGCTGTTCGCCAGTTTTTAAAAATTCTTGAATATTTTTTAGCTCGCCGCTGCTGGGGTAACGCAATTCGTCGTCGGCTTTGAGAATAACCTGGCTCACTACGCTCATAATTTTGGATATATAAACTTACTTTTAAGATCTCTTAGCAGTTTACCTTATTGATCAGCATCGCGCAGGTCAGGCGATGAAGTCAGTTAACAGAAGTTAACACAAGACAGAGGAGGACAACACATGTCAAGCGGCATTATTTTATTAGTATTTTGGATGAAAAAGGTTGGAATACCCTGTATGTGGATGAATCGAATCATCAATAAAAACAAATGATATGAATTGTAGGGGCGGGTTCATCAGTCAACAAAGCAAAAATCCATAATTCTAAAATAAAAACCCGCTTCAATGAATCCAATGAATTTGAATCGATCGATGCATTCCGATCAATATGTATGGTTTCCTTGATTCGGAGAATCGGCTAATAATTGCGGTGGGGGCGGGCAGGTTTTTATTGGATGTTTTTTTGTTTTTTGAGGATATGGATAAACCTGCCCCTACGTTGGTGATTTTGGGGGTGAGTGATCATTGTGGTTGCCAAAAACGGCCATTACCATCTAACTTGGAAATCCCGCGCTGATTTTGGAGTAGAATCTACATCTCTACTTCCTACTGCTGCTGCCAGCCAAAATATTATGACATCCGAAGAATCCCCGAATAATTGGCAGCAGGGAGCCTTGCTGACGCTAGAAATTACTGATATCAACGACGTAGGCGAGGGCGTGGGGCGCGTAGATTCCCATGTGGTGTTTGTGCCAGATACAGCGATCGGCGACTGGGCAGATGTGCGCTTGGTGAGGATCAAGAAAAATTATGGCTATGGGCAATTGCAGAATTTGGTGATTTCTTCTGCCGATCGAATTCGTCCGAACTGCATTGTGGCCGATAAATGCGGTGGCTGTCAGCTCCAACATATCAGCTACAGTGCCCAGCTTGCCACCAAACAAAACCAGGTAATGCAGACCATGCGGCGGATTGGCGGCATCGATCCAGCCCTAGTGTTACCGATTATCGGGGCAGAGTCAGATTTAGGGTATCGCAACAAGGTGACTTACCCCTTGGGTGTCGGTGCTACTGGTCAAGTCAAAGCGGGCTATTACCAAAAAGGCAGCCACAAAATTGTCAACCTCAACCAGTGCCCGATCCAAGATCAGCGCTTGAATCCTTTATTAGCAGGCATCAAGCAAGATATTGTAGACCAAGAATGGTTGATTTACGATCCCGAAAGATTAACCAACGTGGCGCAGTTCCGGCATCTTTCGATGCGGATCGGCAGACGCACCGGGGAGATTTTGATTACTCTGGTGGCTAGTGGCGGCCAGATGCCTAATTCTTTGCCAGAGAAGGCGCAAGAATGGCTAAGTCAATATCCTGGGGTGGTGGGAGTTTGCTTGAATACTCAGCCGAACCAGAACAATGTGGTGTTTGGCGGAGAGACTCGGATTATTGCTGGGCGAGACTATGTGACCGAAGAGTTTGCTGATTTGCAGTGGCGGTTAGGAGCGGATACCTTCTTTCAGGTCTACACCGAGCAGGCCGAGGTAATGCTGAAGGTGATTCTCGATCGATTAAAACTCACCGGCCAAGAATTTTTGCTGGATGCCTATTGTGGAATTGGGACTTTTTCCTTGCCTTTGGCTAGCCAGGTGCGCCAGGTACTGGGCATTGAGGTACACGAAACTTCGGTACAGCAGGCCAAAGGAAATGCCAGTATTAACGGCATTGCTAATGCTTTGTTTGAGGCCGGAGACTGCGGGGAGCTGATGACAGATTTAGAGCAGCGCCCGGATATTGTGTTGTTAGATCCACCTCGCCAGGGCTGCGATCGGCTGGTTTTAGAAAATCTCATTGGCAGACCACCTCAGCAGTTGGTATACATTAGCTGCAAGCCTTCTACCTTGGCACGGGATTTGAAGCTGCTGTTAGATTCTGGGCGTTTTGAGTTGCAGGGTATTCAACCAGTAGACTTTTTTCCCCAGACTGCTCATGTGGAATGTGCAGCTTTTTTGGTTGCTAAAGATTAGGTTGGTCTATTATTCATGACTATGAAAAAAACTATCACAACATTATTGAGTGGCTGTTTATTAATCAGCAACTGTACCTCGGTTTTCGCTGCCCCTAGAAGCTGCCCGCTAAAATCATTAATTTTCAACTGTCTCTCCAAAGGGCCAATCACGATCGTCGCGGTTCGCAGCAACCAGACCTACGGAGCTACTTCTAACGCCGGAGCCATAGCCGATGGCGCTTACCGATTTGGTGGTACCGCTTATCGCTTTACCAGCGGTGGACTCCAAGATAAATCGATTATTTGGAAGGAAGGCAAAATTTATTTAGTAGATACCAAAGCCGAAGATAAAGCTGCGGAGCTGGTTAAATTCGACGGAGCTGCTACATGTGTAAGGAGTTGAAGTATATCTCTGGCTAGAGTGAAATGCTTTACAATACTTAACAACCGCTTTAGCCTTAGATATCGCTTCAACGAGATTCTGACCTGACGATGGTTTCGTCACAAGTTCCACAAACCATTTTCTCTACCAATGATCAGTCAGACCGAATACCTTCAGTTCCTGCGTCCATTGCTGCCCGCTGCTGCCTTTAAACCCAATAGCCACAAGCTGTTTATTCTTGCTGTTAACCTGCTGATGTTAATCATGGGCTGGACGATCGCCCGTGACCTCGATCGATGGTCAATCGCTTGGCTCTGGTTATATCTGCCCCTCAGCCTGATCATGGGCAATAGCATTATTATTTGCCTGTTTGCTGCCCACGATTCTATGCATGGCAGCACCCTCAAACAACCTGGCCTGCGCTATCTCTCCAGTTTTCTGGCCTTAGCCTTACTCTGGATGCCCCCCACTTTGTGGAAAGCCGTTCATAACCACAAGCACCACACTGAAACCAACGCTGTTGGCGACCCCGATCGCAGCTATCTAATTCAACAAAACAATACCTGGGGCAAATGGATTCAAAATTTGTTTGTGCCTTCCTCCGAAGTAAATTGGGCTTTTTTGATTTTGGGCATGGCTACTTCTTGGCTGGTACATACTTTTCGGCATATTACATCGATTTTAATTTTCAATAATGCTGATGTTACCTATGTGCCTGCTCCTGTGGTTGTAAACAATACCAAAAGATGGAAGATTGGCTTAGAATTAATAGCAATTGCCTTAGTCCATATAGGAATTTTAGCTTTTTTGAAATTCAATATTTTAGCGATTTTACTGGCTTATATATTGCCTTTAAGTATCGGCTATGCCGGAGTAATGTTCTATATCTACACCAATCATTTTCTCTGCCCAATGACAGATGTGAATGATCCGTTGGTGAACAGCGTATCTTTGAAAATGCCCAAGATTTTTGATTTACTGCATTTTAATTTTTCCTATCATACCGAGCATCATTTATTTCCGAGCATTAATTCCGATTATTACCCACTGGTACAAGAACTACTACAAACTCATTACCCAGAATCTTATAATCTCATCCCCTTTACAGAAGCTTGGCAACTATTGTTGAGCACTCCTCGCCATTACCGCAATGAAACTACTTTGACCGATCGACTGGGCAAAGAATCAGTTATTTGTCCCTGTGCTAAGGATGCCATGGGTGCTTAGTATCAAGGGAACATCTTTAAGATAGATCGATTCCTGGAGGTTATTAAACCCTTAATAACTGGCCAAAATCATGAAATTATCTCCAATTCTGCTGGGCTGTTTCTTAGTGATCAGCAGTAGCAACATCGCATTTGCAGGCAAGACCACCCCCCAAATTGCCACTGGTCAAACCATCAATTTCAAATGTCAGACGAGAGGTTCTACTGCCAACTTTGTACTAAAGCCTAATCTCAAATATAGCGCCACTAGTAGTGTCGGTGCTCCAACCAACGGTAATTATGTTATTGCGGCTGGTCCGGCCTATCGATTTAAAACAGGTGGCCTGAAAGGTAGTTCGATCGTCAAACAGGGCGGTACCTTTTATTTGGTAGCTACAGCCCAAGAAGCTAGGGCAGCAGAGTTAGCAGCGGCTGATGGAGCCTTAGTTTGCCAATAGATCGCAGATTTTGCCTTCTTGCGCCACGCTTGCCCCAGCAAACATTTTTTTAGCCGATCGAGCAATTTCATCCATAAACACATCATCATGGCTGGGGTCATGATGGAAGATCACTAATTCTTTGACCCTAGCCGTCTGTGCTAAGCGTACACCTTCTTGCCAAGTGGAATGCCCCCAGCCAACCTTGCTACTGGTTGAGCTGGTATATTCTTCATCGGTATAGGTGCAGTCATAAATAAACAGATCGACTCCCTCAATGAACCGCAAAATATTAGCATCTAGTTCTCCGATCCGATGCTCAGTATCGGTAATGTAGGCCGCCGATCGACCGCGATAATTCACTCGATATCCCGTTGCCCCACCCGGATGATTCAGAGATGTACAAGTTACGCTGACCTCACCAATGCCTACGACTTCACCGATTGCTAAATTATGAAAATGCATTTCGGCACCCATGATTTTCAGCGGCACCGGAAAATTAGGGTCCATCATTTGAGTATTTAAGCGCTCTTTGATGCTGATACCGTTAGGAGTTAAGCCCCCATAAATATCAAAGCGGTTGCCCGCTATAAAAGCTGGGGTAAAAAAAGGAAAACCCTGAATATGATCCCAATGGGAATGACTGAAAAAAATATGTCCCTTGTTGAATTGGTGATTGTTTTGGCGACTTTCTGCCACCATCTGCTCACCTAAAAGTCGAATGCCAGTACCTGCATCAAAAATTAATCGCTCCTGACCCACTCGCATTTCTACACAGGGAGTATTGCCGCCGTAGCGTACTGTGTCTTTGCCGGGACAAGCAATACTGCCACGCACACCCCAAAATTGCACTTGAAACTGGTCGATCGCCTTTGGCGCAAGCGGAGCTATCGCACTGTACATGAAAAAAAGAGTGGTAGTCGGGGTAGCTTTGACAGTCGGAAAACTATGACTAGAGCAAGTCTAGCAGTTTTCATATTGGAATAACGTGATCGCCTATAGTCAACAGGCACATCCTGGCCACAAACCAGCATCCCTTTAATAAAGCTATGGAATGACATCTTTAGTTTGCCCAACTTCCGGCAGATATTGCTTAGCATTTAGAAACAATCGTAGAATTGAGTCTGCACACCTTTTGGAGTCTGAGCTATGGCCAATGTCGAAATTTACACCTGGAAAACTTGTCCTTTTTGTATTCGGGCTAAAGGATTGCTTGATGACAAGGGCGTAGAATATACCGAATATGCGATCGATGGCGATGATGCCGCCCGTAACAAAATGGCCGATCGATCGAATGGTCGTCGCTCTTTGCCCCAAATTTTCATCAACGATGTCCATGTTGGCGGCTGCGATGATATCCATGCGCTAGAGGCCACTGGCAAACTAGATGTATTGTTAGCTGCCTAGATGCTGGCAAACCAGTCGTAACCTTGGTCTTCCCAGTAGCCGCGTTTGGTCATTAACTGATCGGTGACGGTCACAGCCGTCACCCACTTGCTGAGCTTATAGCCCAGTTTGATGGGAGAAGCTAAGCGCAAGGGTGCACCGTTTTCGGGCGGCAGCGGTGCATCGTTTTTTTGGTAGGCCAACAGGGTTTGGGGGTGCTGTGCCGAGGCCAAATCCCAGCTTTCGTAGTAGCCATCAGCCGAAGTAAAGTACACATAGCGAGCGGTTGGTTTTACCCCAGCTATTTGCAGAATATCTGACAACTTTACGCCACCCCATTGCACGATCGCCGCCCAGCCTTCTACACAAACATGCTGAGTGATTTGTGATTCGTAGGGCAACCGGCGAATATCATCCATAGAAAGACGCAGAGGCTTATTGACCTGACCCGTAACCTGTAAACGAAAATTAGCCAGATCAATTTTAGGGGTGCCATCAAAGCTATTGACAATCAGCTTGCCCAAATCTACATGGTCGCCCAACTCTATTTCTGGGATCAGCCGCTGAGATAGCATCGCCTCACCAAGTCGATCATTCACTGGTCGGATCAGCCTGCCGATCGGGTCATACAAAACGGTGCCAGTGGCATTAAACAGCAGTCCGCCGCCCACCCAGCGTAAGATTTGGCGACGGGTAAATTTTTTGTCTTCGGTACTCATGAATTAGAGGTAGATTTAATTGCAAACATCGATCGCAGCAATACGCCATTACCGATATTACTAGCGATGGTGCCATGGACGAGCGCTAAGGAGATCAGCACAGGCACGGCTAAAAAATGGATAGTTCTCAGGTTTTGCCAACTGCCAAAGCTGCGGGCAACCCAATGCAACTGAGAGGGTTGGTACATCGAAATACCACTAATTAGCGACAGCAGCAGCAGTGGAATTGCCATAGTATAGACAATGCGATGCCAAGCAAACTGGCGGCGCTGGGGGTTTTTACTCTGGGCAAGAGCTTGGAGGTCTTTTTGCTGCACAAAGTAATGTTGCCAGCGGCGGCTAAACAAAATGTATAGGCCATAGGCCAACAGATTTAATCCAAAAAACCACATCAGGGTAAAGTGCCAGTTACGAGCACCACCCAGCCATCCCCCCAGCAAGAACACGCTGGGCATATGCCAGCCTTGGCGACCGCCAAATACCGGGTTGGCGTTATAAATTTGCAGGCCGCTGCTCATCAAACCCCACAAAACAATCAGATTTACCCAATGAAAAATTCGAATAGCAATTGGTCGCATATTGTTAGTGGCTATCAAGCTTTTGTTTCATTCAATAGATTTTTGACTTTCTCGGCAATTGCTGGATTGTAAATGCGCAGGTAATTCCAATAATTGCCCAACACATTACGCACATAGCCTTGAGTTTCATCAAAAGGAATATCTTCGACAAATTCATCGGGATTGTTAAAGCCGATTTTTTTCACCCATTTGCTGACATTTCCAGGCCCAGCATTATAAGAGGCTGCCGCCAACAAAGAATCATTTTTTACTTCATCATGCATATGTGCCAAATACCAACTACCAATTTTAATGTTGTCTTGGGGCACTAGCAGATTGTAGTTAGGCATCTCCATTTTAGGGGTAATAAAAGCAGCCGTAGCGGGCATTACTTGCATTAAGCCTAACGCACCAACCGGCGATCGGGTTTCTGGGTCAAACTTAGATTCTTGACGCACAATGCTGAGCACCAGCAATGGCGAAATTTTCAGCTTCTGAGCTGCGGTCATAATCGGCTCATTGTAAGCCAAAGGATACAAGGCGTGCCAATAGTTGGCAGACTGGCGGGATTTCTGGTGCTGCTCTTTTTCTTCGGAACTATCGCGTTTTTCTAGCTGCGAGACCCGAGCTAAAGCTAGTTGATAGCGACCCAGACCCCGTAAAAGTAGACCTTCGGCAAACTGCTCAGAGACTGAATATTTATCTTTCTCTGGAAACTCATTTTGCCACAGAGTCCAGGCATCGCGATAGGCACCAATTTGATATAGCTCTTTGAGAGTGTTAGAACCTACTGGTAAAGGCAAATTAGCTTCGGGTTTTTCTAGCTTAACTTCGCTGGTGCGCAAACTTTTGAAGTCCCCCACCTCCCAGCCCAAGCTGCCTGCTGCCCGCCAAGCATAGTAAGACTGGGTGTATTTAACAATGGTGTAAGTAAAAGCCTGTTTAGCTTCTTCTTCGCGGCCCATCTGCTGTGCCCATTTACCAATCCAAAAAGCGGCTCTGGCACTGTAGCGATTGTCGGGGCTATCCACCACGATCGATTGAGCCAATGACCAAGCCTTGGTGAAATCTTGCTGAGCCGCAGCGCTGCGGGCTTGCTCCCATCGAATTCCGGCGGCGGCTTCGGACTTAGGAAAACGCTGGATGATTGTGGCAGCAATTTCTTGGGCTTTGGCTTTGCCACCGCTTTTTTCGAGGAGCTTAGATTTGCGAAATAGGGCTGCGGGTGAAAGCTCTGGGTGATCTTTTTTGCCCAGTTTATCTAAGTAATTAATCGCTTCAGTATCGTTCAGCGACATCTCCGCTAGCTCAATCAATGCCCGATCTACTTCTGGGGCATCGCGGAACTTACTAATGAGCTGTTGATAAGTGGTTTTAGCCAAGGGCACGTTACGGTTGGCACGGGCATTTTGCGCTATTAGCAAAAGATTGGCTGGGGTGACTGGCGATCGGCTCAGGGGTAGAGTTGCCCGATCGAGCAAATTATTCTGCAGATAGGCTTCCGCAATCAGTCGCCAGTCATCAGGCTGGAGTGAAGGAATGTGTTCAGTGCTCAATTTGTCAGCCAATTCTACGCCCTTATGAAAGCGAGTGCCCCCGCTGCGCAAATAGGTAAACATCAAGTCGGTATTGCGAGGGCTGCGCTCCATGAGGTTTTGCAACACGGTGAGCGTGCGAGGATGGTGGGGAAATTTTTGCAGGGCTTTTTCCCACATGCTGGGGTCTTTTTTACCCAGTCTTTCGAGGGCTTCTACCGAAACTGGAGAGTCGGGATGTTTAGTTACTAGTTCAGTTAAATTGCGTTCTGCTGCTGCCCGATCGCCCATGAGGTCAAAAGCTAAAGCGCGTTTCCACAAGATGTAAGGAGCAAGCAAAGAATAGTCTTTTTCTAATTTGTCTAGATAGCGCAAAGCTTTGCTGCCTTGGTCTTGCTGGATTAAATCCGTAGCCAACACATATTTAGCTCGACTAACATTGGCTTTGTCGCCACCTTGTACTACAATGTCGGTTAGAGTATTAGCGCGTTCCAATGGCTGCAATGAGGCTAATTTGAGAACTGGAGAATCCAACATTCCCACAATACCTGCGCCATCGCTCCAAAGATTTTTGAGATAAGAGATAGATGCAAAAGCCGTAGCGCCGAAGAGACTAAGTACCAGTAGACGGGGGATAAAAGTCTTTTTCTTGCGCTTTCTAGTGGCAGTTCCCATAGTCGGCATTGTTAAAAAGGAAGACCAGAACCATGATAACTCGGTATTGGCGCTATGCTGATCATTGATGCGCCGATAAACCGTATTTTTTGATACGGTTTGTTGGAGTTGACTTGTTAGAGCTGACTTGTTGGAGTGGACAGGCAGCTAGCTCCTCCCATAAATTTCTGACAAGTCTATCGGCAAAGTTTTCTCAAAAGACTTTTGGGCTTCAGCTAAATACAAAGGCACATCCATTTCAGCCAAGTCTTCACCTTCAGCTTGCAAGGCCGCCGAAATTTGCTTGGCTGACCACTGCTGATTGCCCATAATAAATACCAGGCGCAGCATGGGTTGAATGAGTTCTAGCGATCGATTGGTGTAACAGCGCAGGGGCGGAGAAACTTCTCTCAGTCGATAGGTGATTTCATCAGAAGCTGGTAGTTTTTGTGAGCCGACTAGTTCTCCAGCCACATTTACTACCCACTGCTGCCAGACTATTTTTGGAATCTGTCGATCGTCTAGCTCTTGCAGCCGATCGAACACTCTTTGCCAAGCCAAGGCAAATACATAATCAATCTGAATTTGGTCGCCTGCTACATGCTGAATAATACTGTAGACAATAGAGCTATATCGACAGAAAAAAGCGATGAAGTATCGAGCTTTTTCTGGCTCTTGCAGATGGTTCTGGATCAGTTCAGCATCGGTGTATTGACCCAGAGCTAAAATCGATTCATGATGGGCTTCGGCAAAGGTCGGAATCTGCACTGGTATAGAACGCTGAATTTCAAGGGGTCGTCAGAACATCCTACTCGATTCCGCTGTCCACTGTAGCCTTTAGGTAGCCTTTCGATTGCTTTGGGTTGGTGAATTGTATAGTGTGACTGGTATGGTAGGATTTCGATATTCTGTTTTTATTGATTATGCCCGAGATCATCGCCCTCCAACCCGCTCAGCAAAAACGAGTGCAGCGCGTGCGGCAGTTAGCCAAGCTCCTAGATGAAGCCATTCTAATTCCTGGTACCAACAAAAGAATTGGCCTAGACCCTATTATTGGTCTGATTCCTGGCGGTGGTGATACGGTGACAATGCTGATGTCGGCTTACATTGTGGTAGAAGCAGCTCTCTTAGGGCTGCCTGCTACCACCTTGTTGCAGATGGTAGGAAACATTGTAATCGATGCTTTGGCGGGTACTGTACCGGTTGTGGGTGACTTGTTTGATGTGGTTTCTAAGGCTAATACTCGGAACCTGAAGTTACTTGATGCCCATTTAGCTCAGCCAGAGTTTCGCGCCAAGTCTGATAAGCTGCTGGTAATTTTTATTGTGATGTTGCTAGTGACCGTGATCGTCAGCTTTGGTCTATTAGCTGCTTTGGTTTTCAGCCTAGCTCTCAAATTGTTCGGTGGCTAGCTCAGTATTCTTTTGAGCTAACCTTAATCTTTTGAACTGACCATAACTTTAAATACCAAACTTGCTGGATGAAAGTGTTGAGGTGTTTGCAGTGGCCAAAATAGTCATGATGTTAAAAAACTTGGCGGATGTCTCGAAGCGGCTGAGACCAGAAAAACCTTGGTAATTATTTGGTTTATTTAACTGGAAATTGCCCGTGCTCCAAGGTTTAGCAAGTAAACTAGACTGATTCCACTGAGCCACCGATAGCGAAGACTTAACTGCTGGCTGTTGGGAAGTGAACAGTGGCAAAGCACTGAAAGAGCTACCTACTTTTGCTGGAGAAGCGATCTCTACAGCAGTTCCTAAAGTAAGCCGAGGGCTAAAGGACAATGTATCATAGGGTTGAAAAGGCCTATTGCTGCCGACATTTAGCAAAGAAAAATCCAGTTGAGGCTTAGGCAAAACAGTGATCAGCTTCCAGGAGTTGGCCACGAATTGACCGGTAAAAGAGGTAATTTGGCTCTGAACATTGC
>JAAFHZ010000046.1:0-11252 GCA_013297675.1 Synechococcales cyanobacterium bin59.metabat.ball.084 | reverse complement strand
GGGCTGCTGATTGGCCAAAAGCTATATCTTTGCTCAATCCTGGCTCAGTACTTAAGGAAGCTTTGGCGGCGCTGGTAACTTTTTCGCTAGGAGTGGCGGTTGGTGGGGTTACAACATCTGATTTCGGCACTGTGCTAGCAATGCTGGAATTAAAATCTGTGAGCTTATTTTGCTCAGTTTTGTTAATACCTGTTGGCAAAGCCGTGCCCAGAGTAACCGGCGGTTGAGTTGCTACTAATCCACAGACGTTAGTTGGACAACTGCTCAAGACCCGCGATGGATTGGGCAGTGCATCTGTCAACGGTAGTGGTGAGATTGGGCGAAAAGGAGTGGTGAGGCGATCGGCACTAGTTCCGTTGGTAGTAGGCTTAGCAGTGCTGGATAAAGCTGCGGCAGATCTAGAATCAAAAACCGCGTTGTTGGCCATGCGACGCACAGCTTGGTCTGGAGTAGGAATTCCTGTAATGGGCAATAGCTGACTAGGTGGTAATTCTGCGGCTCCTGCTGCCTGAGAAAATGCAGATGCCAATAACACTCCGCCGAGCAGAGGTTTATTATTGATAGACCAAATTTTCATCACCATTAGAATTGCTCCGGATCACAAACTCTTTAGTTGGATTATACACCCCAAAAGTTCCTACTAGTAACATATCTTAAACTTTCTAAGATTTTAAATGTTGAGAACACTGCATTTTTTATTACTTTTATACTGAATTATTATGTTGATTCATAACCGCACTGACCACCAACTAACTTGACCACTTTTGTCACCTAATGCCAAATTCGTACCGGCTTTACTCCATTGGAGAATAGCTTGCCCTAGAGCAGGATATTTTGTGGTGACTGTGTCTAAGGTTGTTAAATTAGCATCTTGAATTAGAATCACATTTTCTGGAGCGCTGTCTTGAGCAATTGTTACTAGAGCGGCAACAATCGGCAGTTGAGCATGTGCGGCAATGGTGATCGTCGGTGGAGCATCAAGTTCCGTTGCCTGGGGGTGCCAATTTTCCTCAGCATATTGCCAACAGATTAACTCTTGGTTACTAATGATCGCTAGCGTAGATTCACCGCTCAACCATTGCATTTGACTAATCTTGGCGGGCAGATCAGAGATAACCCAGGGACTTTCGAGTTCTTGGCTGATGGCGATTATTAGCTGTCGATCGATCGTTGCCGCCGCCAAAAATTGACCATCTGATGACCAAGCCACTTGATGAACACTGGTTGCTGCCAGCAGTTCGTACTGCTGCCAGTTATCCCAGCTCCAGACGGCCACACCGCCATAGCCTGCTACGGCAATCTGGGAGCCATCAAAATTCCAACAGAGATCACAAACTGCCGATTGATCAAAGGGCAATGTTACCAATAACTCTTGCTGGGCTACCTGCCAAATTTGCACTTGTTTACCGATGGCCACTGCCAGAATTGGCTGTACAGGGTGCCAAGCTAATCGATCGATCCATACTCGCTGGGCAGAGATGGTCTGCCAAGGTTCATCCTCTCGCCAAATTTTGACGATGCCTGCTTGGCCTGCTGCGGCTAAATATCTGCCATCAGCAGAATATTGAAGACAGTCGATCGAAAAATTTCCAGCAGTTTGATAATAGACAAGCTGCTGGTTTTGCCAGCAAACCACTTCTCCAGCGGCGGAGCTAGCGGCCCAACTATCGGTGGTGGTAGCGATGGCAGTGATCGCTTCGTTTAGTTCCCCTTGCCATTGCAGAGTTAAAAAATCGGTCATTGGCCTACTCCTCAGCTCATTGCCAACATGCGCTCTAGAGGTTTGCGGGCAGCCTGCTGTAAAGGTTCAGGCATTTGGATTTGGGGAGTGCGATCGCGCAGTGCCAGATAAATTTTTTCCAGAGTGTTTAAGCGCATGTAGGGACACTCGTTACAGTTGCAATTGTTGGCATCGGGCGGGGCGGGGATAAATTCTTTGCGGGGGCTGGCTTGCTGCATTTGATGGATAATGCCGGGTTCAGTCACCACAATAAAGCTCTGCCGATCGTCGTTTTGGCTAAACTTGAGCAGGGCGCTGGTAGAGCCAATAAAATCGGCGTGACGCAGTACTGGCTCTTCGCATTCGGGGTGAGCAATAACAGCGGCGTTCGGGTGCTGCATTTTGAGCTGCACAAGCTTTTTCTCAGAGAAAGTTTCGTGAACAATGCAACTGCCTTGCCATAACACTAGTTCCCGCTGGGCTTGTTGAGCAACATAGCGACCGAGGTTGCGATCGGGCGCAAAAATAATTCCTTGCTGGGCAGGGATTTGCTGCACGATTTTTACCGCATTGGAGCTAGTGCAAATAATATCGCTGAGGGCTTTAATCTCGGCGCTGCAATTGATATAGGAAATAACAATGTGGTTGGGGTGCTGAGCTTTAAATACGGCAAATTTATCCGGTGGACAGCTATCAGCCAACGAGCACCCAGCTTCTAAATCTGGCAGTAAAACGAGTTTGTGAGGGTTCAGAATCTTGGCAGTTTCGGCCATAAAGTGCACGCCTGCAAACAAAATCACATCGGCGGTGGTGCTGGCAGCACGGCGGGAGAGTTCTAAAGAATCACCAATGAAATCGGCAATGTCTTGAATGGCGGCTTCTTGATAATAATGCGCCAAAATCACAGCGTTCAGCTCTTGCTTGAGAGCCTGAATTGCTGCCACTAGATCGGTAGGAATATTGCTAGTTGGTCGGTCGGTAACAAACATAGTGGCAGCAAAAAGAGGGTATTTTAATTATAGTGTTTATTACCAAAAGTCGATTAATCTGAACTCAAGATTCTTTCGACATTTTTTTTACCATCAGCAGATTTAATGGTGAGAGTCCGCCTAGCAAAGTCAAATTGGTAGCTATAAGCTTTACCCTGCGCCGTATAGATGATGTCATCTTTGGTACTAACCGGCAGATTGAACTGCTTTTGAGTTTTGATATTGCGCATGGCTACTATCGAGATTTCGGCGGTGGCAATCACATCATCGTTGGTGCTAACCGGCAAGTTCTGTTGCCGACGTTTTTTGGCATTGCTCACTGCGTTACTAGAAACTTCGGTGGTGGTTTTGGAGCAAAGATTGATCTGGTAATTTTCACTGATGGCCACCGCATCACGGTTCATGCCCTTGGGGCAAATAAAAAACTTGGGCTTGGCTTTGGCCAAAGCCACCAGATCACTGCTGGCCAACGGCACCGGAGTCTGATCAAAGGTGAGCTTGGCAAACGAGGGCTGGGCAAAGACCAGTGCTGTTACTAAGCTCAATAGACTCAGCCAGATTGTCCTGGTACGGGACATTCGCAAAATTAGCCGGTAAATAAATGACATATTTTTTGATCAATTCTGCTGATCAGTGTACCGCTGCTAGGGACAGTATTGAATGGTCGATCGGGAATTCAAGAAGACTCCTGGATCTGATCTCAATATCTCTGTAGCTTTGTCCAACGAGAATTCAAGAAGACTCCTGGATCTGATCTCGATATCTCTGTAGCTTTGTCCAAAAAGTTTCTGGCAAATCTCACTGCCTAGGATTTCCGGGGAAAGCTCATTTTGCCAGACTATTACAGATCGCTTCAGCAACTGTGTCTGCCACTCCTGACCGCGTTCCCCCGATTCAGATGACAAAATTTTAAGCTGATGCAAAAAAATGTCGATCGATCATCTCAGTTAGCTTGGCTTTGGTAATGGCTCCTTCCCAGGAGTGGATCAGTTGGCCATCTTGAAACAAGCGAATTGCTGGCACTCCTTCCACTGCATAGGTTTTCACCGATTCTGGGTTGCCATCTACAGGTAATTTGACCACTTTCAGCCGATCGGTGTAGTTTTGCGATACCCAGTCGATCGAAGGCGATACCAATTTACAAGGGCCACACCAATCTGCCCAAAAATACACCACTACTGGCTGGGCTTGGCTGAGTACTTCGGCTGTGAACTGTTCATCCGTAATGATCTGTGCGCCCATGTAATTTTCTCCATAAAAATTTTATCTTATCAGCAAAAATCTCCCAATCGATCTTGGTTCGATCGGGGATTCTTGATGATATTCATGTGGTCTATAACTTGTCGATACTTTCGCGCAATCTCTGCAACTCTTCGGCTTCTTTGTCGGCAGCAGACTGAGCTGCTGCTGTGGGGGCAGCAGTTCCGGGAAGAGCAATCTGGGAAGCAGGGAGAGGCAATAAACCCATCCCCTGCTTCAATGCTATTAGGTCGTCTTCTACTCCTGCACCAGCCGTGAGTTCAGCAAACTGGCCATCCAATGAAGTACCAGCTAACTCGGCCATAGCTTGAGAGCGGGCTTCCTGCTGCAAGACCTTTTCTTCCATGCGCTCGAAAGCAGCCATGGAGCTATTGGTATCAATTTTACCTACGGCACCTTGAAGCTGCTCGGTCGCTTTAGCGGCTGCTGAGCGCGACTTGAGCATGTCTTTTTTAGTTTTGGCCTCGGAGATTTTGCTCTCTAATTGAATCAAGTTGCGCTTAAGTCCGTCAATTTGACCGACTTGACTGTCTAACTGGCCTTTGAGAGCAGCAGCAGTGTCGGTATAGGTTCTTTTGCGTACCAGTGCTTCTCTCGCCAAGGCTTCATCGCCTTTAGAAAGAGCTAATTGAGCCTTCTGCTGCCAAGAAGCTTCATCTTGTACAGCTTTGTTATACTGCTGCTCAGAACGCTTCTGAGTAGCGATCGCCCCGGCAACTGCTTGACGCAGTTGCACAAGGTCTTCTTGCATATCTATGACAGCTTGCTCCAGAATTTTCTCTGGGTCTTCAGCCTTACTAACCATGTCATTGACGTTGGCGCGCATTAGTCTGCTAATTCGATCGAGTAGTCCCATGATGATCTGTCCTTGATACAACGGTGGAGGTCTGCTGAACCCATTTTAAAACGGAATTGCGGGGATGCAAGTATTTAGATCGGTTTACTGCAATCTTGTTTAGCAAAACAGCTAGATTGCCTCTACACCAAAATTCCCATCAATTGGTGAATAGCCAGCCACTTGCTTCATTTTGACCGATCAAATTCACCGCATAAAACTTTTTGCTGAAAATATTTTTGTTATTGGGATTTTTATCCTGATATTGACAAGTAACTCATGTATCAATTTTGGGCATGTTGATTTGGGTAAGTTGGTCTCATCAAGTCTTAATTGGAGATCAATAAAATATTTTGCAAAAAGAACTCGCAAAACGCCCTGCAATAAAAGCTTTCAGGCTTTTTGCCTGCTGGGATCAGCCCCAGGGATCAGCGGTTTAGCTTACACAACTTTACAATTCGATGCCGCCACACCACGAAATGTGTCTGCTCGTAAACAAAATGTGAAGACAATCTAAACAAAAAAAAGCCCTGATCCCAGCTTGAAGCAAGGTGCCGTAACCCTTACAGAGATATGATCCCCGCTGATGAATGTTGCAGAATATAGAGGTGGTTCAGCAAACCACTTAAAACCCCCGGTTCCCCACAAGATCATGATGCAGACTAAAAATACCAGCGAAACATCTAATGCTGTTTGTCGCAACTGCCGATTCTACCAGCCTAATGGACACCGAGGTGGTATTTGTGAACAGTTCAGTGTACCAGTGAGTGGTGCTTGGTCTACTTGCCAATTGGCGCTTCCAGCTTTTGTGCCATCCTGGAAGACTCTAGAAGATTTACCTGCGGGGAATGTGCTGATCCCCATTGTGACCGAAGAGCAGTCTTTACCCGTAAAACGATCGGCTTCTACCTCGAACATCGGACATAATTAGCCTCTTAATTAAGAACCCCGTCTTACAAAAGACGGGGTTCTTAGTTGGCAGTGCCCACTCTAAAAAGAAGTTAAGTTTCTATGGCAGCCAAGGATATTCGCTAAAATCTGGTTCTCTTTTATCTAAGAAAGCCTGTTTGCCTTCAGCACCTTCTTCGGTCATGTAATAAAGCATGGTGGCATTGCCAGCCAATTCTTGTAAGCCTGCTTGGCCGTCGCAGTCGGCATTAAAGGCCGATTTTAAGCAGCGAATGGCCAGGGGACTTTTCGCTAAAATTTCCTTAGCCCAATTAATGCCAGTAACTTCAAGTTCGGCTACCGGCACCACTGTATTTACTAAACCCATCTCTAAAGCCGCAGTGGCATCATATTGACGACAGAGAAACCAAATTTCTCGCGCTTTTTTTTGGCCGACCACCCGGGCTAAGTAGCTGGCTCCGAAACCGCCATCAAAGCTGCCCACTTTGGGGCCAGTTTGGCCAAAAATGGCATTATCGGCGGCGATCGATAGGTCACAAACCAAATGTAAAACATGGCCACCACCAATCGCATAACCAGCCACCAAAGCAATGACCACCTTGGGCATCGATCGAATTAAGCGCTGCAAATCCAAAACATTCAATCGAGGTACTCCGGCAGCATCAGCATAGCCGCCGTGAGTCCGCACTGATTGATCTCCCCCAGAACAGAAAGCATATTTGCCATCGGTATGAGGGCCAGCTCCAGTAAGTAACACCACGCCGATCTGGGGATCTTCGCGGGCATCACAAAACGCCGCATACATTTCGTTTACAGTTTGAGGACGAAAAGCGTTGCGTTTTTCGGGACGATTGATGGTGATTTTGGCGATGCCACCCATTTTCTCATAGAGAATATCGGTGTAGGAGATCGCCGTTTGCCAGGTGTTCATATTCTTTAAAATTTAGCGGTGAGAGCTGCGGGTATAGCGACCTTTGCCAATTACTTGGATAGACACACTGCCAACTCCACTGGATCTAATGCCGATCGCCGATGCTGCTGCTGGCGACAGATCAATGATTCTGCCCCGAATGAACGGGCCACGATCGTTGATAACTACTACCGTCGATCGACCGTTCCGAGTGTTGGTAACTCTTACTCTGGTGCCGAAAGGCAGGGTTTTGTGAGCGGCAGTAAAACCACCGCCACTGCTATAAAAAGAAGCTTGGCCAGATTCGGCTAATGTGGCGATCGGGGCAAAAGTGGTGCCCATGACAACGGTGGCCAGGGTGGCGAGTAGACGTTTGTGAAACATAATAAAAATTGATTGAACTTAGTAGATTAACTGCTAGACCTAGCTGAATTAGATTCAGCGACGACCTTTGCGTTTGTTGGAGCCATAGCTCAGCACCTCGATGCGGACTTTGCCAACGCCACTGCTCTTAATGCCAACGGCTTCAGCGGCGGCGGCGGACAAATCAATAATTCGTCCTCCAGCATAGGGTCCCCGATCGTTGATGGTTACAATGGCGCTTCGACCACTGCGCAAATTGGTGACTCTGACCTTGCTGCCAAAAGCGATGGTGCGGTGAGCCGCCGTCATTCCCTGTGGATTATATCTCTCCCCGGTAGCAGTGAGTGGACCACCTTCACTGCCATACCAAGAAGCTTCACCAGTTTGGGTAAATAAAACAGTTTCTTTGGGTGGGGTAGTTGTGCTGCTATCGTTGGCAGGGCTGGGTTTGGGTGTGATAGTTGCCGAAGGACTAGGCTTAGGGGTAGGAGTTGCGGCAGGGGTAGGTTTGGGGGTAGGCGTTACTTTAATCGGTGGGTTTGGGGGTGTTGGTGTGGTTGTTACGGCAGGACTAGGTTTGGGGGTCGATCGTGGATTGATAATTGGTGTAACTGGTTCGGAGCTAGCTGGCGATAACTGAGCGCTGATAATGGTGAGAGCTGCCAAACTGGCCGCATAAATTTTATATTTCATGGAATATTTTATTAAAATTTAGACATATTTTAGTTTTTGCCACAGTAGCACAATGTTGCCACAAGAGCATTCGATCAGTTGTTTGGGTGGTTTTGCGGTAAGATGTGGGCGCACAAAATTCAGCAAAAAGTCGAGACAATATATGGACTATCAATCAGCAGGCGTAGATGTCGTAGCAGGCCGATCGTTTGTCCAGCAAATTCGTGGTTTGGTAGAGAGCACTCATCGCCCAGAGGTTTTGGGCGGATTTGGCGGCTTTAGTGGCTGCTTTGAGTTGCCCGAGGGCTACCGGAAACCAGTATTGGTTTCGGGGACAGATGGGGTGGGCACCAAGCTGAAAATTGCTCAGGTCTTGCAGCGCCACGATTCGATCGGCGTAGACCTAGTAGCAATGTGCGTGAATGATATTTTGACCTGCGGGGCTGAGCCACTGTATTTTTTAGACTATTTGGCGACTGGAAAACTAGAGCCATCGGCTTTGGTGCAGGTGGTCAAAGGGGTGACAGATGGCTGTGTGCAAGCGGGCTGTGCCCTGTTGGGCGGTGAAACTGCCGAGATGCCCGGTTTTTATCAGCCGGGAGAATATGATTTGGCGGGTTTCACGGTGGGAGTAGTAGAAAAAGATCAAATGATTAATGGTTCTCAGATCGCGGTGGGTGATGTGGCGATCGGTCTAGCTAGCAGCGGTGTGCATAGTAATGGCTATAGTCTAATCCGCAAGATTATTGAAACCGTGGGTGCTAGTTGGGACGATCGACCCGCAGAATTAGGCGGTCTGACCGTAGGTGATGTGTATCTGACTCCGACTCAGATTTATGTAAAAACCATTTTGGCGGCGAAGAAAGCGAACTTACCGATTCGGGGCATGGCTCATATTACGGGTGGCGGTTTGCCAGAGAATTTACCGCGCTGTTTGAAGGCTGGTTTAGCGGTGCAGGTTGATCGATCGAGCTGGCCAGTGCCTGGGGCTTTTCAGTGGTTAGCTAGTCAGGGCCAAGTGGCAGAGCGGGATATGTACCACACTTTTAATATGGGGATTGGTTATGTAGTGATTGTGCCCGGTTCTGAGACTGCATCAACAATAGATTGGTTTAAAAGTCAAGGAGTTATGGGGTATTCGATCGGCACAGTAATTGCTGGGAATGGTGAATTGCTGGGAATTCCAGCTTAAGCCAAATATGCTTAGATACAGAAGCAAATCATACTGCATTGACGATGCCTGAAGGACCGGAAATTAAATTAGCAGCCGATAAAATTGCCAAAGACATTGTTGCAAAGCCTTTGACTGAAGTTTTTTTTGCCTTTGAGCAGCTCAAATCTTATGAAGCTGCTCTCACCGCTGCGCAGATTGTATCGGTGAATCCGAAAGGAAAAGCCCTGTTAACCAGATTTAGCAATCAGCTTAGCATTTATAGTCACAATCAGCTCTATGGAGTTTGGTATAGTCGCAAAACCCATGATTACCCCGCCACCAACCGTCAGCTTCGGCTAGCTATCCATACCGAAAAGCGATCGGCCTTGCTCTATAGCGCTTCTGATATTGCCGTGTTAGATGATGACCAGATTGCTGCTCACCCCTTTTTGCAGAAGCTGGGACCGGACGTGTTAGAAGAAACAACTACAGTGGAAATAGTGTTAGAAAGGCTGCAAAGTAAAACTTTTAAAAGTAAGGGCTTTCCGAACCTGTTACTAAATCAGCATTTTCTGGGCGGATTAGGTAACTACTTGCGCAGTGAGATTTTATTTGTTGCCGGAATTCATCCAGCTTTGCGTCCGGTGGATTGTTCGATCGAGCAATTACAAAAACTAGCCCTAGCGCTCCTCGAAATTCCCCGTCAATCCTATGCTACTAAAGGCATTACCAACAGTCTGTCGATCGTAGAACGACTAAAAAAACTCGGCCAAACTAGAAGACAATATCGTCATTGGGTTTTTGGTCGCCAAGATGGCCTTTGCCATCTGTGCAGCTCCGAGATCCTGAAAGATACTTTGGGTGGTCGGCGAGTTTATTTTTGCCCAAGCTGTCAGGATAGCCGTTAACTCACGATAGAATTGTGGAGCTGAGACTATGCTCGATTCTATTCAAATTTACAGGCAACCCATTCTCTTGATAACGTTGAAATCCCTAAAGAAGTATGACTCAAACCGTTACTACAAAGCATCTTACGGCGGCATCGATCGCCCCAGGCGCAAGCGAAGCTATCGAGCAAATCACCCACGATTTGCCCGACTACATTAAAGCTGCCCTATTGGAAAAATCTGCTGAAATGGAATGCTCTTTGGAAGCGGTTGTCGAAATGGCGATCGCTAGCTTTTTAGATGAAGAAGCTTTTAGTTTTGAGGACTGTCTATTAGCAAAGCGTTTAAGCAAAACTGAAGAAGCCAAGGTGTAATCTTTAATAGTTGATGTTCTCCAGTTCGACTGCTCCATCTTCAATAAATTCCACCACCAAACGGTTCTGATTCAATAAACTCACCCCCAATAGAGGTTTGCTGCCCATTGCTAAGACAGGAACCGATAATTCTTGTCCATGCCAATCGATCGTTGCTACATGTGTAGGAATCAAAGATTGAGTGCCGTCGGCTAAAATGGCTGCGGTTGTGGAGAACAAGGGTAGATTCATCGCTCCGACAGCTCCTGTTGGCAGTGTCAAGTAGCCGTTGAATCCAGTATCCACAACAAAATCAACAGAAAACACCATTTCTGCGGCCAGCACAAATCTTACTGGCAGAATAATTCTGTTTTCGACAAACTTACCCAAAATCATCAGCTTAGTTTTCCATCAAAACCACCAAAGCCTACCGCTGCAATATAGCCGATTTTCAAAGTAAACAGCCTAGCGGTAGGTCTTTTGGATTTGAGAAACATCATTCCCTCTACACCTGTTTTGTCAATGAAGTACTCGCCAGTTTCTACGTCGATCGTCAGCATCTTACCAATATTGTCACTGGTCTCTACCTGTTGCTGAATTCCATTGCTATATATTTCATTGGCTTTGGCTGCAACATCTGTCACAGACCAAAAAATTGCGCTTACCATAAGGTTCTTCTACCTGATTCAACTTTTACTTGATTATAAAGCAATCGGTTTTGCTAGTGAGCTTTTCTATCCTAGAAATATCCTTAGTGGCGGTATAACATGCGGTTTGCGTTGCTCCAAGGTTGAGTTCTTGCTTGTCGCCCCAGAATCGATCGCCTTCTACGCAATTGACGACTGTTTTGACTAACTTATGTAGACTTAAACCGTCAAAGCCTTTACTTGTGGTTTTCACCAGAAAGTTTCTTTTAGAATAACAGCCAACAGATTTGAGTGGAGATTGCATGTGAATACAAGCTCTTTGCGAATCACTATTTGCTCAAGAAACTGAAATTTTTGATCGCACCTGGGGCTAGAAAAATCGATGGCATTAGCAACATATAATTTCTTTGAGTTTAAGCAACACTTAGTTTATAGCAATTCCGATTCGCGTAAAGTGAATTACGCCAATAAGGCGGGTATTTAGGCGCATTGATTCTCTACTTCATTTTCAAAAGGTGAATCGCAATAGCATCCATGGGCAAACCAGTTTCGAA
>JAAFHZ010000045.1 GCA_013297675.1 Synechococcales cyanobacterium bin59.metabat.ball.084 | reverse complement strand
TCGAAACTGGTTTGCCCATGGATGCTATTGCGATTCACCTTTTGAAAATGAAGTAGAGAATCAATGCGCCTAAATACCCGCCTTATTGGCGTAATTCACTTTACGCGAATCGGAATTGCTATAAAGCTTCTTATTTCTTCTCAGCCTCGATTTCGGCTTGAAGCTTAGCGATTTCTTCGGGAGTCATAGCATCTAGACGCTGCTGCAACACCGCGTCTTCGTAGTCTGCTCGCTGCTGGTCGTAGGTCATATTGCGATTAGAAACCCGAAATATATAAGTAGCTGACCAGCCTAAGACCACCAAAATTAAAGCAACCTGGCTCCAGATACCAGCATTGATGCTATCTAAACCCACCGCCTGTAAGATGACATAGCTTAAGCCACCACCGACAAAGACTACCAACGTGATTAACAGAGCATCGATCCGGCGCATAGTTTCGGCCTAAATAATTCGGCTAGATAATTTGACGACGTTGGGGACGTAAATTGATGAAAGGTGCTAACACCAACATGCCAGGGAAAAAGAAGAACATCATGAAATACATGAAGCCCCGCTCTAAAGAGCTAGCGGTGTAGAATCTTTTTTGAAAATAGAAGTAGATACCAGCCGGAATGACCAACAAGTAGGCACCACCGATCGCCAGGTATAACAGAGCAACAAGAATAAGCATGATAGTTTTGGGGCTGCGGACCGCCCTTATTTTAGTTGGTTTAGCTATCGATCGACAAGGTTTCTGTTAACGCGGATTTCATTGATCCCCTCTCCCATCAAAGGAAGACTGCACTTGATGTTTCTGTATTAGATCAAAAAAAGCAGGCTGATTAGCCCGCTTTTTTCAATTTAGAGCTGACCCATTTGAGCAGCTACTTCATCAGCAAAGTTAGATTCTTGCTTTTCAATGCCCTCACCCAGAATAAACCGAGTAAAACGACGCACTGTAATTGCTCCGCCCAACTGCTTAGCAGTTTGAGCCATCAACTCAGTTACAGTCAGGCTTTGATCCTTAATGTAAGGCTGATCAACCAGAGTCATTTCTTTTAGGCGCTTGTCGATGCGACCTTGCACGATTTTTTCCTTCATGGCATCGGGCTTATTAGCAATATCATCGCGACCCATTTCAATCTCTTTTTCCTTGGTAGCAATTTCGCCAGGGATTTCGGAGACATTAATGTATTCCACATTGGGGCAAGCGGCAATTTGCATTGCTAAGTTACGCGCCAAAGCCTTGAACTCGTCGTTACCAGCGGCTGCGGCACTGTCAGTACCCAGTTCAAGCAAGACTCCTACTCGACCGCCAGTGTGAATATAGCAGTCTACCACTCCAGCTTCGCCTGCGGCCAGTTTATAGTTAGCCAAACGACGTACATTTAGGTTTTCACCCAAAGTGGCGATCGAATTGATCATTGCTTCAGAAACCTTAATGCTGGTGTCTTGAGCAAATGACTGCTCCATCAGCTCTTCAACAGTATTAGCAGTGATAGCCTGAGCAGCTAAATTGACTACCAATTCCTTGAAAGCTTCGTTGCGGGCAACAAAGTCAGTTTGGCAGTTGACTTCTAGCAGCACACCCGAGGCTCCATCAGGTTGAATAAAGTGATCAACCAAGCCTTCGGCAGTTACTCGATCGCTCTTTTTACCAGCAGCGACCATGCCTTTTTGGCGCAGCCACTCTGATGCTTTAGTTAAGTCGCCTTCAGTTTCACCGAGGGCTTTTTTGCAGTCCATCATACCTGCGCCAGTTTGTTTGCGCAGTTCTTGGACCATTTTTGCAGTAATTTCAGCCATGGTTAGTTAGTTATAGATTTGACATACCTTCTCTCCTTAAAGGAGAGGGGATTCGTTAACGCTTCACTGACCGATGCTTGCAAGCAAGTCTTACCCAGTCTCGACGTTCGTTTAGAGTCTCCTAATGCCCTGTGGCGACTATGCATAAGGTAGCTTGCCTATGCTTGGTCTTCTTCTTCGCCAGAAACTTCTTCGTCAGTGAAGTCTTCTTCAGCGTAGTCGGCGTATTCATCTTCGGTATCGAGCTGACCATGACGACCTTCATAGATCGCGTCGGCTAGTTTGCCTAAGATTAATTTAACCGATCGAATGGCATCGTCGTTGGCCGGAATGGGCACATCAACAATGTCTGGATCGCAGTTGGTATCTAGCAAAGAAACGATCGGAATATTCAGTTTCTGGCATTCCAACATGGCGTTATATTCGCGGCGCTGGTCTACCACAATTACTACATCAGGCACCTTGCGCATGTTTTTGATGCCGCCAAGATACTTTTGAAGCTTGTACATTTCCCGGCGTAATACCGAGGCTTCTTTTTTAGGCAGCATGTCCAAAGCACCGCTGGCTTCCCGGCGCTCTAAATCTTTGAGGCGATCGACCCGACCCTTAATAGTCGTCCAGTTGGTGAGCATTCCACCCAACCAGCGCTGGTTGATGAAAGAAGCACCACAGCGAGTTGCTTCTTGGGCAATGATGCCCGCTGCTTGGCGTTTGGTTCCTACAAACAAAAAGCGTTTACCCTGCTCGGAAGCAGTACGCATGTAATCATAAGCATCTTCCATGAGCTGGGCTGTTTGCACCAGGTCAATGATGTGTACGCCATTGCGGGCGGTAAAAATATAGGGAGCCATTTTGGGGTTCCACCGACGAGTTTGGTGCCCGAAGTGTACGCCAGACTCCATCATTTGCGCGAGAGATACTACAGCCATTATTTTTATTCCTTCCGGGTTTATCCTCCATCTGAGTGCATCTCCAATATGTTGGAAACACCCGAATTCTCAGATGTGTGAATTTTTAGACAACCTTCTCAGCATACCAAAGGTGGTGATCTTAGACAATAGCGGAATAGAGACTTGTGGCCAAACGTTGATACCCCGAGCTAGATTTCAGACTAACGCCAAAAAGCTTCGACACAATATCACAATCGTATCGAAGCTTTTTTCAAAAAATTTAAAGATTAATTCTGGTTGCGTAGCTCAGATGCCACCGCCAAAATCTCTGCCCAACGCATTTCTAGCTTTTTCTCAGTGAGCTTTACCGCCTTCATGATCTCTCGATCGTCAAGCTTGCTTTGCTTTAGATCCAAAATAGTCAGTTGGTCGGGGTTCAGCTTAGAAGTGAACACTTCCCACTGTGCTTTAGTCAAACCTAGCTTCTGGTCAATTTCTGCGCCTAGCCATTGCAGCACCAGTTCCCAGCTCGATACTCGGGCAAACTTTTCGATGTGATACTTAAAGCGCTGTTGCAAATAATCGCGCTGTCTAGAATTAATGCCTAAAATCTCTTCGATTTCTGGAGCTGATAGATCTTCGAGCTTCAACAATAGATAATCTACACATTGTTCTTGGCCTTGGCCACGCAGATGTTCGATCAGTTGGCCAATTACCCGATCGCGCAGAGCACTTTCGCTCATATCGCCGCTATCGGCCACCATCTTCGATCGCAACTGTTGTAGCAAACGGCTGTTGCCGCCGCCTTCACCATCATCTTCTTTGGCAGTATCAAACGCCTGTTCGATATCTACAGTGGCATCAGCAGGTTGGCGCTTACTGAAGGTCTGGGCGCGTAGAATAATGAGTTGTTGGCTGTTGCCGAAATGTAAATGAATGCGGCGCTTGGCATAGCATTCGGTAAACACCATATATTCAGCTAATTGCAGCAGGCTGCGGGGCTGATAGTCGTCGGGTAATTCATTTTCACGCCGGAAAGCCTTGATTGACTCTACATAGAAATCTTGCAGAAAATCTTCGATTAACGAGTAACGACCTTGAAAACTTAGCTGAGCATGGGGTGGGCTAATGTAGCGATAGACAATGGCACTTAAATGACTATGCAATTCCACTCGACCTCGCCGGGAACCCAGCTCATAGTAAGATATACATTTAGTCAGGCGGTGTTTGGCTAAGCCCAGTAGCCAAGAATCGCTTTCACCGGAGTTTTGAATTCGATCGCTTTTGCGACAAATTCGTTCTACTTCGTTGGCGATGCGATTAGCAATGACTTCAATATGGGGCGGTTGTCCCTGAGTATTTTCACTTAAAGCTTGGTAGAGTGCGACCCGTAAAGGCTCTTTGCTGCTGAGGACAACATTACTGAGCTGTTGTTTTTTGTTTTTGGTGTTGCTCGAATTGTCGAGCGGCAGGTTTTCCGATGCAGCGATCACCACGTTCATTTTTTGTCCCTGATAAATTTATGTAAACAGACGATGTGCTTACATAACCGAATCTAACTTTCCAATGCCAGATCTCTGGGCGAAATGTGTCACTAAAACAACGTGTCCACCGTCACAGCTAGCTCGAACATGGTAGATACACTGTTTTAGTCCGCCAAAAGCTTTGTAGAGTCAGGGTTTTATTTAGATATATGCTGCTATGATACGACCATCATTTTTAACTGTTGTCCATGGACAGTTCGCAGAGTGGCATAATTAATCACCAATTTCCATAAGTATTTTAGGCTATAATACCCAGCTCGAAATTTCGGCCCAGCCCATTCCTTGCCGTAATACGGTGGGTGAGTGCTCACTCACATCTAATACCGTCGAAATACTAGTGGTCGCAGCAGATCCGTCGTCGATCAAAATATCTACTAGTTTGTCTAAAGAATCAAATAGTTTGGCTTTGTCTAGTTCAATAAATAGCTCCTCTTCACCGTCAGCCTCTTCATCTATATTTAAGTGGGCAGAAGTTGAAATCAGGGGATTGCCTAATTCGGCCATTAACGCTTGACAAACAGAGTGGTCTGGTACTCGAATACCGGTGCTTTTGCGTTTGGGATCTTGGATGATTTTGGGCACTAATTTGGTGGCAGGCAAGATAAAAGTGTAAGGCCCTGGGACAAAATGCTTCATAAGTCGGTAGGCTTCATCTCGAACAAGCGCGTAGGTAGCAATGTTAGATAACGAAGAGCACAAAAAAGTCAGCGGTTTATTGTTGGCAAACTGTTTGATTTGTCTGACCCGCTCGATCGCGCTTTTCGATTGCAGGTCGCAACCGATCGCGTAAGAGGTATCGGTAGGATATACCGCCACTGCGCCACCTCGCAGCTTTTTAACGATCTCTTCAATGCTTCTGGCCTGAGGATTGCTGGGGTGAATTTCGTAAAGCTTAGCCATGACCGATACCCAATAGATATGTAGGTTCATTTTACTTGGTAGTAATAAGCTAGCTAACTTTCGCTGTATAAGTTAACTTATGGACTGTTGTTTATGTTGTTTACTCTGAGATACGTGTTGCCTTCAAAATTTTCGGCCACCGAGTTACAAACTTTTTGCCAAGATTTTTGCGATCGATCATCTCCTCAAAAAGTCTTAATTTTGCGTCAATATGGCTTAGAGCGCTATGGCCAGCTCTTGTGCCAGTTGATACCAAGCCCTGGCAATTTACGCTGTTTAGAGAAATTTTTTACTCAGCCCGATCGAATGAAGTTTCCGCAACTGCAAGGCACTGATCTGGTGGGATTAGATTTGAGCAATACCAATATGATTCGCGCCAACTTTACTGAGGCTAATTTGCAAAGCTGCAATTTGCAGGGAGCCGATATTATTTTTGGCAACTTCACCCGTGCTAACTTGACCCAGGCCAACTTACGGGGCTGTACTTTGAATGAAACGTGCTGGCAAGACTCGATCGTCACTAACTGCCTTTTATCTGACAGTCAAGGAATCCCCTCTGGGCAGCAACAGATGTTGTTAACCAAAGGGGCAATTTTTGTAGGTTAATAAAGATATCAGGTTTACAGAGCAGAGCCGTAAGTTTTGCTGTCAGCAACCTCTGGGCTATTCACCACTAGCCAAGGTTTGGACTTCACCAGTTGAATTAAGAATCAACCAAACGTTCTGATCTTGTTGACCATTTTTAGAAACTGCTTCACCCGGCTTCAGAAAGCCAGTTTTATTCAGGTAAATCCGAGACTTTTCAGTTTGGCCTTCAATGGATAACACCCGACCATTTCTGCCAATATTCACCTTGTACTGTAAGCTTTCATCAAAGTTAGGGTCAGCCCGCCAACGCCCTTGAAAATATCCTTGTAAGCCTTTTGCTTGCACGGATTCCGATGGGCTAACAGGTGCTTCAAGATTCTGAGTGCTCTCAACTTTGGGTGTTGCGACTGGGGTATTAAATAGGCCAGAACCGCTACCATTTAGATCAGTGTCTCGACCGATTATTGTGCTGCTATTAATGTCGCTAGGTTCGAGACTCTCTACCCGTGGCTTTGGACTTGTGCGAGACCGCGAGACTCTCTTCTCAGGAGCGCTATTATCATCAGTAAGTGGTTTGAGGCGTGGGTCATAACCATCAGCAATATTATCTCCTACATTGCTTTGGATGCTGCGGGAGGGTGTGGCTAAACTGCTGCTATCTGATGAGCCTTTTTTGGGCTTGTTAGCATTTGCAGCAGCAAGGGCTTGAGCCTGCTGAGCCTTAGCTGCGGCTTGTGCTTTGGCCTGGGCAGAATTGTTGCCATCAAGCTGATTTGTTAATCCTGTCTGTTGGTTAATACCATTATTGAAGGGATAGCGGATGGTGGGGTTAGTGCTTATTGGGTTGCCACTGCCAGCATTACTGGTTTTAGGAATAGTATTACCGGTTCCACCCAAGTTGGGGTTGAGGTTTGGACTGATCGAAGTCCCGCCCAGCGGAGGATTTAAACCACCGGTACCTACACCACCCAAAGTGGCGCTCGGAGTTGGTAAACCCGCAGAAGCAGAAGGAGTGCCTACACCACTGGAGACAACTGGATCGCTAGGTTGATAAGGAGTAGGGGCATCGGTAGAGGCCGTGGCTACTTGGGTAGTAGGAGTGGCAGGCTTTTTAGCGACTGAGTTACCGTCTTTAAATTGACTGCTCAAGAAAGGAAAGGCTACGATTAATGCTGCCATACCGCCCAGACCCAACCAGAGAGGAATAGAAGTGAGCGGGGAACGAGAAAAGTCTGGTAACTCGGGTAAGTTGAGGCTGCCCAAGCTAGGTTTGGGCATTTTGAAGCGATCTTTGCTGGTATTAGAACGCTCTAGAATAGATGATTCTGTTTCCAATCCGTATAAATCTTCCGATGAGCTTGGTTTTGGAGCATTTGCGGAAGGTAAGATCACTCTCGGCTCTTCCACTTCGGATTTTTCAGATTTGAGGGAGGTGGTGGAGCTGTTCTTGTTGTTATTAGTCACGACTTCTGGGGGTAATACGACTGGTTGAACTAGGGTTTCGGCTGCTGAAGCTGCTGGTTGTTCTGGCTCTGTTACTGGCTCCTCTACCGGAGTCATTCCTTCATTTAAAGCGCTGGATAGATCAAATAGCTGAAGAGTGCTCAAGGACATGGTGGTAGTATTAGCATCGGCACCACTGCCCAAATAAAACAGATGTCGAGATAGTCCGTCTGCTTCGATGCGAGGTTTTTCGTCATTTACTTTCAGTGCATCGATCGGCCTATGTTGTAAGTCGCTGCTGTTAATGGTGTCGTCGAATATAGCAGATTGGGGCAGCTTGCCTATGTCCTCGCCGTTTATTTGGGGGAGAGGGGCATGAGATACTAAGTTTTTTACGTAGTCTTCAACGGTGCGGTGCAGTGACTCTAGTTTGGTGCGATCGCCTTCTACTTGCATTGGCTCCAACTCTGGTCGGTCTGGGTCACTAACCTTTAAGGTAAACCGCAGGGGGTTAGGCTTATTAAATTTCATCCAGGCCGGAAACGGCGACTTTTTATCGTCGATCGACAGTTCGCAGGTGTTATGTACAAATTGACGGGGTTGCAGGTTGGGGGAGTTCATAAGCTTAGTTGGAGAGAGAGCGGTGGAGTAGAGACGACCACAAGTATTGATGACCGTTGGGGCCGCTGTAGAATAATAAGTCGGTTAATAGCTTACAAGCAGCTTTGCTGAGCTGCTCCGGAGGAAAAGTTGGCACATCTTCCATCCGATCTTGATAGAGTTCAACGAACCGATCGGTATAGTCTGCCAATACAGGCTCCTGTTGAGGCAGTCGATCGCGCCGCCAGGTGTCTTCCAACACACCAACTGCTTCTCGGATTTTGGCTTGCTCTTGCTTGGCTAAATGGCAAGCAATCAAAACCAGAGCGCGACCTTCTTCAATATCGAGCTTTTTGCGGCCACCAGAGCTTTTGCGTTGGGGGTTAGATTGACGCAAGCGCCACAGACTGACCCGATCGGCAACTACAGCTTCTAGTCCTAACTCTTTGGCTGCTTGTAGCATAGACTCTGAACCCAACCGAGTAATGGCTTCCAATCCGAGGAGCACCAAGTCTAATTGGGTTTTCATGTTGTCTAGCTGCGGGAGCTCAAGAGATTGCTGCAAAGCTAGCTCTTCTAACTTGATATTGGATGCAGGCATCTTGGTGCTGGAATACATAATGATTAAGTTAGTTGAAATAGCTAGCCAACAAAGCGTTGTTACCAGTATTGCAACAGTTCGATTATATCTGACAAGGTTGCCGACTAGGTGCGGTAAATTAGCCGATCAAATAGGCATAAGTAGTTCAGCCAATTATCACAGGTGGATTTTGCTATTTGAGATAGACGATGCTTACACCTGCGCCACCATCAGGATTACTGGCTAGTTCTACTTTAGTTACTTGGGCATGAGTACTCAAAAAGTCGTGGATACCTTCCCGTAGCTTACCCGTACCTTTGCCATGAATCACCCATAAGATGCCGCTGGCGTAGGCGGCATTCATGGCTCGATCGACAGCAATCACCGCCGTATCAACTCTTTGCCCCCGCACGTCCACGGTGTTATTAGATGTGCGAATCAGAATGGTTTCTTTCTTAGGAGTGGCCGGGGGCTGAAAAGTTTTGGCTGGTTTGGGCGGTATTTTGGGTTTTTCGCCAGTTAAAGATTCCACGTCGGTCAAAGCGACAGAGACGCTCATTAAGCCCAGCCGCACTTGCAGGTTGCCCCGATCATCAGCAGCAGTCAGCACTTCAGCAGTTTGGCCAAGCCGGGGCACCCGGATTCTTTCGCCTACTTTGGGCTGGTAGCCGATGGGAGGCGGAGGAGGGGGAGTGGCGCGTTCTTGGATAATGCGATTCAGTTCAGCGGTAGCCTGCTGGGCATCTTGGCCGGTGGGGGTACCCTGTTGGAGTTGACGGATGGTTTTGGCGATCTCCGCTTTAGCAGCATCGATTTCGGCCTGGATTGATTGATCTTGAGCGATTTTGAGCTGTTGTTCTCGGGCTTGCAGTTCAGCGGCTTTCTGGCTGACTTCGAGGTAAAAGGCTTCGGCTTGCTGTAATAATTCAGCGGCAGCCTGGGCTTTTTCTTCTTGTAAGCGGCGTTGGGCTTCTAAGCCTGCAATAATTTCGTTGACTTCGCTGCCCGCTAAGCCCACTTGGTTTTCGGCGGCTACAATCACTTCTTCGTTTAAGCCGAGGCGACGGGCGATCGACAGGGCATTTGATCTACCAGGAATGCCCCACAGCAACCGATAGGTAGGAGATAAACTCACATCATCAAACTCTACTGAAGCATTTTCAAACCGCTCGTCTTCGTACTTGAGGGCTTTCAGTTCGCCGTAGTGGGTGGTGGCAATGGTTAAGTATGCTCGATCGGCTAGATATTGCAGCAGGGCACGGGCCAGGGCGCTGCCTTCGGCGGGATCGGTACCGGCACCGACTTCATCTAGCAAGACTAGAGAGTTGGGTGAAATCTCAGCTAAGATATGGCCGATGCGGCGAATGTGGCTAGAGAAAGTAGAAAGGCTTTGTTGCAGAGACTGTTCATCACCAATATCGGCGAGCACTTGATCAAACCAAGGAATTTCGACTGGTTCTTTGGCGGCTACATAAAGTCCGACCTTGGCCATGAGGGCAGCGATCGCCAGAGTTTTTAGCGTCACTGTCTTACCCCCGGTGTTCGGGCCAGTGATGGTCACAACTTGGGTATGGGGCTGAATCACGAGTTCTGTGGGCACCACATTGCCGCCCTGCTCGTGCTGCTGCTGCCACACTAGCAGGGGATGGCGAAGCTGACGCAGGGTGATTTGCTGACGATCGGTAATTAGGCGGGGGGGGTTGGCTCCCAGCCAGTTGCTGTAGCGGAAGCGGGCAGTGGCTAGATCGATCGCCGTCGCTACTGCCAATAACATTTCTAGATCTTCGCCAACTTCGGCTACTTTGGCGCTGAGTGCTCGACAGATGATCTCGACTTCTCGCTGTTCTTGGCGTTGAAACTGACGAAGCTGGTTGCCGAGGCTGACGATCGCGTGGGGTTCTACATAAAGAGTAGATCCGCTGGCGGAGACATCGTGAACTACGCCGGGGATGGTTTCTTTATGGGTGACTTTCACCTGAATTACAAACCGATCGCCGCGTTGGGTAATCACCGGCTGGTGAATGGCGTTGCTGTGGCGCTGCAAAATGTTTTGTAAAAGCTTTTGAATGCGATCGCGGGTGGATTTGAGTTCGATTCTGAGCAAGCGCAGCTTTTCGCTGGCTCGATCGGTCACGTCCCCATGGTCATCGATACAGTGATAAATTTCTTGCTCTAGCTCGGGATAGGTGCGAACGTTGATGACCAGTTCTTGCAAGGTGGGGATATCTTCGCTGCTATCGATCGATCTCCGCATCCGACGCATTCCGGCCAAGGTGGTAGCCACATCGTAGAGTTCACGGCCATTCAAGATCCCCTGAACAGTCGCCCGCTGGAGAGGTTGATGGATATCGCAGATGCCCTCAAAGCTCAGACTCGCCCCAAGCTGCTGTTCTAGAATATCGATTTCTTTGGTCTGATTTAGCAGTTCTTGACTCTGCTCGATCTTGGCCGGAATCAGTAATTGCCGCGCAGCAACTAGCCCCAGTTTGGTGGCAGTAAAAGTGGCCAAATGCTGGCCGATCCTTGCCCATTCTAGGAGGGTGAGAGTTTCAGAAGCGATCGAATAGGAAGGATTCAAGGGGTTTAGTTATGCTGTTTACGTTGGATGGTTACTTTATTTACTGTCAACTATCCATCATCAACTGTCAACCATCGATTTAACAACTGTGACAGGTGGCTTCTAATCTTTGGTGCATAATGGAGAAAAACTATTGCCTGACCACTTCTTGGCCAACATTTCAGGTAAACTTTACTTGTGAAGATTATGTTTGCATTGGAGGCTCAAAGCATGGATGTTGTTAATCTCACCGCTTTTATCAGTCCGTTTCTTCCTTTTTTGATGAAATTGGGTGGAAAGGCGATGGAAAAAGCTACCGAATCGGCTTCAGGTAGGCTCGGTGAAACGGCTTTTAAAAAAGCCCAAGCAATTTGGGAAAAGCTAAGTCCAAAAGTCGAGGCTAAGGAAGCTGCTAGAGAAGCTGCTGTGGATGTGGCAAACAATCCTAATGATGAAGATTTGCAGATTGTTTTAAGGTTACAATTAAAAAAGTTGCTGGATCAGGATGCAGAGTTGTTAAAGTTGATCGCTGAAATTTTTCAAGAGGGTGATGGCACTCTTAACAGCAAAATTGTGCAAAATGTGACAGGGAGCCAAAATCAGATAATTGGTCATTTAACAGGTGGTAATGTGATGATGGTAATTGATCGAAAAGCTGCCCCAGTGGAAAATCCTCTTACAGATCCCATTGAGTATGATGACCAGACAAGACTTTCTCCTGAAGAAACAGCTCGTAGAGTTGCAGCTTTTGAGAGGTTTGTGGATAGCAAGCGTCAACTATGGGATAGTTTAACGCCAGCAGAAAAAGTTGAAAGTGATGAACAGTTTGAAGAGTTATATAAATCTCTTGCCGAATCCAGGAGATAGATTTAGAAATGATTGTTTTCCTTGATAGTAATATTCTGGGATTGATTTCTAATTCCAATACTTCGTTTGAAGAATGTCAACAATGTGACAGGTGGTTTGCGAATTTATCAATTAGAGGTGTTCGCTTTGTTACTTCTGATATTTGTGATTATGAGGTGAGAAGAGGATTGATTAGCTCTTTTATTCGATCTGGCAAGCTGTCTCCGGGTGTCAATTTGCTGAATTTGTTGAAAATTGATGGATTTTTGGAGTTCTTGCCCATTAGTACAGAATGTTTGGACTTAGCTGCTAATCTTTGGGCAAAAGCTACTAACGAAGGACTGACTACCAGAGATGATAAAAATATTGATGTTGATATCATTATCTCTGCTCAGTACCAAATTTTAAAAAATGAGTATCCTGGTCAGCAAGTTATTGTTGCTACTACTAATTTGAAACACTTGTCTCGATTTTGCATTGCTGCTCGATGGCAAGATATTAATCTTTAATTGATTAGATATGGAAGATTTTATGTCATCATCGTTAAATTCTGATTTAGATCCAAGTCTTCAGATTCAGCAAAATGTTATGGGTAGTAACAATCAGGCAATTTCTCACATGATGGGAGGTAAAGCATTTGGCAATGTTACTAATCTGAACATCTATGAAAATTTTCCTGCGTCATCTATGCCGTTGCCAATTAGTGTAATGCAGACACTCACTCCGCAAGAGTGTCGTCAGCGACAAGTGTTACTGGATAGGGTGCAAAAATTTTGGGTTGAAGGCGTATTCAAGAACTCTCTGCACACTAGAGCGCTAATTGAACTGGGGCTGCAAGAACGTGTGGATTTAGTGAAGCAGCCTTTCAGCGGTGTTGCGGAATTTTCCGATATCCCTGGGCAAGTTTTACCTGATGGTACTTACGTTACTGGTGTTTTTGAACAGATGGGCGAGGGACGCACTCTGTTGATTTTGGGTGAGCCTGGATCTGGTAAAACTATTGCTCTCTTGAAACTAGCCAAAGATTTAATTGTTCGTACCAAGCCAGATTTACGACAGCAAATTCCGGTAGTGTTTAATTTGTCCTCTTGGGCAAGAAAGCTTCAAACTATTGAAAAGTGGTTGGTGCAGGAGCTACAGGAACAATATTACGTATCCAAGGCTCTTGGAGAAACTTGGATAAGGTCGGAGGCTCTGATTTTGTTGCTGGATGGGTTAGACGAAGTTCAAGCAGATCAGCGCAATGACTGTGTGCAGGCATTGAATCTATTTATGCAAAACCATGGCACTACTGAGGTTGTGGTCTGTTGCCGAATTCAAGATTATCAGGCGTTGACTGACCGGTTAACGTTACGGAGTGCTATTTGCCTTCAGCCATTGACTCTTCAACAGGTTGATGAATACTTCGATCGAGCTGGGGAGCAACTGAGCGCGTTAAAAACAGTTTTGCTACAGGATAAGATCTTACAAGAATTAGCTACTTCGCCATTAATGTTGAGTGTGATGAGTTTAGCCTATCAAGACTTCACGCTGGAGCAGCTAGCTTCGAGCCAGATGGATGAAGATTATCGGAAACGATTGTTTACAACTTATGTCGATCGAATGTTTGATCGGCGGAGAACAACACAGCTATATTCCAAAGAAGAAGCTCAGATGTGGTTAATTTGGATGGCACAGCAGATGAATGATAAAGCTCAAACAATATTTTTAATTGAGAGATTGCAATCCAGTTGGCTGCCAACGAATAAACAACAAATTTACTATCGACTGGGAAGTGGTTTTGCTTGTGGTGCGACGGGCATACTATCTGGTGGGCTAGTTTATTGGCTGAGTGTTGGATTAGTTGATGGGGTATTAATCATGACAGTTCTTGGATTAATTAACGGGCTATGCATATCATTTCTATCAGATATTCAACCTTTTGAAACTTTAAAGTGGTCTTGGCAAGAAGCCAGAAGTAATTTCTTTTTCAGTCTATTTACTGGGCTAGCTGGGGGGCTAATTTCTGGATTGATTTTCAGGCTGCTTTCAGGGCTAAACAATGAACTGGTTTTCGGGATATCTTCCGGGTTGTTTTTTGGAATAATTTCTGTGATAATTAATGGGTTTGGAGGTTCTGAAATTCAGCAAAGAGAGCAACCAAATCAAGGGATTTTTAGCTCTATTCAAAATAGCACTATTATTGGAGTAACTATTCTATTCGTCGGGATTCTGATTTTCAGAATAATTTCTGGACTCATTTCTAGGCCAATTTTTGGTACGTATTCTGACCTGACTTTCGGGTTACTTAATGGATTAATTTTTGGAATGATTTTTGGTGGAAATGCTTGCTTACAACATTTTGTTCTTCGCATAATGCTATATTATAACAAGTATGCTCCTTGGAACTACGCTCGTTTTTTAGATTCTGCTACAGAGCAATTGTTCCTTCAAAAAGTTGGAGGTGGCTATATTTTTGTACATCGAATGGTGCTAGAACATTTTGCAGAGATGTCTTCAAGTAAGGCGATCAATCTTCCAAAAATGCCCCTAAATTAACTAATTTCGACCAGCGACGTTAAAGCATCACCAAAACCATCATTATTGGGCAAAGTCAGAATCATCATGTCTGGCTCCGAAATTTTAGGTGATCTCTGAGCGATGGTATCTCGCGGCACCTGAAAGTATTTGGAGGCTCTGGTCATATCGAGAGATAGTAAACTTTCCTGGCCTGGGAGCAAAATTTTTTGGGGCTTAGTGGGCTTGATACCTTGAGCTTTCAAGATTTCACTGGCAACTGCTCTAGCCAGCAGAGGCGGCACGCTATTACCAATTTGGCGACAACCATGCCATTTTGTGGCATGAAGGCGGAACCAGTCGGGGTAAGAATGCAATCTAGCCGCTTCTCTGACCGTGATTACCCGAGGAAAAAGAGGGTGAATCGGGCGGGGTGAGGTATGTGCTCCTCTGGCACTATCGGTTCCTGCGCGAAGAGTATTACAAAGTCCATCTGGTTCTAATTTGCGAAAGCGGCTGACTGTCTCAGTCTTACCCTGTAGAGTGGCCGCAAATCGATCTTGAGACAACTTAGTATGCTTAGTAAGAGGACTGCATGTTAGTAAATTAGGATCAAACTGGCGCTGATAGCCGTAGTTATGAGGGTCAGCTTCTAACCCGCGCAGTCTTTTACCATAAGAGCTAGTGGTTATCCATTGCGCCGGAACTGCACCGGTATGATTGAGAGCCGCAAAATCAGCGGCGTTAGGTAAGTCACCGATCGCCTCCCAAACGGTGGTTCTGTTGGGATTTACCTCTGGGTATTTGGGTAATTTCAAACCTTTCCTTGCCCCAACCAAAAACAAGCGGCGGCGATCCTGTGGCACACCATAATCAGCCGCATTTAGCACTTGGTATGGAGTTAATATGTTGTAGCCAGCATCGTTTAAAGCTTCGATCAACTCGGTTAAAAACTGGGCATGTTGTCCCAGAGTCAAGCCTTTGACGTTTTCAAATACGCAGTATTTGGGGTTTAGCTCTTTGACAATGCGCACATAGTGAAATACCAGATGGTTCCTGGGGTCATCAAAAGCTCTTTTGCCCATCAGCGAAAAACCTTGGCATGGCGCACCCCCAAAAACTACGTTGATATCTTGATTGCCGATGTTCGATCGACGGCGGATTTCTTGACCAGTCAAATCTATGACGCTGGCGCAGATAGTGGCGGTGTGCGGGAAGTTATATTCATGGGTTGCGCAGTGAATCGGATCGATCTCTATTGCAGCAGCAATGTCAAACCCAGCCTGTTCAAACCCCAGAGACATGCCGCCAGCTCCAGCAAATAAATCGATTCCGATGGGTCTACTCACAATCCTCATAAATTTTGGTAGGCGTATTGTACTATGTTTTCTGGAGTTTTTGAAGAATCTTTGATCGGGTGTTTTTACTGCTCAGATGATGTTCAGCCGGCACCGATCTTTAAACTGTGAACTAAGGACGAAGTATAATGTCTGCAAGCATTAACTTACTTGAGATATGGCAGAATCTGTAGATCGATCGACCTTACTTAGCGTCAGAAACCTCCTGGTGAAATTTGGCAACGATGACCTAGCCATTCCCGCAGTGCGCGATATTTCTTTTGACATTCAGCGGGGCGAAACCCTAGGATTAGTAGGTGAATCTGGCTCGGGTAAATCGGTGACAGCTCTGGCCATTATGGGGCTGCTACCCAGAACTGCCAACTGCCAAGTCAGCGGCGAAATTTGGTTTACTGGTACCAGCAATGCCTACCCAGTCAATCTGCGGACAGTGGGCGAACGGGGAATGCAGACCTATCGGGGTAGTCAGATTGCCCAAATTTTTCAAGAACCCATGAGCGCCCTGAACCCGGTGTTTCCGATCGGCTTTCAGCTCAACGAAGCCATTCTTCAGCACAAAAAAATCTCTCCTGAAGCTGCCAATGCCGAAGTTATCGCCCGTTTGCAAGAAGTGCAGCTCTTACCCAATGATGACATTCTGCGGCAGCGGTATTTAGAGACTGAACCCAGCGATACCAGCGCCGCCGCGATTCGCAGCTACATCGCAAAAGTTCACACCGACTACCTCAGCCGCTATCCTCACCAACTTTCTGGTGGTCAACTGCAACGGGTTTCGATCGCGATGGCCATTAGCTGTGACCCAGTATTGTTAATCGCCGATGAACCCACTACGGCTTTGGATGTTACAGTCCAAGCCGAAATTCTGGCTCTGCTGCGCCAGCTCAAAGAAACGCGCCAAATGTCGATGATTTTTGTCTCTCATGATTTGGCGGTAGTCTCAGGAGTGGCCGATCATGTAGCTGTGATGCAAAACGGTGAAATATTAGAACTCCAGCCCGTCAAAGAAATCTTTCATAACCCTCAGCATCCTTACACTATTGGTCTGCTGGCCTGCCGCCCGTCGATCGACAGCACCCCAGCCTATTTACCCACCATCCAAGAATTCACTGGCAATGTCAGTCGATCGGTAGGCGGTGTAACCATTAAATCTCAGAACCCCAATACCTTAGATGAGCGCGAAATTGGCCGAGAAATCGATCGCCGCCAAATACATCAGGTAGACCAACAGGCCAATGCTTTAGTAACTGTCAATAATTTACGAGTGGGCTTCCCCACCAAAAACCTCTTGGGTTCGGCGTTGGCCTACAACTGGGCGGTCAATGATGTTTCTTTTCAGGTATTTGCAGGCGAGACTCTGGGAGTAGTGGGCGAATCGGGCTGTGGCAAAAGCACTCTGGCTAAAACTCTGCTCCGGTTGATCAAGCCAATGGAGGGAGAATTACTGTTTGAAAATCAAAATATTTTGCACATGAAAAATAACGTGCTGCAAAAGCTGCGCCGAGATATGCAGATTGTGTTTCAAAACCCGCTCAGCTCTCTCAATCCGCGCATGTCGATCGGGGATGCGGTGATGGAACCGCTGTTAATTCACGAAAGAGCCAAGAAAAAAAGCGCCCGCCGAGAAATTGCCGCTGATTTGCTGACCAGAGTTGGCATTAAGCCTGACGGCATGAATCGCTATCCTCACGAGTTTTCGGGCGGTCAGCGTCAGCGGATCTGTATTGCTCGTGCTCTGACTCTGAACCCACGCCTGATTATTTGTGATGAATCGGTGTCGGCCTTAGATGTCTCCGTGCAGGCGCAGGTGCTGAACCTGCTCAAAGAATTACAGGCTGAACTAAATCTCACCTATATCTTTATTTCTCATGACTTGAGCGTGGTGAAGTTTATGAGCGATCGAATTATGGTGATGAATCAAGGAAAAATTGAAGAAATCGGCTCTGCTGAGCAGATTTATGCTGCCCCAGTGAAAGATTATACTCGTAAGCTCTTAGCTGCTGTGCCCAAAATTGCCGTTTAGTGTGATTTCATCCCCCAGAAGTCGGCAAAATAGCTCACAGATATCTATTAAGCCGCTAATACAATAAGGTGCAGGCTATTTATTGGCCGCTCTTTTGTTGTACTTTATGCCCTTTCCTCTTCTTAGTGATTACCCAGTTCCGCCTCCTAATGCCAAATGTCCGCTGTTTAGCATTGTGACTGTGGTAAGAAATAATGCGGTGCAGCTAGAGCAAACGATTCAGAGCTTACTTGGTCAAACTTGCCAAGATTTTGAATACATTATTATCGATGGCGAATCTACCGATGATTTTCTGGAGGTAGTCAAACGTTATCCTGATCCTCGGATTACTTGGATAAGCGAAGCCGATCGAGGAATTTATGATGCGATGAATAAAGGTATTGCTCGATCAACTGGTAAAATAGTGGGTACTCTAAATGCAGGAGATTTTTACTTACCTCGAACTCTAGAGTTAGTGGCTACGGCTTATCAAAAGTCTAAGCAAACGGAGCTAGCGATTGCTGGCGACCTACAAATGATGACAAAAAGTGGTTGGTTGCATTTAGATCGATCGGCACCCGGACGATCTAAACTGTATTTCTCTGTACATCAACCGGGCTTGTTTGTAACTAAAACAATCTATGAGCAGTATGGCTTGTTTGATACCTCCTACTTAATTGCTGGAGACTATGATTTTATCTTGCGGATATATTCCTCGATTACAATCATATTTTTGGGTGAAACTGTCACTCAGACTTCTCCGGCTGGGGTTTCTGGAGATTATTATGCCGCTACTTTAGAAGCTCATCGTGCTCGTTTGGCCAACAATTATTCTCCTACACTGTCGCGGGTGGCAACGGGCGGAAAAATTGTCAGAATCTTTTTCCATTTGCTCTTAGAAAAATTACAAATTTGGCAAATCTGGGAAAAAATTCGTCATCAATTGTATGTGAGGAAATCTGCTAGCCTGATTATTTCTAGTAGTAGTTCTTCCACCAAGTCTCCTTAGTAACTTCTCAAATCGATATTAGTTGACATGCCAAAATTCATTGCAAATTTTAAGCGATTTACCTTTGCTGTGCTAACTCTATATGTTGTCACTGTACCGGTTTCGAGTAGTGCCGCAGCAGTCGGTGAAGATCCACTATTTCAAAAAGGCATCAATATTCTGACCGTATTGACCACCTTGCTGATTTTGGCTTGTGTATTTTTCCAGTGGCAACAAGACCGGCGCAGTAAGCAACAGACTCTGAAGACAGAGCCTTATTTAGTAATTTCTGCAGTAATATATTTTGTGATTTGCTTGGGTAGCGCAGTTTTTGCTGAAAAGCATTTAGACCATTGCCTTTCTAGAGTCTTTACTCTTTTTTGCTTTTTAAATAACGCTTTTTGGCCACATATTATTTTTGCCAAAGATAAATATTTGAAATTCTTAAATGGAGCAATCATTGCAGCTTCGGTTTTTCTGGCAGGAATTTATTGTTCGATCGCCCTATTGAACAATTTTTCTTTCAACCGTTACGATTATAATAATATGGGCAAAGCCTTGGGTCTGCCAGCAGAATTAGGATTGAACTTTGATCCTAATATCATGCTGTTTGGCTTCATGTATGGGCTAATCACCATTTTTAGTTTTTATAGCAGTGAAAAATTACCCAGTGCCGTACCGCTCAAGATGGGAGTTTTTGGCATTGGAATTTTGATGCTCGGTTTGCTGGGGTTAATGTTTTCACGCACCACGGCGATCGCCCTTAGTCTGACTATTTTATTTTATTTGATTCGCCGCTATTTTCGTGATTATCGATTTTGGATAGTAATTGCTGTTTTAGTCTTTTTTCTAATTATAAGTGCTCCAGAAATTAATGACTTTATTAGTAAATCTGAAATTTACACTAACTTGACCGAAGGACGAGAAATTTCTAACGATGATCGACTATTCCGTTTGGAGTCAGCCGTCAGCATTTGGCTGTCGGATCTGAAAAATATTATCATTGGGCGGGGCTATGGAATCGAAATCATTTTAGACGTTGATCCTCACAATATTTATTTAACGCACCTGCATTCTAGTGGAGTTACTGGCTTTGTTGCTTTTGCGGCTTTTATTTTTGCTATGAAATATTATGGCAAAAATCTGACCTCTCGTGAAAATGCAGTGTTAGACATGTCTTATTTGTATATTGCGATCGGGGCAGCCACCTACTGGCATAACAAATCAATGTGGGTGATTTTTCTGCTGTGTTTAATGCGCACTCAGATGTACCGCGCTCAACATGAGATATCTAGTACCTATGATTTCGAGGAAAACTCGGTCAATCGTTTTGGGGTGCGGGTTACTACTATGCTGACTGGCTTATTTTCTCCGAACAAAAACCGACAGCGCCGTGCCAAAATTGAGATGAAGCAGCGAGCCAGAAAGAAAAAGTTTCAGCAGCAAAATCAGCCAAATACTACTGAGAACACTTCACCTAACTCTGATTCACCTATTGACCCACAGTACGATTTTGAAGAAATTACCCCAACTAAACTTAAAACAGGCTTGAGTGCTTTGGTTACGGGTTTGTGGGATCGAGCTAAAGCTCCAGGCAGCAATAAAAAATTGCAGCAGATGGCTCGTAAAAACAGTAAAAACTCTAAAAACTAAAACCGCCCCCATCAGCAGCGGGCGGTCTGGTTGAGCGACTAGCTACACGGCATCAGTGTTCTTTTCGCCGGTACGAATACGCACAACTTGTTCGATCGGGCTGACAAAAATTTTGCCATCGCCAATCTCACCGGTGCGGGCAGCAGCAATGATCTTGTCAATCACCATATCCACTTGGGCATCTTCAATGACAATTTCTACCTTGAGCTTTTGGAGAAACTCAACGGTATACTCCGAGCCTCGATATCTTTCGGTTTGCCCTTTTTGTCTACCGAAGCCTCGGACTTCCGAGACGGTCATGCCGATAATTCCGGCGTTAACTAATGCGATTTTTACTTCGTCTAGTTTAAAAGGGCGAATGATTGCCTCGATCTTTTTCATAAATATTCCTGATTGCCTACAAGGTCTTAAAATTCGTGGTTAGGGGTTAGAAGTCTTGTATCACTCCTATCAATAGTATTTTTGTAACTTAAGATACAAAATTCATGAAGTTATTCCTGGGAATAGATTTTGGCACATCTGGTGCGCGATTAATAGCGATCGACAATGATCGTAATATCTGCTGGTCTGACAGCACTACCTACGTTGCTCAAACGCCTGCCCACTGGTCGATCGCCTTATTTGAATTATTCACAAAAATGCCGATCGATCTCAAAAAGCAGATAATGCACATTGCCTTGGACGGGACTTCTGGCACGGTATTGCTCTGTGATGATCGGGGGCAGCCATTGGCCGAGCCGTTGATGTACAACGACGATCGGGCGCGATCGGCGCTGGAGAGGGTAAAGCTGAGTGCTCCGGCAGGAGATGCCACCATTAGCGCCACTTCTGGTTTGGCGAAACTCTATTGGTATGCTCAGCAGCCCTATTTTGCGGCTGGCCGTCATTTGCTGCACCAAGCAGATTGGCTAGCTTGGTTGCTCCATGGTCGATTGGGCTATAGCGACTACCACAATGCTCTCAAGCTTGGTTATGATCCGGTGCATTTGGAGTATCCTCGATGGCTACAGGCTGTCCCAGAGTTTGATTTGTTGCCCCAGGTGCTGGCTCCTGGTGAAGTAGTGGGTCAAATATTACCGGCGATCGCCGCCCAATATCAAATAAACCCTAACTGCCTGATTTGCGCAGGAACTACCGATAGCATTGCAGCTTTTGCAGCGGCAGGAGCCAATCAGCCCGGACAAGCGGTAACTTCATTGGGTTCTACTTTGGTATTAAAGCTATTGAGTAATAAACCAGTCCAAAACGCCAGCCAGGGGGTATACAGCCACCGCTGGGGTGATCTTTGGTTGGCGGGTGGAGCATCAAATACCGGTGGTGCTGTGTTGCGGCAGTTTTTTAGTAATGAAGAGTTACAGGATCTCAGTCAGCAAATCGATCCGCAGGTAAGTTTGGAGTTAGACTATTACCCTTTGCTGAAGCCCGGTGAACGATTCCCGATCAATGATCCTAATTTGTTACCTCGATTGACACCTCGCCCCGATCGAGATCAAGATTTCTTGCAGGGACTGTTGACTGGCATTGCCCGCATTGAAGCTCAAGGTTATCAACTTTTACAGGAGCTAGGAGCCGATCGTTTGACCCAGATCTATACGGCTGGTGGTGGTGCCCAAAACTCTACTTGGCAAACTATTCGTCAAAATTTAATTGGGGTGCCGATTGGCCCAGCTTCTCAGCAAGATGCTGCTTATGGAGCTGCTTTGCTGGCTTTAAGTGGTGGATTTGGCGATCAAAAATCAAAGCCACCATAGATGCAGTTGCTGGGCGGTATTAAAAATTTATTGGGTAGCCGTTTTAATCGAGACAGAATAGCAGAAATATTGCACTTGCCCCCAGCCCCTTCTAGTGCTGCGAGGGTTTCGCCTGAGGCAACCTCAGGCGCTCGCTGAGGGCAAGTGCAACAATGTCCCGCGTAAAATTGGTACCCTCTTTTTCTACTTTTCCTGCTCAGAACATTTGTAGTATCTAAAACATAGGTGTACTTGGTGAGCAGAATATCCTGTTCACCGCAAAATCTCCAGCTAGAAATACTGCTCCAGGTATTTTCGATATCCAGACTGCTGCAATTCCTGATCTTTAGCGGCCACCGCCACCGCCAGACTAGCCCGATATTCTTGTACCGCTTTGAGCAGCACCGGATTATGACTAGCTAGAATTTGCACTGCCAGCAGGCCAGCATTGGTGGCATTACCGATCGCCACCGTCGCCACCGGAATTCCCGCTGGCATTTGCACGATCGAATACAAAGAGTCTACCCCTTGCAGAGTCTTGGACTGGACAGGCACCCCGATCACCGGCAGCGGAGTCAGCGCCGCTACCATACCGGGCAAATGCGCCGCGCCACCCGCCCCAGCAATAATCACCTTTAAGCCCCGATCGTGAGCAGACTGGGCGTACTCCACCATCCGCTCCGGGGTACGATGAGCCGAGACGATCGCCGCTTCATGGGCAACCTGGAAGCGCTCACAGATTTGGATCGCGCCCTGCATGGTGGGCAGGTCAGAGTCACTGCCCATAATGATGCCAATCAATGCCATGGTTACAAACCAGCCAGCACAGTTTTAGCAGCCGCGATCGTTTTATCGATATCAGCTTCGGTGTGTGCTAGAGAAGTAAAGCCCGCTTCAAATTGGGAAGGAGCCAGATAAATACCCTGCTCCAACATGCCGCGATGGAAGCGACCAAACTTAGCCACGTCGGCTTTTTTGGCATCCTCAAAGCTATGCACTGGCCCTGTACAGAAAAAGAAGCCAAACATCCCGCTGATCTGTCCGGTGCAGAAATCATGGCCAGTTGCCTCGGCGGCAGCCTGTAAGCCAACGACTAAACGCTTGGTAACTCGATCGAGATGCTCATAGGCACCGGGCCTTTGGAGCAGCTCTAAGGTCTTGATCCCAGCAGTCATGGCCAAAGGATTTCCTGAAAGGGTTCCAGCTTGATACATTGGTCCGGCAGGAGCGACCATCGACATAATATCTTTGCGGCCACCATAGGCTCCGACTGGTAGACCCCCACCAATTACTTTACCCATGGTGGTGAGGTCAGGAGTAATGCCAAATTTTTGCTGAGCACCGCCGTAAGCAATGCGGAAGCCGGTCATTACTTCATCAAATACCAACAGGGCGTTATTTTCTTGGGTAATTAAACGCAGCCCTTCGAGAAAGCCTGCATCGGGCACAATAAAGCCAGCATTGCCGACAACTGGTTCCAGGATAACCCCAGCGATCGAGTTGGGATATTGGGCAAACAGAGCTTTAACTGCTTCTAGGTCGTTGTAAGGAGCCGTGAGGGTGTCGGCGGTGGTGGTTTTAGGTACCCCAGGGGAATCGGGTAGACCCAGAGTAGCCACCCCAGAACCAGCTTTCACCAAGAACATATCGGCGTGACCATGGTAGCAGCCTTCAAACTTAATGATTTTATCGCGGCCAGTGAAGGCGCGCATCAGTCTCAAAACAGCCATGCAGGCTTCGGTGCCAGAGTTTACGAAGCGCACCATTTCTACGCTAGGTACCGCATCGATCACCATTTCGGCCAAGACGTTTTCGAGGTAGCAGGGTGCGCCAAAGCTAGTGCCTTTTTCGAGGGTGGAGTGGAGGGCAGCGATTACGTCAGGATGGGCATGGCCACAGATAGCCGGTCCCCAACTGCCCACGTAATCGATGTATTGGTTGCCGTCCACATCCCAAACATAGGCATCTTTGACCCGATCGAACACGATCGGCTGACCACCTACAGATTTAAAGGCTCTAACTGGGGAGCTAACTCCACCCGGCATCATAAGCTGGGCGGCGGCAAAAATCTCTTCTGACTTGGTAGTTTTGAGTGTGTTGGAAGTAACCAAACCTCGATCTCCTGATATTTGTCTAAAGTAAAATAAAAATAACTGCTCTAACAAATTAAAGATGATATCGCGGAAAGCCAGTCACCGCTAGAGTATTGATCACTTTCATCGGTTGGTATGCTTACAATTGGCTGGTGGCCGCTCTTGTATTGACGTTGTTGTAGAGATGAATTTTTGTAACAATCTTTCTTAAACACCTGCACAACCCTATGCACAAGTCGGCTTCTCTGATTTTCCCTCACCAGCTTTTTCCAACACATCCGGCCTTGATTGCCGGACAAGTGGTTTATTTGGTGGAAGAGTGGCTGTTTTTTCATCAGTATCGTTTTCATCAGCAAAAGCTGTTGCTGCATCGAGCCACGATGCAGATGTATGCAGAATATTTACAGCAGCAGGGCTATGAGGTAACTTATGTGCCTGCTACTAATTCTGACTGTGATGTACGGCAATTAGTGGTGACTATCAGTAAAGCTGGAATTAAAGAGCTACACTATGTGGATGTAGTGGATGATTGGTTACAACAGCGACTAACCAAGGGGGCGCAACAGCAGGGAATTAGTTTGCGAAAATATCGATCGCCTAATTTCTTAGAAGATCCTGCTGAAATAGCGGAGTTTTTTGATCAGCGTAAAAGCTACAAGCAAACAGATTTTTATGTCGATCGACGCAAGCACCACCAAATCTTATTAGATAACGGTAAGCCGGTGGGTGGGCAGTGGAATTATGATGTAGACAACAGATTAAAGTTTCCGCAGGGTCGATCGGCTCCTGTTTTGCAGCTCCCTAGCTTAAATAAATATGTGCAAGAAGCCCAAACCTATGTGCGCCAAAACTTTCCTCATAACTATGGCTCAGTAGCACAGCCTTTTGCCGCAGGGTTTTATCCGACAACCTACGCTGAGTCTGATGCTTGGCTGCAAGATTTCTTGACCGTGCGCTTTGCTGATTTTGGCGCTTACGAAGATGCTATGGTGCAGTCCGAGACGGTTTTGCATCACTCGGTGCTATCGCCGCTTCTAAATATTGGGTTGTTGTCACCACGACAGGTGATCGATCGGGCTTTAGAAATGGTTGATCAAGTTCCGTTGAATAGTCTGGAAGGCTTTATTCGCCAAATTATGGGCTGGCGGGAGTTTATTCGCATTACTTACCAGCGCCGGGGACGCGATCAGCGCAGTCGCAATTACTGGGGTTTTACTCGGCCAATTCCCGAGAGTTTTTGGCTGGGGACTACAGGAATTTTACCGGTGGATGTGGCAATTCAAAAGACCCTAAAAAGCGGCTACTGTCATCACATCGATCGATTAATGGTGCTGGGGAATTTTATGCTGCTTTGCGAGTTCGACCCGGACGAGGTGTATCGCTGGTTTATGGAAATGTTTATCGATGCCTATGATTGGGTGATGGTGCCTAACGTATATGCCATGAGCCAGTTTGCTGATGGGGGCGGGATGTGTACTAAGCCCTATATTAGCGGTAGCAATTATGTGATGAAGATGAGTGATTTTAAAAAAGGCGACTGGCAGCCGGTTTGGGATGGGCTATTTTGGCGTTTTATGCACGTTCACCGAGATTTTTTCTTGAGTAATCCGCGTTTAGGAATGCTGGTGAAAACTTTTGATAAAATGCTGCCAGAGAAACAGCAGTTGCATTTAGCGACAGCAGAGGATTTTTTGGCAAGGTTGCATGAGCAGTAGTATCAATAACAAACCACGTATTCCAGTAGCACCCAAAGCTATTCAAAAGGGTGTGCCGCTCAAGAATCTGTTGGGGTTAGAGGCGATCGATTGTCTAGCCTATAACATTTTGCTGGTATATCCACAGTTTGATGAAAATTTGTTTCTTCAGTTGGCACTAAATAATTTGGAACCATTGGGAATCATGGAACGTGGCCAACATTTAGCCAAAGCACTACGTCAAGCTTTGCCGGGGCAATATTCAACGGCGATCGAGATAATTTTAGCCTCATTGACCGAGCCACTGACTCGCACTGATGACAATGGTTTGGCCGTGTTTTTTTATTTGACACATAGCTATTTTGTTTCGCTGTTTGGCCTAGATCCCCAAAACAATGGTGGGCAAGACCCGTTTGAAATATCGATGCAGGCACAGTATGAAATCACCCAGCGATTCAGCGCCGAGTTTTCGATTCGGCCATTTGTGATCCAACAGCAACAGCGAACTTTAGCTCGATTAATGGATTGGACTGCTGATCCTAATCCTCATGTGCGCAGACTTTGCAGCGAAGGTACCAGATCGCGGTTGCCTTGGGGCGTGAGGATTCCTGCTTTTATTACTAATCCAGAGCCAGTGTTGCCAATTTTGGAGGCGCTAAAATGCGATGAAAGCCTTTATGTACGCCGTAGTGTAGCTAATCATTTGGGCGATATTGCTAAAGATCATCCAGAAAAAGCGTTTGAAATCTGCGATCGATGGCTAAATATATCTACTCCCGACATCAAATGGCTCATTCGCCACGCCCTGCGGCACCCTGCCAAGCAAGGAGATCAAGTAGCGCTACAATTAAGAGCCGCAGCGCAATAGTCAAGCAATCGATGCGCTGCATCATGGCTGAAAAACAACAATGGATAAGAAGAAAAAAATTGGCAAAAATATATTGCAATCTTTATCGGTATTTCGGTATGGTGGCAAAGCCTTAAATTTGGTTTGGAATACCAATCAGCAATTAACTATAACGCTAGCGGCTTTAACCTTAATTGGCGGATTGTTGCCAGGATCGATCGCCTACATCGGCAAATTAATTGTAGATAGCGTAGTTTTAGCCAACCGGAGTGGCTTGATGATCGATCGCCAGAACGCCTTGGGCTACGTAGCTCTCGAAGCAGTCCAAATTATTTTGCTAGCCGCCACCCAAAAAGGCTTAGTAATCTGTCAATCGCTGCTGCGCGTTCTACTTGCTCAACGAGTCAACGAGCTAATTCTAGAAAAAGCCCTGACCCTCGATCTGGCACATTTTGAAGACTCAGAGTTTTACGACAAAATGAGCCAAGCCCGATCGCAGGCTTCTAGTCGTCCTTTGTCTTTAATTAACCGCACCTTTGGTTTGGGTCAATCGGCTCTAACTCTTTTGACCTTTAGTGGCTTGCTCTGGCAATTTTCTGGTTGGGCGGTGCTGGTTTTAATTGCCGCAGCCATTCCTGCCTTTATTGCCGAAACCCGATTTTCGGCACATGCTTTTAGATTATTTCGGTGGAGATCGCCAGAAACTCGGCAGCAGCATTATTTAGAAACCTTGCTGGCGCGGGAAGATTACGCCAAAGAAGTGCAGCTCTATCAGCTCGGAGATATGCTGTTACAGCGCTACCGAGAGATTTTTCATCGGCTCTACGATGAAGACCGTAACCTGACGATTAAAAAAGGAATTTGGGGGTATTTATTGGGTTTGCTGAGTACAGGGGCATTTTATGCGGCCTATGCTTGGATGGTGATTGCCGCGATCGGGGGGGCGATTACTCTCGGCGAAATGACGATGTATTTGATGGTGTTTCGCCAGGGACAATCTACTTTTACGGCAGCACTAACTTCGATCGGCGGCATGTATGAAGATAATTTATATTTGGCGAATCTGTATGAGTTCTTAGAACAGCCCATGCCTCAGTCCCAAGGGAAAGTTACTCAGGGGATATCTCGGGAGGGGATTAGGTTTGAGCAGGTTTCTTTTAGTTATCCGGGTAGTCAGCGATCGGTGCTCAATAATATTTCTCTGCATTTGCCCTTAGGTGAAAAGCTCGCGATCGTGGGTGAGAATGGCTCAGGAAAAACTACCTTAATTAAGTTATTAACCAGGCTATATATTCCTAGTAGCGGTAGAATTTTATTGGATGGAGTAGATTTGAACGACTGGGATATTGATGCTTTACGACGCAGGATTGGGGTGATTTTTCAGAATTTTGTGCAGTATCAGTTTACGGCGGGCGAAAATGTGGGAGTGGGAGATGTGGGGCATTTGCATGATCATTCAGAGTGGGAGGCAGCGGCAGATAAGGGGATGGCCAAGCCTTTTATTGATGCTTTGCCCCAGGGGTTTGATACCCAGTTGGGGAAGTGGTTTAAAGATGGTCAGGAGTTATCGGGTGGGCAATGGCAAAAGATTGCCTTGTCTCGGGCTTTTATGCGATCGGATGCAGATATTTTGATTTTAGATGAACCAACGGCGGCGATGGATGCGGAGGCCGAGATGAATATTTTTAATCATTTTGGTGCTTTGACTGAAGACAAAATGGTGGTGTTAATTTCGCACCGTTTTTCGACGGTGCGTATGGCCGACAAAATTGTGGTGATGGCCGGGGGGCAAATTATTGAGCAGGGTAGCCATGAGCAGTTATTGGCCGACAAGGGACGCTATGCCCACCTGTTTTGGTTGCAGGCCGCTGGATATCAATGAGAATCACTCGGCTGTTCTTCCGTTGATCTACCATTCTCTTGACTGTTTTATTGGATTTTGGATCTTTGTCGGATTTTGGGCTGGTGTTGACTGGTGGGGTGGGTTTTTACTTTTTGATTTTGTACTGTGTCCAAAATTTTGGATGAACCCGCCGGATTACTTTTTCGATGATGTCGGCGGCTTGTTTGACTCCGCCGGAATTTTTGATGGCTACTTGCATCTTTTGGGCGTTTTCTCGATAAGATTTATCGGCTAAAACTTTTTCGATCGCCGATCGCAGTTTGGCTACTGTGACTTTTTTCACTGGTATGACTAATCCGGCTCCTACTCTAGTCATTCGTGAAGCAATACCGGGCTGCTCATTGGTGATTGGAATGGCGACGATCGGCACCCCCGCACTCAATGCGCCAATAGTGGTATTTAGTCCAGCATGGGTAATGACTAAAGCTGAACGATCGATTAATGCCTGATGAGGTGCATAAGCTACTAAGATGGGCTTACCAGCTAGTTTTACGGCACTGAGATCTTGGCTGGGATTGCCCAAAGAAATTACTAATTGAGCATCTAAATCGACACAGGCGGCCGCAATTAATTCAAAAATCTGCCAATTACGATTTTGCAAGGTGCCTAAAGAAGCATAAATCAAGGGCTGATTAGTTAATTGCTCCCAAGGAAAATTCATTTGATTGGCATTAACTGGCTCTTTCTTTTCGGGATCTTGCAATGGCCCAACATAATGCAGGCAGGCCGGTAAGTTTTTGCGAGGAAAATCAAAAGCTGCCGGAATTTGGCAAATTTGCGCTAACTGTGAACCAGCCATTTCTCGGCCATTGTGAGCTGGTAATTGCCATTGTTGCCGCTGTTTTACCACAATCTGCCACAACGCTTCAGTAAGATAATCGGCCAAGGCATTACCCAAACGATTACGCAGCTTGGCGACAAGACTATCTTGATACTCCCAATTCGTGAAATATGGTGGCACTCCAGGTTCTCTGTTGATCAGCAAAGCATTGGAGATACTCACAAAGGGAATTTTTAAGCGATCGGCCACGGTGCCCACGGCCAAACTGATTTGATCAACGATCAGAGCGTCTACTTTACAGGCTTGGATGGCGATCGGGGCTTCTCGCAGCAGCATGATGGTTTCAGACTGAAAAAAAGCTACCGAAAATTTTAATCCGGGTAAACCATCTAACTCTCCTAGTTGCTGCATGGTCGCATTCATTGTGCCCAAAGGAAAATCTGCTGCTCCCACTTCATAAAAGTTTATCCCAGACTGAGCGACCTTTTCTTGGACATCTGGCACGCCAAACAAGGTGACTTGATGGCCACGGCGGATCAGTTCCCGACCAAGATTACACATGGGGTTCAGGTGGCCGATCGTGCCGGGACAAAAGATACCAAAATGAGTCATAGTATTGATCCAAGTTAATTGGGGCTATATGATTTTACCGGTTTATGTTCATAGAAAACAGTGGGTAGCAATTCCGCTATTTATCTGATGAGTAGGCCAGCAAAACCCGTTGCTTTCGTCTAAAAAGCTGTATTTGGTAGATTACTGCACCAAGTCAGCGTTCCCAAGGTAATCTATATATCTTGACGCAATCGCGTTGATCGAACACAGCTAATTCAGTGGTAATTTTTGATGAGCAGAGTAGGGATTGGTATCCGCACCGCCAGCGCCAAACAAGAGCGTGCTGCTGGGCAGATCCATGTTTATGATGGCGCAGGCAAAGGCAAGTCTCAAGCTGCCTTAGGCGTGGTTTTAAGGTCGATCGGCCTAGGTATCGAAAGCAAGACCGACCATCGGGTGCTGCTGTTGCAGTTTCTGAAAGGAGCAGAGCGAGAATATGATGAAGATGCGGCGATCGCTGCTTTGCGACAGGCTTTTCCCCATTTGATTGACCAAGTACGCAGTGGCCGAGCCGAGTTTTTCGATCGCGATGGCATTACCGACTTTGATCGAGCAGAAGCCCAACGAGGCTGGGATGTGGCCAAGGGAGCGATCGCCTCTGATCTATATACCGTGATCGTTTTAGATGAACTGAGTCCGGTGATTGACTTAGGGTTACTAGATGTGGCCGATATTGTTACCACCATTGGTCGCAAGGCTCATCACCTCGAAATTATTATTACTGGTCGTGATGCTCCGGCTGAATTGATTGAGCTGGCTGATCTGCATTCTGAAATGAAGCCGCACCTTCACCCCGAAGCCAAGGCTCAAGGCATTGAAGGCATTGAAATTTATACTGGCGATGGCAAGGGCAAGTCTACTAGTGCCTTGGGTAAAGCTTTGCAGGCGATCGGGCGAGGCATTAGCCAAGATCGCACCCATCGAGTACTGATTATGCAGTGGCTCAAAGGCGGCGATGGCTATACCGAAGATGCGGCGATCGCCGCGCTGAAGAAAAGTTATCCCCAGTTGGTCGATCATCAACGCTGTGGCGGAGATTCCATCGTATGGCGCGGTAAACAGCAAGAAATTGACTTTATTGAGGCCGAGCGGGGCTGGGAAATCGCCAGTAGTGCTTTGACTTCGGGGCTGTACAAGACAATTATTATGGATGAGCTGAATCCAACGGTGGATTTGGATCTGTTGCCAGTAGATATCATTGTGGAAGCTCTGTTAGATAAACCCCCCGGAACTCAGGTAATTATTACCGGTCGCTGTTTTAATACACCCAAATATTTTGATTTGGCCAGCATTCATTCCGAGATGGTCTGCCACAAGCACTATGCCAACAGTGGAGTTAATCTTCGCCGAGGCGTAGATTTTTAGCTTGGTCTTAGATCATGAGCCAACCCATAAAACTGACCACTATTAAACTCAAATTCTGCGACTAATTGCCAGTTGAGCTTTTTGGTGTGGGCAGCGTAGGAGCGATTGTTCAGTTGATTGATGAAGGTAACTCCAGTTGAGTAGCGATCGGCAAAGCTCGATCGCAGAACTTCAAACAACCGGGGCAACACTTGCTGTCCACGATATTTTTTGTCTACACAGACTGGGCCATATTGAAAGGATGTCTCAGCGCTGAGGGGCTGCCCCTGAAACTGCCAACCGGGCATCAGGCTTACCATTTGGGGAAAAATTGGCCAGCGACTATAGAAATCCCAGCCTCCGGCTAAAATATAAGCAATTACTTGATCATCCTGAACGGCCACAAATACTCCCTCTTGCGCCAGTAGCTCAGTGATTAATTCTGGGGTAAAAGGCGTAGTCACAAAGCCGTCACCAAGCTGATCTGTGGCCAAATTAGCCAACAGATTCTGGGCTTGGAGGGTTATAATGCCAGGAATATCAGCCACTGTTCCAATTCTGACTGTCCCAATTCTGACTGTCCCAATTTTGGTTTCCATGATGTGTAAATTTTGAAGTTCCTTATCCTAGCGTAGGATGGTACAATACTACTCATTAGATCACAAGAAATTATTGAGTTATGGCTGAATCTGAAGTATTAGAAGTATTTCCTAGGCTGATTGTGGGTTTAGGGAATCCGGGAACAAAATACGATCGAACTCGGCACAATATGAAGTAGCTCGTTACTAGAATTTTGCTGTTACTCCCTTCCCGCCAAAAGAGCAAAGAAAATGATAAGATGAGGAAAATACAATATAAACGGATATGAATCTTAGTCAGAAATTGCGTTCCATAAACCTTGATA
>JAAFHZ010000044.1 GCA_013297675.1 Synechococcales cyanobacterium bin59.metabat.ball.084 | reverse complement strand
TATGATAGAGTGATCATGATTTTGTGCTGCCTGGTGTAATTCATCAGCTCCATTGCCATCTGCCGCATGATTTCCCATTGCCGAAAGCATCATCGGCAAGGCCATATTAATTGCCGATTGAGTCGCGCCGCTGTCCGCACCAATCTGTTGAGCGATCTGACCGATCGCCGGGCCGCCGAGTTGGCTGGCAATCATACCAATCAAAGGGTTCATATTATTCTCCAGTTTGCTGTGAAAGTCTCAGCTCATTTTTAGCTAAAAAGTCGTTTTAGTCAAAGGTCGATCGCAGTTTTTAATCATTTGCTTCCTATGAAACTTGTCGGTAGGTTATTCCCGCTTGCTTTATCTCTGGCCTGCTGTCTTCAGGCTCTGTTGACTGCTTCTCTCTCTCTAGCTGCTCACCCGCAACGGTTGAAGCCACAAAAACCATTGTCTTACTCTGAGTTAGAGCTTGGAATTGTAGCCGAAATGAATCGAGCAAGGTTAGATCCCAGCGCCTACAGTGATTTTTTGCGCGACTGGCGCAGAAAATTCCGGGGCACCAAAGCCAGAATTGCTCCGGGTTCTTTTCTGCAAACCAAAGAAGGAGTCGCTGCCGTGGATGAAGCAATTAAAGTGGTCGAAAATACTGGCACAGTTCCAAAACTGCGCCTGTCTGACGGTCTTTCGCGAGCTGCTCGCGATCATGTGATCGATCAGGGTAAGATCGGCACTATTGGCCATACCGGCAGCAATAATAGCAACCCTTTTGAGCGGATTAACCGCTATGGCCGCTGGCATAAATCTGCTGGAGAAAATATTAGTTATGGTGCCGAGACGGCAACTGCGGTGGTGCGCGACTTGGTGGTAGATGATGGCATCCCCGATCGAGGACACCGCCACAATATTTTTCGAGCTGATTACCGGATGGCGGGAGTAGCCTGTGGTTATCACAAAGTCTATAAGGTAATGTGTGTGATTAGTTACGCGGCTAAATATCAAGAAAAGTAAGCTTAAACTTTGCCGAAACGGCGGTGACGCTGCTGGTAATCTAGTAGCGCCTCATGAAAAGCCTGTCGATCGAAGTTTGGCCAGAGAGTGTCAGTCACATAAATCTCGGCGTAAGCTAGCTGCCATAGCAAAAAATTACTAATTCGCATTTCGCCGCTAGTTCTGATCAACAAATCCGGATCGGGGGTGCCGTGGGTGTATAGATGCTGACCAAACAGCTTTTCATCAATCTCTGCTGGATCGATCGAGCCATTTTTTACTCCTTCGGCGATCGACTTACAAGCCTGGACAATTTCTTGCCGACTTCCATAGTTGGTGGCGATCGTAAATTGAATTCCCTGATTTTTACTGGTCGTAGCTTCAGCTTTGATGATTTCATCTTGGAGAGCTGGCGGCAGAGCATCCAGTTTACCCACAAACTTAATTCGCACCTGCTCAGCATTCATTTCGGCTAGCTCTCGCCGCAGGACTCCTTCAAACAGCGCCATCAAAAAATCTACTTCTTCCAGCGGTCTGCCCCAATTTTCCGTAGAAAAAGCATAGGCGGTCAGAGCCGGAATGCCCCAGTCTCGACAGCAGCGCAGCAGGTCTTTGAGAGTATCGACCCCTTGGCGATGGCCAACGACCCGGGCTAACCCTTGTTTCTTGCCCCAGCGGCCATTCCCATCCATAATTACCGCCACATGGCGGGGCAGCTTTGATCGATCGAGGTTGGTGGGTAACTCTAGTAAGCTGTCAGTTTTGGACATTATTTTTTAGACTTGAAAACATAAGCAAACAAACTGCGCCGCCAGCCTGTGCGTAAAAAACGCTTCCAGCCCGTGGTTCTGGCTTTTTGTTCAGTTTCCGGCACCAGATGCGATTCCAGAATTTCCTTCAGTTTACTGCCAGTTAGGGGGCGATTGAGCGATCCTTTTTCGGCGACCGAAATTGAGCCAGTTTCTTCTGAGACTACTACACACAAGCAGTTGGCTACTTTTTCGGTAATACCCAAAGCTGCCCGATGGCGAGTCCCAAGCTGTGCTGATACGGTCTGTCCCGAAAGAGGCAAAATCACCCCCGCCGCCACCACCCGATCGCCGCGTACCAGCACAGCACCATCATGCAATAAAGTGGTAGGCTGAAAAATAGTTTGCAGTAATTCTTTAGATAGCTCCGCGTCGATTTTGATTCCCGGAGCCGAAAAATCCCGGTCATCCAAAGGAGAGCTAGTTTCTACGATCAGCAACCCACCGATCCGCTTTTGGGACATATCTTTTACTGCTTCTACAATGCTGTCGATCGGCGAATCTAGCTTTTGGCCAGTGCGTCGCACCGATCGAAACAGATAGCTCAAGTCTCCGCGCCCAAGCTGCTCTAAAAAGCGCCGAAACTCTACCTGAAAGGCGATCGACATGGCCAACCCAGAGCCAATGACCAGTTTTTCGAGGGCAAAGTACAAAAAATTAAGCTGAAACTTGCGACTAATGGCGGCAGCAATAATTAAGATCACTAAGCCACGTACAATCCAGAGCGTGCGTCGATCGCCGATTGCCAAAAAGATAATGAATACCAGGCCAACCACCAAGCCTAGGTCGATGCTGCGCATCACCCAGTTGCCTACAAGTAGCCAGTTTACGTTCCAGTCCAACCAGTCCAATTCGATCGTCTGCCAGTTCGCTCTCTCCTATGGTGACATACTCCCTCCCCAAAGCAAAGATTATGGTTAAGAAGCAGGAGTAAGCCAGCCCGTGCAATCTATTATGGGTTAGTTGATTAGGCATCACAAAAGCCAGTAGATTTTGATTCACTGGCTTGTATTATTTAACCTCTGTTTAAAGGATCGTAATCTCGCTTGTAAACTCTTTGTATTAACAAATTAACATTCGGTGTGAGAGGAGGTAAACCATCAACGTTATTGAAGTCGGTATCAAAACCAAGATCTCTTGCAGGAGGAGCAAAATAGGTATTGATATGTTGTATCCCACCAACACAGAGAGCACTACAGCCCGGTACAAACACGCCATTGAACTCACTAGGTATTCCTTTACTGACCAAAGACCCTCTGTATTTGATAGTTTGACCAGTCCATCTTTCGCGAAAACTGAGGTGATTATTTAAACCACCGCTAGTTTCTGAAGCGGCAACATTTGTTGCTTCTGTTCCGGCTAAAACAGCAGCTCTCACTACTGTTGTGGAAGCGATGGGCATTTGTATTCCTGCCCCGCCTACAGATGTTGCGGTAAAAGTCCTCAAACAATTAATCCTAAAACTAGTATCGGAACAGCTATTAGATAGCACGATTGCACTATCGGCTAATATGGAGGCTGGTCTTTTTTCTTTGGCTGCAGGGTTAGTAGTAGCCGTTCTATTGAGACCAATCGCATTATTATCTAAAGTATCTGGCGTTGGTATTGCTCCAGGAAAACTGCTTGGGTTGTTATAGTCACCCTGAACATAGACAGCTTGATCGCTGGCAACGGTTAATGCTCCTGGCAAACGAGCACCACCAGAAAAAGCAAAACCATATTGACTGACTCCTGCCGTGTTGCTTCTGGTAGCAATTACTGGTGGCGTAGCATCAGGATCTGATGGGTTTGAGACGTAGTTATATGGAGCTGCTCGGTTGATTAATGAGTAGTGCCATACTAACCCACCCTGGGTAGTTGCTGCTGCTATCGGACTACGCATACCGTCAACAGAGCCTAACCCTAAACAATCATAGTCACAGTTGGCACCGCTAACATTTCTAGTATTAGCAGGATCGTTAGCTGGAAACTGATCTACTGCTGCTAGTGTAGCTAATGGCTTTCTAGCAAAAAGTTTGCTGTCTGCCGATAGCTGTGCGCCAGCAATTGTGCCATCTCCATACACTCCGTCTCGATTCCATGCAGTTAAGCTCTTGATATTAGATTGTAAAATATACATGTTTCTATTTTCTCTTTTATCAAATAGAGGATTTGGCAAGCTATTTGGCAAGAGTATTTGCATGGGTGCGGGTAAGAAGCATCCACCATTGCCGGTTAAGGCATTGGTGTTTAAGGCCGCAATTTCATTTAGTCTGGCAGCCGTTATAGCATTTCTCTCTGGAGGGGTGAACCCAGCATTGGTTAGTAATGTTTGAAAATTAGTTAGTAATTGTCCGGTAGCAGCATTTCTTGTTTGTGCATAGGTTACACTACTTACCGGAGTCATGATCATAGCCTGTCTCAAAGCATTAATCACATTTTGCCTGTTGGTTAAACTATCCGAAACATTTGCTGGATTGTTCAATCTTACCAGAGTAGTTGTACTTGATAATGTTGTTGGTGTTGCTGGTGAATCGGGGATTGCTCTCTTGGTGAGAATAGGGTCGTTAGGATCAGGTTCTCCCGCACTGCCATCTAGTTTAGGGCATAGTCGTACAATTTCACTAAAGCTTCTAGTGGTATCATTAGTAACTCTCAGCATTACTGGCTTCTGTAAGCTATCAATTAGTCCCGGCGTTGCGTTAAAACTTTCTATGGTAGCTGGTGCATCATTGGTTTGATCCATCCGTGTAATATTAAATGTAGGATTGGCATTAAGTGGATCAAAAGTTACCCTTAAGTCTGCCTTGTTATAATATATTCCGGGAGTACCATTAGTTTGAGCTTGACTTAAAAAGCCACTGGGTGGTAGTCGTAAAATGCCTGTATTATTAATAGTATTATTACTAGCCGTAATACTAGCAGGCGAAATAGGAATAGGAAACGGACCAGCACCCCAAGCGTCATTAGCGCTTACGCAGCCGTTTGTGACACTATTGCAGTTAACAGCGTTGTCGGGATATGGGCCACCGCCACTAAACAAAATACTCCGTGTGGCACCTGAATGATTTGCCTGATAACGTAAAGATCTAAAGATACCGCTTACGTGGGTAACAGGGCCATTGAGAGTCAATAAATTACCTGGTGCCAGATAAATACCAGCATTGGAATGAACTGGACCATTAATCGATATGTCGGGGGCAGAGTTGATTTCCAAATCTCCTTGATAGAATGCTGCAAATTGAAAAATAGGAATAAATCGATTAGTGAACTGCATTTGTAGCATTGCTTGTGCCGACGCATCAATAGCCCCATCGGCCTGCTTAATCGCCGTACTATAAACGCGATATGTATAATCGGTAGATCTTAATCCTGCGAAATTATTATTGGGAGGAATTACTGTCAGTGCAACCGTCGATGGCGATAAATCTTGAACAAAACTGTAGGATTTGTATTTAATATTCGTGCGGGTCTTCAATTCACTACTGATATTGGTAGTTTTATTTGCTGCGCCTACTGAGCCTGTATTCACAGATTCTGAATAAGCGTTGTCGTTTTGAATACAAGCAAAATCTCCTGAACCTCTCGGAAACGGCACAGCCGCAGAAACAGCAGGTGGATTAATACAGCTTTGCATCATTGCTGCAATATGCTGCCCCAGTGGAGCGTTAATTGCTGCACTATCAAAGGGGGTAGTACCACTTGGTCTACTAAAGTTACTTACTCTTGTTCGCATGTCATTAGCACGCCTGTTTAATTCTGATTCTGCCGCATAGAATGTGCTACCAGCATCAATCATTGCATTCGATGTAGATCTAGAAAGCCGGCCTGAAAATAAATAGATAGTCAGCATACTGAATATCAATATAGACATTACAGAAGCCATCAACAAAGCAAAGCCACTATCTCTTGTATGAGAGGACAATTTTTGCAATTGAATTAATAATTGCAATGAATAGGTAACTTCTTTTTTGGTTTTCATGTCAGTGCTTGTTTGTACTTGTGATTTTGAATAATATTGAGTGATGAAAAGCCATCAATTATCTTGTAGATAAGACATTGCGGGGATAAAAAGTGCCCTGTGCGGTAAAGGTAGCTGGCGTACCTCCGGTTTGAGGGTTGATGGATACGATATTAATTATTACGCCCTGAATACTTTGCCAGTTTCTGGTGACTGCTGGTGTGACTAATGTGGTTGGGAATGCGAGGTTATTACCATTGCCACTATCATCAGGCAGAGGTGGCGAAAGAAACGAGGTATCTTGGGGTGGGTTAGGATTATTGACATTGGGTACTGCACGAGTAATCATATTTACATTCATCTGGTCAATGTTGGTTGCGACTACATCTAAAACTCCGGTAGGATCTGTGCTAGTATTAATAGCCGCACAAGCAGGGTTGTTGACAGATGATTCTACCTGACTGTTTATTCTAACCATCAAGTTACTTCCACATATTAAGTATTCTTTCTTGGTTATCAAATAAGCATTAGAATTTAAATTGATTGTTGTTGGGAGCGTAAATATTGGTGTGCCAATTCTCATATTTTGGCTGTTGGCACCGGCAGTTGCCGCTGGATCACTATTGTAAACAAATGGTTGAAATGTGCTATTGCTACCGACCATGCCTAATAATTGGCCGCTGGCTAATGCTCGTTGGTTTTGCCATTCTTCTATTAATCTTAATGATGTATTGGTGGCTACTGTGTCTGTAGCCAATATTCGACAGGGTATATTTGTATTGGTGTCAACAGCAAACAGCAAACCGTTAATTGCATTTCCGGCTGGGTATGCCTGACAAATAGGTAGCGGATTACTAAATGCCCGATAGATAATTAGACTAACCGGACCGCCAGGTGTACTGGTCAATGGCTTTACTTGGATAACTGGGAAACCTGGATCAGTAATTAGTTCACCCGCTTGTCTAATTTCTCGACCGATTATTTCTAGTATAGATGAAGTTTTTTGATTACTCGCTAATCTTTGTTGATCTCTGGTAAATGAATTCTGGGTTTGGACTAAAGCTTGTGAAGCTAATGCTACTATCAAACTAGTAACAGACAGGCCAATGAGTAACTCTATTAAACTAAAACCAAGGACTTTTTTGCTCCTTAGAAGATTTTGTCTAGATTTGCTTTTTTTCATGAATCTGCTCATATAAATCAGGGTGAATCTTCTAAACAATAAAATTAGTTATAGCTTTGATTAATTTGTAAAATTCGTGAAGCTTGCCTGGGTTTGATAAAGGATACTATTGTCATTAGTTTGATCTCCTACTGTATCTCTTATGGTTATTGTGAACTCGCGATAGTCTGGAGTACATGGATTTGGTACTGCGGCAACTGCGGGGGTCGGTCCAACTGCGGCAACTGCGGCAACTGTTCTGCAGTAGCGCACAGAAACGTTGTAATTTCGCCCCAAAGCTGTTCTTAAATCTGCTGGTAAGTTTGCATTAGTATGTGTCGTGTCCACGGCTGGAATATTACCAAAGGTTTTGCCTCGGATATTATCAAATATCTTTTGAGAGACTACTAACGCTCCAGCTCTCTGTTCACTTTTGACGTTGTTGATTTTAGAATACAGAATTATAGGCATAGCATAAGCTAAGCAAGTCCCCATAATCAGTAGGGCAGCCGCTACTTCAATTATGCTAAAACCGCTGTCTGGGCTGTTATTTAGTTTATTGCTTTTTGGTAGGCTTTTATTCATAGCTTTGCTCCGAAAAATAATGTTGGAGATAGATGGAAATTAATAAAATTTTCCATTTGTAATTACAGTGTTATTAGAATCATATAAAGTGCGAGTGACATCACCAATTAAGCTAATAGTAATACTTGCTTTTACGGCTCTCGAATTAGCCCTGTTGTTTATTACGTCAAAAGACCTTACAGTACCCGGTGCAGCTTGTCCCGTACCATCAAAACAGATCCCATTGGGCGGAAAGTTAGTGATAGAAACATCATCGGGCAGTTCAAAAGATTGAGTTGGATCTTGACTCCAACCAGATGCAGTAATAGGAGTAGTCGTGCAGTTACCATTCGGTATCGAATCTACTCTGATCCATTTACCTTGTAATGAAATGCGGTAAGGGTTTCCGGCATTGGCTCTAGATTTCAAGCTAACTATCTTTATTGTTGACTCTATTTGTGGGACGGTTTTTGCAAAAACTTTGTTTTGAAAGGATGGAAATGCAATTGCTGCTATAATAGCCGTAATGATCACCACTGTAAGTAGTTCTACTAGAGAAAATCCGAGGTTGCTATTATTAGGTCTGGTCATGGAAAATATTTTGGGTAATATGCCCAATACGAAGAACCGCAAGATAGACAAAACAATTCATTAAATCTAATTGCCAACCTCACACAGGGAAAATACCCAAAGTGAGATATTTGGCTGAGATATATTGTAATTATTGCTACCATTATTTGGAGTGCCTGTGATAGTTATCACTGTCACAGCTAGTCCAGACCTTTTTATTATTCCCAATACCCAGTGCTTCAGGAACATTTCACAAAAAAAATCTCTTGATCTAAAAAGATCGAGAGATTTCGGTAAAAATACGGATAATTGGATTAATCTAGCCCAAAACTTTCAAAATATCGCTGGCGTGAGTGGCTGTACTAACGGCTTCGTCTACATGAACAATGGTGCCTGCTGCATCGATCGCGTAGGTAACTCGCTTAGAATAGCCACCGGCATCTACGTCATAAGCTTTAGAAAGTGTGCCGCCCACATCGGCGAGTAGCGGAAAAGGCAGGCTGAACTTTTCGGTAAAAGCTTGGTGAGCAGCTTCATTATCTTGACTGACTCCTAGTACCACAATGCCTTTGCTTTGGTATACTGAGTAATTGTCCCGGAAGCTACAGGCTTCTTTAGTGCAACCGGGGGTGTCATCTTTGGGGTAAAAGTACATCACCACCCTTTGACCGGCTAGGCTAGCTAGGGTCACGGTGTTGCCGCTGGTATCTTTAACGTTAAAATCTGGTGCCTTAGCACCCACAGAAAGAGCCATGGTGTGTGTAAATAAAACTGCGCCATCATTGTATATCTTGGATGGATCTTAAAGCGAAGTCTCTTGTCTTGTACCAATCTTCCGCTTGAGAGACTCTCCGAGCAGATTTTCTGATTGCTGATAGAGGATGGTTAAAATTCGTTGACCACTCACCAAGGTCTATTTAACGGTCTGCAAACACCTCTCCTTTGTTAAAAAACCCTTAAGCATACGTCGATCGAGCAATTGTTAAGCAATCATAAGTGATTAATTGTTACAGACATATTAAAATAAGTCACAATGTAAACCAGTCGGCGGATTAATCCGAATTTTAAAAAATAAAGTTAAGAATTATTAAATTGTCACCATATTAGGAGCGTTAACAGCTTTGGAAAATAATAAAGAAAGAATTTTGGTGGTGGATGACGAGGCCAGCATTCGGCGGATTTTAGAAACTCGTCTTTCGATGATTGGCTACGATGTGGTCACAGCCGCAGATGGCGAAGAAGCCCTAGAGACTTTTCGGAATTCGATCCCCGATTTGGTGGTGTTGGATGTGATGATGCCCAAGCTGGATGGTTATGGGGTATGTCAAGAGCTGCGGAAAGAGTCGGATGTGCCGATTATTATGCTTACCGCTCTGGGTGATGTGGCCGATCGAATTACCGGCTTAGAACTAGGTGCCGACGACTATGTGGTAAAGCCTTTCTCGCCCAAGGAACTAGAAGCCCGCATTCGATCGGTGCTGCGCCGGGTGGATAAAAACAATCTGAACGGTATCCCTAGCTCCGGGGTGATCCATATCGGCAGCATTAGGGTGGATACGAATAAACGCCAAGTCTGTAAGGGCGATGAACGGATTCGCTTAACCGGTATGGAGTTTAGCTTGTTAGAGCTATTGGTCGGCAAATCTGGTGAGCCTTTCTCTCGATCGGAGATTTTACAAGAAGTTTGGGGCTACACCCCTGAGCGGCACGTTGATACCCGGGTGGTAGATGTGCATATTTCGCGACTGCGAGCCAAACTCGAAGAAGATCCCAGCAATCCAGAGCTGATCTTGACTGCCCGAGGTACTGGCTATTTGTTCCAGCGAATTATTGAGCCTGACGAACTGTAAATCATGGTCGTGAATAATGGTCGCGATGCTGTCTTACGATTACTGCCTTTCGGGGTGGGTGGCATCGCCGGTACTTTTTTGTTAGTGAATCGCCTGGTTTCAGAAGGTTTGACCCCAGCTCAATCTCGATCGGATGTGGTGGGAGTAATTCTTTGTGCGGTGATGGTTTTGATTGGTTTACTGTGGCAGCGAGTACAGCCCAAAACCCCTGATGTGGTGGTTTTGTTGGGTAAAGAGGGTTTAGAAATGTCTGGGGATCTGTCAGCAGCGGTGCAAACAGAACTGGCCTGGGCTTCTCATTTGCTTTTGACCAATACGGCCACTCGCTCTCTCTCCCTATATAATGATGGCCAAACAATTTTGCGGCGCGGAGTTTTGGCCGAGCAGGGGCAAGTGGTGCCAGGGCCAATCTTAGAGCGGGTGCTAAAAACTCAGAAGCCAGTATATTTGGTCGATGTAAAGGTTTATCCCGGCAAGATTGAGTTTAATTATTTGCCTGAGAACGTGCAGGGGATAGTCTGTCAGCCAGTGGGCAGCAAAGGAGTGTTAATATTGGGAGCCAATGCGCCCCGCAGCTACACCCGCCAAGACGAAGCTTGGATTGCCGGAATTGCCGACAAGCTAGCATACACTCTCAACTCCGATCTAGAATAAGGCAACTGCTAGCTGGAACAACACATCAACATGTTTTTAGACGAATTATTGCCGATCGCCCGTGAAATTGTTAAGAATCCGATCGCCTTTGCCGGAGGCTTTGCTTCAGGAATGTTGCGCTTGGACTTAAATGAAGAGCCGGTGAGAAGCTGGCTGGGTAAACATTCTGCTGGTGCATCTGGTTTAGATAAACCTAAGCCACCTCAATCGATCGACATCGATTAAGGTGATCTGAGTAGGTTTAATGTATCGTAGATGACGCTTAAAAATTTTTAAAATACGTTATTATGAGTGGGTATGTTACAGTCATCAGCATTACCTCATATCGATTTGGAAGGTTTTATAGAGTGGAAGGCTGCCCAGTAGGCAGATCCGCATTGTACTAATTCTCTCGGCATTGGTAAATTTCGGACCGTTCAAACGTCACATCTAGTAACGCGCGTATTGCGTCTGCAAACTGAACTGTAATCTGTTCAATCTCAGCTATATCGATTCACATGACCATTTACATTGGCAACCTTTCCTATAAGGCAACCGAAGAAGATCTTAAGTCCGTATTTGAAGACTACGGTGCTGTAAAGCGCGTGGTATTACCGACCGATCGAGAGACAGGTAGAATGCGCGGCTTCGCGTTTGTTGAAATGACTGAAGATGCCAGCGAAGACAAGGCGATCGAAAGCCTCGACGGCGCAGACTGGATGGGTAGAACTCTGAAAGTCAACAAAGCTCGTCCTAAAGAGGGCGGTGATGGCGGCGGTCGTGGTGGATTCCGCAACGACAAGTACTAAATTACCTCCTGATTACTCTAGTGCTGTTTGATCCTAGGTCTTTCAGCTTGACTTATAGTGAGCAAATAATAAAATGGCAGATGTTCGCTCTCTGCCATTTTTTGCGCAAAAAAAACGCCCCAAGCCTGGAGGGCTAAGGGACATTAATCAGGGTGCATCTACCTCTTATCTATACTCTTGGTTGGGAGCTAGCTCCGGAGAAAAATTTTCACTTATGGCTGGATCGCCTGACAATTCGGAAAATCGGATTTCAAGGCTGGATTTTGCCAGCATTACAGTCCCGTAACCAAATTTGTACTCCTTCGCCCACTGGGCTTTGCAGGCTCTCTGTGGGAGGTAATGGTTCACTGGTACTGCGACCTTGGCGAGAATACATAGTTACCAAATACCAATCTTTCTTCCCTTTAGCCAAAAACAACCAATGAAACTGTTGCAATTCTGTAGAATTTTGATCCATGTAGCGTTTTTCTAAAGTACTTAAATAGAGCTGAAAGGGGGCAGCCGCTGGAACTTGAGGACGATATTCTGGGTTCTCAATAAGTTGAGCAACAGTTTCAGGGCGACCGGCTGTTAAATAGTTGGTGTAATTAACTGTGTTTATTTTAGGGCGACGACGCTGCTCCGATCGATTGGCATAGCTAGGCAAATCCCGAATCAGCAGCTCCGTAAGCTTGGGCAGCGTAGTAGGGCATTGATGATCTACCCGCGCTACCAGTGCCGGTAGATTTGCACAAGATAAGTGATCGATCGCTAAACAGTAGAGCATACAAATATTTCGAGCTTGGGATACAATATGGGGCGATTACTCTGCTCCCAATAAATATGCTCAGGATTATTACAGACTTTGACGGCCCAATTATGGATGTTTCGGAGCGTTATTATCAAGTTTATCTGCTTTGTCTAGAACAGACCAAAAAACCAGGCCAAGAGATCCAAATCTTGAGTAAAGCAGCGTTTTGGGCTGGCAAGCGATCGAAGACTCCAGAAGCGAATATTGGCATCCAGTCTGGGTTAACAGCAGAGCAAGCAATCCAGTTTAGCCAACTGCGTAAAGAGTTGGTGCATCAGCTAGTGTATATGAAATATGATCGAATTATTCCTACGGCGATCAAGGCACTTGCTCAAGTTCAACAGCAGGGCATTGACTTGGTAGTGATGACCATGCGCCGCGATCGAGAGCTAGATTATGCTTTTACTCAAGCACCACTAACTCCATTTTTCCCCAGCAACCGCCGCTATAATCTCAGCAATGACTATATCAAAACCAAAGATGAATTAGATAAGCCACTGCTGATGTCTCGGGCAATGCAGGAGTTGCCGCTAGCCGATCGCACCTGGATGATTGGTGATACCGAGGCTGATATTGCCGCCGCCAAAAGTCAAAATATCCCGGTGATTGGGGTTCTGTCTGGTATTAGAGACCAGTCCACTCTAGAGCAGTTTCAGCCAGATTCGATCGTGGCTAATTTACAAGAGGCTGTAGCCCTAATTTTGTCTCAAGTATCTCCCTAGCTCTTGCTTTAATTACAGTGATCCACTTTTAGCTAGAGCATGACAGATGTAATTTATGTAACATAATATTAAAAGCTATACTAATTGAGCGCAGTAGTGTTTAAGATGAACTAGTTCGGTCTAAACACCTGCTCATGGATTAGACTGAAATAATTCATGCCCATTAGTAAAAACAGCCACGATTTCTATAGTGAAAAATTCCACAGTGAAAAAAAAGTTTGAGACTACGAATATTTCAAGCAATTTCTGTTAAGTTAGGGCTCATTTGTAGCTAGTTAATGATCTTGCCTGAAGTAGCAATCATTAAAACCTATAATCTTGAAGGAGTTAGCTCATGGCGATCAATAAAGCTAATGAAATGCCCGCAGGCAAGATGAATGAGGCAGCAGGCGAAATGCCCGCAGGCAAGATGACTGAGGCAACAGGCGAAATGCCCGGAGGTGAGATGACCGAGGCAGCAGATCCAGGAGAAATGCCCGTAGATGAAATGGTCATTGGCATCAAATCTGGAGAGTTTGGTTCAGAACTAAAAGACTATCGCCCAGTCAGTATTAGCCTGAAACAAGGTTCTGAGGGCGATGAGGTTGCACGACTCCAAAAATACCTTTCCACATTTGGATATTTGGACTCTCCAGTTCTGGAAGCATTTGGAATCCCTAAGGAAAAAGCAGCATCTCCCAGTGAGGGTATATTTGATGAAAGTACAGCTATCGCCCTCCAGCATTTTCAAGAATTCAACGGACTACCAGTGACAGGTGAGTTAGATAAAGCAACTCTTGCGCTCATTCACAAACCGCGCTGTGGTTTTCCTGATGTGGCAGAGTTTGTGCTCCAAGGTAGCAAATGGAATAATACAGCTTTGACCTATGGATTTAGCGAATTTACGCCTGATTTAACACCAGCGCAAATTCGTGCTGCAATTGAGCAAGCTTTCAGCTTGTGGGCAGCAGTGACACCGCTAAGTTTTACAGAAGTCCCAATAAGTAGCATTCCAGACATTGTTATTCGATTTGTCAGCGGTGATCATGGAGATGGGAACAATTTTGATGGTCCGAGCGGAATTTTAGCACATGCTTATTATCCGCCACCAGGTGGTGGAGCACTTGCCGGAGACACCCACTTTGATGATGCTGAGACATGGACAATCAATCTTCCGCCTTCGGGTATCGACTTGGTTAGTGTCGCAGCTCATGAATTTGGACATGCTCTGGGGCTTGCCCACTCGACGGTAACAGGTGCTTTGATGTATCCCTATTACAGTGGGGCACACCGGAATCTTGAATCTGACGATATCGCTGGAATTCAAGCAATTTATGGGGCACCTTCTCCCTGGTCAGGTTGGGAATCCCTTGGCGGTGTTTTGACTTCTGCCCCTGCGGTCTGTTCGTGGGCATCTGGGCGTTTGGATGTGTTTGTCCGTGGAACTGACAACGCGCTATGGCACAAATGGTATAGCGGCGGATGGAGCGGTTGGGAATCTCTTGGTGGAGTCTTGTCTTCTGGACCAGCAGCCGTATCCTGGGCACCTAATCGGATTGATGTGTTTGTGCGTGGAACCGACAATGCGCTATGGCATAAGTGGTACAGCGGTGCATGGAGCGGTTGGGAATCTCTCGGCGGCGTTCTTACTTCTGACCCTGCGGTCTGTTCATGGGCATCTGGGCGTTTGGATGTGTTTGTGCGCGGCACCGACAACGCGCTATGGCATAAATGGTATAGCGGTGGATGGAGCGGCTGGGAATCCCTCGGTGGTGTTCTCACCTCGGCACCGGATGCGGTGTCTTGGGGAACTAATCGAATTGATGTGTTTGGGCGCGGCACCGACAATGCGCTATGGCATAAGTGGTACAGCGGTGCATGGAGCGGTTGGGAATCCCTCGGCGGTGTTCTTACTTCTGGACCGGGTGTTTCATCATGGTCTTCTGGGCGTTTGGATACGTTTGGGCGTGGCACCGACAACGCGCTGTGGCACAAGTGGTATAGCGGTGGATGGAGCGGTTGGGAATCCCTCGGCGGCGTTCTTACTTCAGATCCAGCAGCAGTATCTTGGGGAGCCAATCGGATAGATGCCTTTGTGCGTGGAACTGACAACGCGCTGTGGCACAAGTGGTTTGGCTAAGGTCGATGAAACCTAAAATCCACATTCCATTCTTTTGAATTTTAAGAGTGGAATGTGGAACTACTGAATGGACACAAACTTGTATGATCGATCTTGAATATTCCTTTTTTAACCGCAATGAGGTACTCAGAAAACTGCAAAATTTATTACTGCGGTCTATTTTTTCAGGTAGCCCTTTACCGGGCACTAAGGAACCAACCAAATTTCCAGATCTAGCTTTTTTGGAGCGCCAACCCTATATAGTTGTTTTAGATGAGCAATTGGCTCTGCCCTTTTCTGGGGAAGACATGCCAAAACCCGTCAAAATTCTCTCATACGATGACATCTTTCTAGCAGCTAGTTCTGGCATAGCTGTTGCTTTCGTAATTTTTCATCCTCCCAAATGGCAAGATGAGTGTGTTTGGTTAAATATGGAAGTGCGGTTGGCCAGTAATATAAGAAGTAGAGAAATACTTGGGTTGGGTGGTATTAAAGTTCAATTCCATCAAGTTTCTAGTACATGGGTTGTGGCAGAAGAAGCATCCTACTTTGCTAGCTAGTCACCTTGATATCATGTCAGATAATCGGTAATGTGAAGCTTCTAACAACGCTTATCCAACCAACCGTCAATATCTTGAAGGTTAGCAGCGATCATGTAATTATGCTGATGGTGAAAGTAGTTACCAAAATTTCAAAACAACACTTTACTTCAAGAAACTACCAACCAGCCACAGAGTAAAAATTGCACCTAAGGCATAAACTTTACCGGCCAGCATATTATCTACAGATAAGCCCGCCACACTAATTACTGCCAAAATCAGCACGATCGAACCCACCAATCCTAAACTGGTGATGGCAAAAGCCCGTCCTAACTTATTGCTTTTAACTTTTAAAGTAAACAGCGTATAGCCAGCACTCAGAGCCAACAGCAGCGGCAGGCCATCATTATTGGCATCGGGGAGAGCCGCCGAAGCCGCTAATACCGTGGCCACGCCTGCCCCGATCGCCAAATTGCGACCCGTAGGCATCTCTACTAAATCACCCAGCTTATCGCTGACCACCTTGGGCGGCGCAAGCTTCGGTAAAGACATCGTTTGCACCGATTTCTCTGGGAACCTAATGCCCTCTGGCACCGCAATCTTACCTTCTTGACGCATTTTTAGCCGATCCATCAAAATAGAATCATAGGCAGCTTCCGCATCATCGATCGTTCGCTGATCGCCACCGCTAGATGATTGCAAATGCTTCTTCGCCGCTTGAATCTCTTCAAAAGAGGCATCCATACCAATGCCAAGCCGTTCATAGGGAGTTGGTTGACTCATGATTTTTTGTTACAGACTATTGGCCGCCATCTAACACTGTAAATGGCTTCTTTGAAATTAGCCATTTATTTTAAGAAGCAGTTTACAATAGGCCATCTATTACTGGGCGAGCAGTATTAATCATTGCCAAACAAGCTCTCCAGCTCTCGATCGAGCACTCCTGCCCCAGCGCTGCCCATTTCGATCGCTAGAGATAAACCCAACAGCGTAATCGAGGGCGGAAATTTCGCTGAGTCTCGTAAATTCATGGTCAAAAATGGGCAACAGAACAGCGCGGCCTTCAGATATTCTCGCCAATGAGAAGGTCGCCGATCTCCTAATTGAGCCAAAACTGGCTCTAGCACGAAGTGCAGCTTCGATCGCAGAGTGGCCCAGCGCTCGGGAATCGGCACAAAGTCGTGGACTACCTCAATCACGCCATTCTGCACTGTCCAGGGAATTTGTAATCGATCGGCCACGGCTTGGGGGAAATACATCCAAGTAGCAAAAACGTTATGAAACATCGGCTTGGTCAAGTCCAGCAAGAAGGAATGGCGGCCAGCAAAGGCTGGGTCAAAATAGATCAGCTTGTCCTGGTCTAAAAACACGTTGCCATTGTGAGCATCTCCGTGACCAACGATCGACCAGACTTCTCGACTGGCCGGATTCAAGACTCTGATGGCTCTGTCGATAATCTGTTGCAGCGAATCTTGATACTCCACACCGTTAATGCGCCAGCGCCATTGAGCTATCTCGGCAAAAGGCACGGTGGCTCCAGGGAGAGCAATATCTTGCCCCACATAAAAGCTCTCATAGCGCCCGCCGACTAACCGATGATAAAACAACTGATGGATGGGAGCCTCGGCATGTTCAGCAGCGCTGAGCGGTGCCATCGTTTTTAAGTAAATGTCCGCAAGCTGTCGATCGGCTTGTTCTTGAATATCGACTATTTGTGGCCCATCCCGCCGATCGCCCAGCTCAATTTCTCGCAACACATCAAATAGTGAGGGCGCGTCGAAGTAATCGTAAATTAACAACTGCTTGCCGTACTCGGTGGCTCCAAACAACGGCTGAATTGTCGGGTAGTTGGCTGTGGCTAAAATCTCGGCGTTGTAGTATTCATTAATAATGCTTTGTGGCTCAATATGAGTCTTAAAAAACAGCTTTTTGCCGGTATCGGTGGTAATAAAGCCGTTAATTGAGTTCAGAGAAACTGCCAAAGGCCGGACTACTACGCTGGCCACGTTAAACGGTAGATCTGAGCTACGCAAAAATTCCAGCATCCCGGCGCTGGCTGCTGGAATATCGTGAAATTGCAGAGCTTGAATTGCTTGTAAAGCTTGATCTGACGGAGCTTTGTTTGATGGGGCTGGCATTGAACTTTTAGATGTCAGTTAGAGCTGCGCATGGGTGTGCGAGTGCTGTTTGACATTATCATCTTTCGTGACCGTGCGGCTAGCATTGAGCACCCGCTTGCGCTCGGTAGAAAACTTGAATCCTTCATAGGTAGTGCCTACCGGAATTAGGGCTGCTGATGCGGGGGTGCGTTTGAAGGTGCGAGTGGCAGCAATGGTGCGATCGACAAATTCTTGGGCAATTTCGGCATCAGCCGGGAAACCCACTGGAACATGGGGGCCATCGGTCAATACTGCGCCGATCGTGGTGCCGACGGCTTGAGAATAGGAGGTAGGCACGCCTTTGAGCAGGGCTTCGATCGCCGATGCCGGAATTGGTTCTACAACTCGCACTTGTTTTACGCCGTCTTCATCCCGGTAGAAGCAAGTGGCCAAACCAATCACTACATAATCATCGGCTTGGAGGTCAGGGGTTTGGTCAAGGAAGCTAGTCATATATAAGTTTTAAAATATGCTGTTCGATCGTACCAAGTCTGGGCAGAGCCGGTGCCAAAATTGACTGCTCCTTAATAAATCTTTGGGTTAATTTATCCTAAGATTGGAAAAGAATTTCTTACTCTCCTGCAATAGTCATGTCTATCCAGTTGGCAACATCAGATGATCAGATTTCACAATGTTTTGAGGTATTAAATCAATTAAGGCCACATTTACCAAAATCAGAGTTTATTGCCCAGGTACAGCGGCAACAGCAATCTGGATATCAACTAGCATTTTTGGCACAAAATAATCAGGTAGTGGCTGTGGCTGGATTCAATCAGGGAGAGTGTTTAGCTTGGGGTAAGTTTATGTATATTTATGATTTAGTGGTGACAGAATCCAGGCGTTCTCAAGGTCATGGACAACAATTACTACAGTGGTTAATAGCTTTTGCCAAATCTCATGACTGTCAACAGCTACATTTAGATTCTGGAGTGCAACGCTATGCTGCCCATCGATTTTATCTACAGCAGCGCATGGATATTACTAGCCATCATTTCTCGCTAAAATTGTGAGCAGAACTTTTAATTTAGGCTGGTAAAAATTATGATGATTCAAGATTGCGTGATAGATGCCGAAAAATTTGCAATGCTGGCAGAATGCACGGAAACATACGGAATGGAGCATCGGGATCTAGAAAACGAGTGGGTCTGGAATTTGATTTCTCGTACAACTGTAGTTTATTCCTGCGGCTCAATCAGTCGAGAAGGAACAATACTAAAACACCATCACCACCAGGCCGAAATGGATTTGTGTCAGCAGCTAGCTCAAGCAGCGGCGGCAATTATGGAAGGTCAAATCATCGACTTAGGCGATGAAGGAGAACATGGATTTTCGCAATTTTACGTGGTTGCTAATGATGGAGATGAAATTCCAGCATTGGTGACTGAAGAAGTAATTCGATCGGCTTTTGGCGGCACCATATACCCTGATGCTGCCATTACTATTGAAGATTTGGCAATACCTAAAAATACCTGGATAGAAACTGCTGAAATTAACGGTATGAATGAGTATTACGATAATGCCATTAAGTCTTGGGATAGATTAGCATCGTGGTTTAAGAGCCAAAGCGATTTACATAGCGCCGTTTTTGTTTCGATCGATATCAATTACGATAGGGAAGATCAAAAAGACCCAGCCTTATATAATGGTGCCTGCGTTTTACCTCGGTTAGCCGTAGGTTTAACAAAACAGGGTAGTTTAGTTGGGGTGTTTAGCTGTGTTGTTTATACTTAATAATAGGGTCGATTTATTTTAGCGAATTAACTATTGCTCGATGCCCAACCAATCCTGAGGCTTCAAATAAATTTCATACAGCTCTGCTTCTGGGCTGTTTGGCTCCGGCTGATAACCATACTCCCAGCGCACTGCCGGAGGGAGAGACATTAAAATAGACTCAGTACGACCATTAGTTTGCAGGCCAAAAATAGTGCCTCGATCGTACACCAAGTTAAATTCCACATACCGCCCTCGGCGATAGGTCTGAAAATTCCGCTCTCGATCGCCATAGGGCGTGTCTTTGCGCTTTTCGACGATCGGCTTATAGGCAGCCACAAACGACTGAGCACAGTCTTGAGCAAAAGCAAAAATCTGCTCCCAATTACGAGCGGGCTGAGAGCCGATCGACTTACTATACTGTGCTGCCGGACTATCGGGCTTGTCTCCGCGATAAAATTCGCCAGCTAAGCTATCCTGGTAGTCAAAAAATAAACCACCTACGCCTCTGGTTTCGTTGCGATGAGGCAGGTAAAAATATTCGTCACACCAGCGCTTAAAAGTGGGGTAATAATTGGGATGATGCCGATCACAAGCATCTTTCAGCGTTTGATGCAGGTGCTTAACATCTTCAATAAAAGGGTAGTAGGGAGTTAAATCTAAACCGCCACCAAACCACCAAACCGGTCCAGCCTCAAAATAGCGGTAATTTAAATGCACCGTCGGAATGTAGGGATTATGGGGGTGCAGCACCATCGAAGTACCAGTCGCGTAAAAACGATGACCGGCAGCTTCGGGGCGCTGCTTGAGAATCGAAGGTGGCAGGGTATCTCCCCAAACCTCCGAAAAATTCACCCCGCCCTGTTCAAACACGTTGCCACTCCTGAGTACCCGAGAACGGCCACCGCCGCCCTCTGGACGGGTCCAGGCATCCTCTCGAAACTCACCGCCGCCATCGGCATCTTCCAATTCTTTACAGATCACATTTTGAATGTGTTGCATAAAGCCGCTTACGCGAGTTTTAGCGTCAGCAGGTGGAAGAGTGTCAGGGCTAACTGACGTAGCGGGGGAGCTGGAGGTCATAAGATAATTTTCGGACTTAATTAATTTTCGCAATCCTGGAGTGAGTACTTATGCTTATAGGGCGATAAAAACTTTGGCAGAATTGAGCTGGGATCTAGTGTCCGCGCCACAAGTAATATACTTCGAGAGCCTCTAGATTTGTAAGGGATCTTTACAAAACATTACTTAATTTTGCAGTGAGACTTTAAAGACGCTGGTGGGCGGTAATCAGTTACTAGATCAGCGATCCCCAATTGTCGCTCAGGATGAGCTGCCCATAAAGATAACGAAATATCAACCGGGCAAAGAATATCCAGAATGGCTGAGTTAGACTAAGTGCCATTGGTGGAAGATCCGGGTTGCACGCTACCCAGTTAACTCGATAAGAAGCCGATCGCAGATAAAGCTGTCTTACGTAAATCAGATCCCAGGCAAGAATTTTTTATGACTGATTTTCCTTGGTTAACGACCATTATTATGTTCCCGATCGTCGCAGCGCTGGCAATTCCATTTTTGCCCGACGAAAAAGGTCGTACTGTCCGCTGGTATTCGCTGATTGTGGCGCTCATCGATTTTGCCATCATTGTCTATGCTTTTATCAACCACTACGACATGCAGGCTTCAGGGATGCAGATGGTGGAAAGCTATACCTGGGTGCCCCAAATTGATCTGAAGTGGTCAGTAGCCGTGGATGGCCTTTCGATGCCCTTGGTGCTGTTGACAGGTTTTATTACCACCTTAGCTACCCTAGCTGCTTGGCCAGTTACTTATAAGCCCAAGCTGTTTTACTTTTTAATGCTGGTAATGTACGGCGGTCAAGTCGCAGTATTCGCCGTCCAAGATATGCTCTTGTTCTTCTTGGTATGGGAGCTAGAGCTGCTGCCGGTTTATTTATTTTTGTCAATTTGGGGTGGCAAAAAGCGTCTGTATGCCTCCACTAAATTCATTTTGTATACCGCTGGCGGATCGCTATTTATCTTAATTGCGGCGCTAGCCATGGGCTTTTATGGCGGTACTACCACTTTTGATATGTCGGCATTAGCCCACAAAGACTATGCCCTAAATTTCCAGCTCTTTATGTATGGGGGTTTGTTGATTGCCTATGGTGTGAAGCTGCCGATTATTCCTTTCCATACTTGGTTGCCCGATGCCCACGGCGAAGCCACTGCCCCGGTTCACATGCTGTTAGCAGGTATCTTACTGAAAATGGGTGGCTATGCCCTCATTCGGATGAATGCCGAAATGCTGCCTGCGGCTCATGCGGTATTTGCGCCGGCGTTAGTAGTGCTAGGAGTCGTAAATATTGTCTACGCGGCCTTAACTTCCTTTGCTCAAAGGAATCTGAAACGCAAAATTGCCTATTCTTCGATCTCTCACATGGGTTTTGTGCTGATCGGGATCGCCTCTTTTACCGAGTTGGGAATGAGCGGTGCACTGTTACAAATGGTCTCCCACGGTTTGATTGGAGCCAGCTTGTTCTTTTTAGTAGGTGCCACTTACGATCGAACCCACACCTTAATGCTAGATGAAATGGGTGGCGTAGGTCAAAAGATGACCAAGATCTTTGCCATGTTTACCACCTGCTCCATGGCCTCTTTAGCCTTACCTGGCATGAGTGGTTTTGTTGCCGAACTCATGGTTTTTGTGGGTTTTGCTACTAGCGATGCTTACAACGACCAGTTCAAGCTGGTAATGATTTTATTGATGGCCGTTGGGATCATTTTGACTCCGATCTATTTGCTCTCGATGCTGCGGGAAATTTTCTTTGGCAAAGAAAACAAAGAGCTGGTTGCCCACGAAGCTCTGATCGATGCTGAACCCCGTGAAATTTTTATCATTGCTTGTTTGTTGGTGCCTATCATTGGCGTGGGCTGCTATCCCAAGATCTTGACTCAGATCTATGATTCCACCACGGTGCAGTTGACTGCTCACCTGCGGGAAGCGGTGCCCACTATTGCTAATCGAGCTTTGCCAGCTTCGATCGCCTACGGCGCACGTGAAGCGATCGCCTTTTCGGCACCAGATATTAAAAAAGCTTTCAAATAGCTAGCTTCAACAACTTTCACTCTGGAGAAAACTACCACTATGTCTAGACGCACTGACCTGAGAGTAAAGTCTTTACAGACTTTCCGCGCCTTTTTACAAACCATGATTACCTTGGCTACTGCCTCCTTGGGGTTTGTTTCAGCATTGGCTTGGAATGATGCTATTAAAGCAACTTTCAAAGAGTTTCTGGGCGAAGGAACTTCTCTCGCGGCTCTGTACATCTATGCCTCTCTAGCCACGGTGATTGCGATCTCTGTGGTAGCAGTTTTGAGCTGGCTTGCCAGCAAAATCGGCGGCGAAGCGGCCATCAATCGCGAGGTTGATGGCTAATTACAGCTAATTTAACGGCTGGTGAAGGTCGCCGCACCACCGTTAAATTAACTCATGCACAAACTTACCAATACGCTCCATGCCTTTTTCGATCGTCTCTAAATCTGTGGCATAAGAAAGCCGGATATGGTCGTCAGCGCCAAAGGGCAAACCGGGGATCGCCGCTACCTGCTGGGACTCCAATAATCTTTGGCAAAACTCCAAAGAACCCAAGCCCGATCGACTAATATTCACAAACAAATAAAAAGCCCCATCTGGCTTGGCGCAATCTAAACCCGGAATGGCCTTCAACATCTGTAAAATCACTTCCCGGCGGCGACTAAAAGCCTGCAACATATCGGCCACACAGTCTTGAGAACCGGCCAAAGCGGCGATTGCTCCATACTGAGCAAACGTACAAACATTGGAAGTGCTGTGACCTTGCACCATACTGGCAGCCCGAATCAGCTCGGCTGGCCCAGCTAAGTACCCCACTCGCCAACCGGTCATAGAATAAGCCTTGGCAAAACCGCTGCTGATGATGGTGCGATCGAAAATCTCTTGACCCAAAGAACCAATGCTGACATGCTCGATTCCGTCATAGATAATTTTGGCGTAGATCTCATCAGATACCACTAAAATATCGTGCTTGACGATCACCGCTGCTAAGGCAGTCAACTCGGCGCGAGTATAAACTACTCCGCTAGGGTTGGAGGGAGAGTTTAAAATCAACAGCTTGGTTTTACTCGTAATGCTTGCTGCCAGCAGCTCCGGCGAAATTTTATAGTCGGTGCTGGCATCGGTATGCACAATGACCGGAGTACCATCGGCTAATCGCACCATCTCGGGATAGCTCAACCAAAAAGGTGCTGGGATAATTACTTCATCTCCCGGATTCAGCAGCACCATCATTAAATTAAACAGCGAATGCTTACCGCCATTAGTTACCAAAATATTGGCGGCTTGGTAATCTAACTGCTCTTCTTGCCGCATTTGCTGGGCGATCGCCTCTCTCAAGGGCAATTCACCTGCCGCCGCGCCATATTTGGTTTTTCCCATGGCCAGAGCAGCAGCAGCGGCAGCTTTAATATGCTCTGGTGTATCAAAATCCGGTTCCCCAGCGCTAAAACTGCAAACATCAATGCCACTGGCTTGCATAGCTTTGGCCTGCGCGGAAATGGCGAGGGTGACAGAAGGCTTGACCTCTCTGGTGCGATGTGCCAATTCCATAACTGATTGATGCCCTCCCACGGCGCTGGTCGGGCGCTATTTGCTAACCATGCCCGAGTTTAGCCATTATAGACCTTGTGTGAGTGAATTTTCATTGAATTTTCACCATGCCTTACAGCAAATTTCTTCCTTATTTGTTTTTATGTTTAATTATTCTGCTGCCTTAGTAACGATCGCTGCCGTAGACTTCGATCGACTGTTAGCTTTTTACTCAGTTTTGCTGCAACAGTTACCTCAGCCCCATCAGCCCAATGTTTATGCGGGTTTTAAAGTCGCCGGAGTTGATTTAGGGATCTTTCAGCCCAAAGCTGGTAATAAAGAGTTTGCGCAGCAAGCTGCCGGTGCTGTTAGTCTCTGTCTATCGGTAGACAACCTAGAAAAAGTTCTAGAGCACTTAGCTGCCCATGGATATCCCCAAACCTCTACGGTGTTAACGGCCAGTCATGGCCGGGAATGTTACATATATGATCCTGATGGCAATCGAATTATTTTGCACCAAGGTCAAAAATTAACTAGTTGATTTAACTGATTCGCTAGCTAGCTCTGGGTTCAACCGTAAGTTAAACGGCTTAAAATCCCATGAAATTTGTATGAATTTGTATGAATTTTCTGTAAATTTTCTGTGATATCATTAAGGCTCACTTAACAATAAATCTAATTAAATCTATAGAGCGCAGTCCAGATCAAGCTTTCGTAGATCTAGACATTCAGTCTGCCTCCAGACCAAAACTAAAGTATTAGTGCTCACACCACCTCTATTAAATTTCAGCTCGTTTAACGTTTAGTTTGTAGAATATATTCACCTCACCTTCGAGTAAATCAGTTTGTCTGCCCTCCTTACCATTGCTATTTCGGTAAAGTCACCTCAGCTCTTGCAGCAACTACGTGCAGCCCTGAGCGATGGTCGCTATGTTCTGAAAGAGTTAGAGAGCGGTGCCGATCTGCTGCGCTTGGTGGGGAGTCGCAAGCCAGAAATCGACTGCTTGGTGTTAGAAGTAGACGATGATTTACTGCTTAGCATTACGGCTCTGCGCGATCAAGCCACTATCTTGCCGGTAGTTTTTGTGACTGGCTCTGATACCCCGCCATTACCGCCACCCTTATATCACTCTTCTGAAGTCACCATTTCACCGGATAAAGTGGTTGGTCTAGATAAATCGATCGAGCGGGCTATTGCCGAGTTTTTATCTCTAGCTCCAGCCGCCGAACAGCTCAGCTCCCCACTACCCGATTTAAAATCGATCGCTTTTTTACTTCAGCAGCAGCGCCGCCTGACCGAAAAACTCAAAGAGCGCTTAGGCTACCTGGCAGTCTATTACAATCGCAACTCCGAGCATTTTTTCCGCAACCTGTCAGCCGAAGAAAGAGAAACTCTTGCTGCCCAGCTTAAGTTGCAGTATCACGATATTGTTTTGGCCTATTTTTCTCCTGATCTCAATCTCAATGAGATGCTCGATGAGTTTGTCACGTTAGTATTTTTTGCCGATCTCTCCGTTTCGGAGGTGGTAGAGCTACATATGGAGCTAATGGAAGAGTTTTCTAAACAGCTCAAGCTAGAGGGCTGGAGCGAAGATGTTTTATTGGACTATCGCCTGACCTTAATTGATGTAATTGCCCATCTCTGCGAAATGTATCGTCGATCGGTGCCCAGAGAAAGAAATTAGAGAAAGCAACTGATGCGGAGCTTTCTAAATCCAAATTTGCCTATAAGCCTGGGCAGTTAAGCGCTCTAGAACATGGTCGATTGTCGATCGGCGGGTGTTTTAGTGGCTGCCAGTACTAATACTTATAATGTTTTAAGAAATGATAAGCTGATTGGCTGCTAGGATCGTGACATTGAGATGCAACGTTTTTGTAACAATTGCTGAGTCGCTGCTGTTTTGGCAGAGTCCCGGTGAGATAATTACAACGCTGATTGATAACCCTGCCTCCCTGTCAGTGCTTATATTTCAGTCTGCATCCCTATTCTGCATCCAAGTCTGTCCCAGCAAAAACATTACTCGGGTCTGACCGAATAAGTACAAAAAGCGATCATCTATGAGTCCTCTAGCTAGAACTTACGTACTAAAATTATACGTGGCCGGTAACACTCCTAACTCGGTGCGGGCATTGCGCACCCTTAAAAACATTCTAGAAGAAGAGTTTCAAGGTGTTTACGCTCTGAAAGTAATTGATGTATTAAAAAATCCTCAATTGGCCGAAGAAGATAAAATCCTGGCTACTCCCACATTGGCCAAGGTGCTGCCACCGCCAGTACGAAAAATCATTGGTGATTTATCCGATCGGGAGCGAGTCCTGATTGGTTTAGACCTACTTTACGAAGAGTTAGTAGACAGTGGATTTGAATAAGCTTTGAAAATGCCTCTTCCCACAAAAATTTCGGTTTAAATACCGGCTTGAACATCATCGTAAACACGCCAAATTATCAGTAAATTTCTCGAGTTTCCCCTAATGACCACATCCAATTCTCCAGCCACTCCCGAAGAAAAAAACAACCCTTCCAGTATTCAGCCAACTAACTCCCCAGATAACAATTTGGGAGTGAAGAAAATTCGCACCATGATCGAGGGCTTTGATGATATTTCTCATGGTGGACTGCCGATCGGTCGCACTACGATCGTCAGCGGCACTTCTGGTACAGGGAAAACCATGCTGGCTGTGCAGTTTTTGTACAATGGCATCACTCAATTCGATGAACCCGGCGTGTTTGTGACCTTTGAGGAATCGCCCGCCGATATTATTAAAAATGCTCATAGCTTTGGTTGGGATCTCCAAAAATTAGTAGATCAGGGCAAGCTGTTCATCCTCGATGCTTCTCCCGATCCAGATGGTCAAGAAGTAATTGGTAGCTTTGATTTGTCGGCGTTGATCGAGCGGATTCAGTATGCGATCGGTAAATACAAAGCCAAGCGCGTATCGGTAGATTCGATGACTGCTGTGTTTCAGCAATATGATGCTGCCTCGGTGGTTCGTCGGGAAGTATTTCGGTTAGTGGCCAGACTGAAACAAATGAACGCCACCACAATTATGACCACCGAGCGCCTCGATGAATATGGCCCAGTTGCCCGCTATGGAGTAGAAGAATTTGTCTCTGATAACGTGGTGATTGCCCGTAACGTCTTAGAAGGAGAACGTCGTCGTAGAACGATCGAAATCCTCAAGCTGCGCGGCACCACCCACATGAAAGGGGAATATCCCTTCACTATTACCAACAAAGGCATTAATATTTTCCCGTTAGGAGCTATGCGCCTTACTCAAAGATCTTCCAATGTACGAGTATCTTCGGGAGTCAAAACCCTGGACGAAATGTGCGGTGGCGGCTTTTTCAAAGATTCAATTATTTTGGCAACTGGAGCCACTGGTACCGGCAAAACCCTGTTGGTCAGCAAGTTTATTCAAGAAGCCTGCAACTCTGGCGAGAAAGCTATTTTGTTTGCCTATGAGGAATCCCGAGCGCAGCTCTCCCGCAACGCTTATTCTTGGGGTACCGACTTTGAAGAGATGGAGCGCAAGGGCTTACTCAAAATTCTTTGTACCTATCCTGAGTCTGCTGGTCTAGAAGATCATTTGCAAACCATTAAGTCCGAAATCGAAGATTTCAAACCCGCCAGAATCGCGATCGACTCTCTCTCGGCCTTAGCGCGGGGCGTAAGCAACAACGCTTTCCGTCAGTTTGTAATAGGAGTTACTGGCTATGCCAAGCAAGAAGAAATCACCGGCTTCTTTACCAATACCTCCGACCAGTTCATGGGTTCACACTCCATCACCGATTCCCATATTTCCACGATTACCGACACCATTTTGATGTTGCAATACGTCGAAATTCGCGGCGAAATGTCCCGCGCTATCAACGTCTTTAAAATGCGCGGCTCTTGGCACGACAAAGGCATCCGCGAGTACACCATCAGCAAAGACGGTGCAGAAATCAAAGATTCTTTCCGTAACTACGAAGGTCTGATCAGTGGTTCCCCCAGCCGGATCACGGTGGATGAAAAAAGTGAACTGTCGCGCATTATGCGTGGTGTTAGAGACAAAGGCAGTGAATAAAAAATGCCTCGCTCCATTGGGTGATGCTATCAAATGTCAAGCAACCAAAAAACAAACAATGTTTCCACCATTCTACCAGAAGTGTTTCTAAGCAAGCCTGACAGATACTCAGTACATACCGCAAAATAATCCTGATTCCGTTAATGAATCTATCCTTGAGTTACAATGATTGGCTCAGTACCTCCTCAAAGTGCCATGTTAGCCGCTACCGCCCAAGTTTCTAGTCCGCTGTTAGGCAAAGATCTCCCTGCCCTTACCCAATGGATGGAATCTCAGGGGCAACCAGCTTATCGGGGTAAACAACTGCACCAATGGATTTATCAAAAAGGGGCAAATTCTCTAGGCGACATCACGGTTTTTTCTAAAGAATGGCGATCGCAAGTAGCCGATGTACAAATTGGTCGATCGCAAATTCAACATCGATCGGTAGCTCCCGATGGCACCATTAAGTATTTGCTGACTTTAGCTGATGGTCAGGTGATCGAAACAGTGGGAATTCCTAGCGATCAGCGATTGACCGTCTGTGTTTCAACTCAGGTGGGCTGTGCGATGGCCTGTAGCTTTTGTGCCACTGGTAAAGGCGGCTTTTTTCGCAATCTTAAAGCCCATGAAATTATTGACCAAGTGCTCACTGTTCAGTCCGATTTTGGTCAGCGGGTTAGTCATGTGGTGTTGATGGGTTTGGGTGAACCCATGGCGAATTTAGATGAAGTTTTACCTGCGCTGCGCTGCTTAAATACCGATGTGGGCATTGGCCAGCGATCGATGACTCTTTCTACAGTCGGGATTCCCGGTAAAATTGAAGAGTTAGCCAATCATCATTTACAAATTACGTTGGCGGTGAGTCTACACGCGCCAAATCAATGGCTGCGTGAGCAGCTCATTCCTACAGCAGTCAATTATTCGATCGAAGGCTTGTTAGATGACTGTCGAGAGTATGTGCGAGTCACTGGTCGCCGCTTGAGCTTTGAATATATTTTGTTGGCTGGTGTAAATGATAAAGCCGATATGGCGATGGAGTTGGCCAGTCGGCTACGGGGCTTTCAGTCTCATGTAAATTTGATTCCTTACAATGCGATCGATGAGGCCGATTACCAACGCCCCAATCGGCAGCAAGTCCAAAAGTTTGCCCAAATCCTAGAGCAACAGAGAATTGCAGTGAGCGTGCGTTATTCCAAGGGTTTGGGTGCTGATGCGGCTTGTGGTCAGCTACGAACTGCGAAACGCAAAATCAATGAAGATCTACTAGAGCAACGATAATTCGTTCAAGACCAAAACTCTCTTAATTCTCAGTAGCTCCTAATGTGCGCAACTCTTCGATCGTCTGTTGTAAGAATTTGGTATTGCCTTGTTGACGATGCAAACGAGCAGCCTGACGCAAATCAGCAATTGCCCCCAAGGAATCAGTGAGGTTTTTGGCCTTGAGGATACCGCGATTATGGTAAGCCAGAGCATATTGCGGATTTAAGCTAATCGCTGTGTTGTAATCGGCCAAGGCTCCCTGAAGATCGCTGAGCTTAACCTTCAAAATACCTCGACTGTTATAAGCCTCCGTCAGTTGCGGTTTGAGAGCGATTGCCTTGTTATGATCAGCTAAAGCTCCTGAGACATCATTCAGTTTTTCGTCTTTTAAAATACCGCGATTATAATAAGCCGAAGCATATTGCAGATTCAAACTGATTGCTTTGTTGTAATCGGCCAAAGCTGCTTGTGGCTCATTGAGCTTATCTTCTTTTAGAAGACCTCGATTGTTGTATGCAAAGGCAAACTGTGGATTTAGGCTAATCGCCCGGTTGTAATCAGCTAAAGCTCCTGGCACATCGTTAAGGTTATCCACCTTTAACAGCCCTCGGTTGTTGTAAGCAAGAGCAAACTGGGGATTCAAACTGATCGCTCGGTTGTAATCAGCTAAAGCTTCAGGTATGTTTTTGAGAGCAAACTTGATAGATCCTCGACGGCTGTATGCACTGGCCAAATTAGGATTCAAACTAATGGCTTTGTTTACGTCAATTAAAGCTCCTTGAAAATCTTTTCTTCCCCACTTTTCAGTTGCCGCAATCAAAAAGTCATCAGCTTTTGGTATTGGACTGCGCGTAGTTGGTACCAAACTGCCAGCCAAACTAATACCAGTTTTGCGAGCTAAATCTACAAATCGGGAGATCGGGATACCTGCATTGAAACCAGTCTTGCCTCTATCGTCTTGGTCGCCTTTGCCATGCATTGCTACTAACTGCCCCTGCTGATTGAGCACCGGTCCACCGCTCATTCCGGGCAAAGTAGCATTGTCATACAGTAAACCATAGCCACCTTTAAAAACTTTGTTACTATTCGCTGAAACTAGTCCTCGCCGAAAAACAAAGATCCGCTCAGTAATTACCGGTGTTGGCACCGGAAAACCAGCCACATAGACTTCTGTCCCTCCTTCTAGCCGATTGGAATCGCCGAATTCTGCTATTTGATACTGATAAGGGCTACGAAACTGGACGATCGATAAATCTATATCTGTTGCCAGTTTTTTGACTGAGCCACTGATAATTTGATGCTGCCTTTCATCAGAAGTAGTCACTGTTTGAACAATAGCCGTATCAGAAAACTCCCCAAACGTTACATGTGCCGCAGTCAATACAGTATAGACCTCTCCATCTTTCTTGATTACTATGCCAGATCCTTCATCAACCCTAACCGTAATTGCTTGGGCAATTTGATTAACTTCCGTTGGCGACTTTGCCATCACGGTAAGTTGCATCGACATCACAGTAAGTACTGTCCCTATCAGACTTGGTAGCCAACCACCGGAATAATTCATATTTCTAGGCACGATACAAAAACGTGTTAGTTTTCCTCCGCTTTTAGCTTACCAGCTAATTCTTTTTTGTCAGCATGCGTAATGTTTAGCCAAAGTAGTCTTTTATCACTAACCATAAATTGTGAGCCACATCACTGAGAAATCGCAAGTTACGCCAAAATCTGGAGACAAAAAGCGGAGGTAGTTAGTTAGAATCATAAGAACAGCTCACGAACCTAACACAAATGGAATCGATCGGAACGCAGGCAACTGCCTTCACACTCCCATCTCAAAACCGCTCCAGAAAAAGATATCAGCAACTTCTGCTTGGCCTCGGGCTGGTTCTTCTGGCAACTTTGAGCTGGCAATTGCCCGGTTGGGCTGCGGGAGTAGATGCCGTTAAAATGGCTCAAGATCTGAAAGTAAGCATTGATACCATCTGGGTTTTGGTTGCCGGAATTTTAGTTTTTTTTATGAATTGTGGCTTTGCCATGCTAGAGTCTGGCCTTTGTCGCCAGAAGAATACAGTCAATATCTTAACCAAAAACCTCAGCACCTTTGTTTTAATCAGTATTTCTTTCTGGATTATTGGCTTTGGTTTGATGTTTGGCAACGGCAATGATTGGATTGGTGCCAATGGCTTTTTCTTAATTGGATCTGATAACAGTCCGGCCACCAACAAAGAATATCAGGGAGTTTTTGCAGCTTTGGGTTGGGCGGGGGTGCCCTTAGCCGCCAAATTCTTTTTTCAGCTTGGTTTTGCCAGTACTTCAGCCACGATCGTTTCAGGAGCAGTGGCCGAACGTATTAAACTAGTCAGCTTCTTTATCTTTGTATTGCTGTTTAGTAGTACGGCCTATCCCATGATTGGCCATTGGGTGTGGGGTGGCGGGTGGCTGGCCGATCGAGGATTTTTTGACTTTGCCGGTTCGAGCGTGGTGCATGTGGTAGGGGGCTGTGCTGCACTCACGGGCGCTTGGCTGCTGAAGCCTCGTAGCGGCAAATATGGAAAAACTGGTTTGCCTATGGCAATTCCTGGTCACAGTATGACCTTGGCTACTTTGGGCTGTTTTATTTTGTGGCTGAGCTGGTTTGGCTTTAATCCTGGTTCTACTTTGGCTGTTTCGCCCACAGTGGCGCACATTGTGGTTGTTACCAATATTGCCGCAGCCTGCGGTGGTTTGGCCGCAACGATGACTACCTGGGTTGGTTCGGGCAAACCAGATCTGATCATGCTGATCTCGGGAATTTTAGCCGGGTTAGTAGCAATTACTGCCTCTTGCGCTTTTGTAAATTTAACCAGTGCTGCAATAATTGGAGTAGTGGCAGGAGTACTGGTGGTGTTTGCGATCGATTTTATTGAGCGCAGCGGCATTGATGACCCGGTTGGAGCCGTGGCAGTGCATTTAGTTGCTGGGGTCTGGGGCACTTTAGCCCTGGGTTTATTTAGCCAGGGTAATTTGTTTGGTGCTGTTCCAGCACCCAAAAATGGACTTTTTTGGGGTGGCAGCTTTGAACAGCTTGGTATTCAGGCCGTTGGTCTATTATCAATTGTTATTACT
>JAAFHZ010000043.1 GCA_013297675.1 Synechococcales cyanobacterium bin59.metabat.ball.084 | reverse complement strand
GACAATGCGGCAACTCAGCAAGATCAACCCTTACGTTGGGAGGTTTGGAGGGCGGCGTAATGCCCTCCAATGGGGGTCTGGGGGCAAGCCCCCAGCATCAACCTGGCTTGTTACAAGGAATTTGGAATTGCTGATAAATCTCTTTATTATTCATTAGATTTATCCTCTAAGTTTATGGGTTATCTTATAATTTTGGCCGATCGACCCCCGCCGGAAACAACTTTTGGAAACCAGTTTGTCGATCGACAACTTTCTCATTGGCCGGTTTGAGATTCCATAAAGTTTCATAGAAAAAGAATGATACTCCAGCCAGCTTTTCTTGGCGAATGGCTGCTACTTGTTCCTGGATTTGTTTCATCGCGATCGGACGAGGTTTGATGCCAGCTAATACCCCGATCGCTACCGGAATATGGGTTTTAGCCCGTTGCACTTCGGGCTTTTGCATTTCCCATTTGAATCTAGATAAATCATTTCGATATAGCTGAATCACTAATTCTTCTACTAAGCCTGCTCGTTCCCAGGCTTCCCAGTCAGCCAAAAAGAACTCTTTAGAAAATTCTTGGGGGTTAGGGGATACTGAAATAATGGCGCGGGGATTGGCTTTTTTAATATCTTTAAACAAATCTTTCATGAAGGCGGTGACTTTGCCTGCCCGCCAGTTTGTCCATTCCACATCTTTGGGGTCTGGAGGTGGATTTTTGCCCTGGTGTTCGGCTTGGTACATTTTGACTGTCAGTGGATCATAGCCATATTGATAGGGATAGCCAAAGTGATCATCGAGCTGAATGCCGTCTACGTCGTAGTTTTTGACTACTTCTACTAATAGGCTTTTAATAAAAGTTTGCACTTCTGGGTTTAATGGATTCAACCAGACTCGCTCGTGAGTGCCTTCTTTAGATATTTTGCTGCCGTCGGCTTTTTGGGTGAGCCATGCGGGGTGGCGTTTGGCTAGGTCAGAACCGGCGGGGTCGCTGGGGGCGGTGGTCATAAAGCCAAATTCAAACCAGGGGATGACGGCCATTTTTGCTTTGTGGCCTCGATCGATGATTTCTTTTAATACATCTCGGCCTGCTAATCCTTCTTTGGCAGGTAAGGAGCGGCCTAGTAGAGTCTCGATCGATTTTTTGGGCATCATCGCCTGTCCGACTTCTTGGGCGGCTACTTTGCTGGGATATAGGCTATATCCCCAGTTCCAAACTACGGGATAGAGGGTGTTGAAGTTGAGCTTTTGCAGTTGACCGATGCTGTTGCTAAGGCGGGTTCGATCGAACAATACGTCACTGTCAATGTTGGTGATCCAAACTCCGCGAATTTCTGATCTGTTGGCGATTTTGGTAGGCATTGCTCCAGAGAATCCTGGGATGAGCAAGATTAAAATGAGGGTGATAGAGCCTAAACTCGTTAACCACCGGCGTTTTGCGCGGAAAAAAGTAGCTGCCCAGAAACCAGAAAACATTGTCGAGACCCTAGATTTACAATTTTGTTAATGATCATACTGTTGTCTGTGCGTCAAAAAGGTTCCTAAGTTGGTCTATTTGCTCAGGTGAACAATTAGCCTAAGAGGTTGAAAGCAGATCTGTGAAGATTGGTGAAGGTTTTGGGGATAGATTCTGATCCGATGTCTTTGCCAGAGGTTGATTGTGGTTAAGATGTAGTTGTTTGGCAAGGGCGATCGAATCACCCTTGCTCCGTTGTAATGTCTGCTGGGGAGCAGAGAAATTCACTGATCTTCAGGTGGGTGAATATCGCAAGAGCCTTGCTCTGCATTGCGTTCCATGATCTCACTTTTGGTGCTTTCTGGGTGAGAGCTAAGCCCGTCTTGCCACCAACCAGATTCGGCTATTTGGCAAGCGATCGAGAGGATCAAACGAATTACTAATAGCAGAATAGCGCGGTCTTGAGAGTTTTTGGATTTTTGGTGATTCATATTGCTTTTGGGTGATTTGTCTATCGGCTGAAACCTTGTATGCAAGAACTTTCTGCTGATGTCTATACCAATACCAATATTGATTACTAGCTGTCATTGAAATCGATAACTATTTTAATTTTCAATTCCGAATGCCTCGCTGTGATTTGTTTGCTGTCTATATTGCAGCAATTTTCTGCTAAGATATCCTTCAGGTTATCGGCAACCGATAATTCAAATTATCGGTTCAGCAAAATGGGTGGCTTTATGGATGAAAATTGGTACACTTTTACGGATGAGGGCAAAAAGGCTTGTGATGCTGTAATATCAGCACTTACCGGTAAATTTCCAGGTTCAAGAAAAACTATTGCTGATGTTCGTAAGCATTTGCAAATGGATAAAGAGGTAATTTCTGCCATGCTTGGAAATTCCGGCAAACCTTTTACATTAAAGTCTCTCAAGATCTTTTTTACAACAGCGATTGAAGAGATTGAATCTAAGGCTCGAAAAGACCCCAAGTTAGCATTGCAAGGGTTTGCAGATACAAATAACCATTTGCAAGTTTATTTCACTTATTGTCGCTGCAATGAATATGAAAATAAAAAGAGTTGGGAAATTCCTGTCGTTTGGATCAAGAGGTCTGAGATTTCAAAAAATACTGAGAAGAAAATAGTGAATGCACTTGACCTTCTCAACTGTGCTAATCAAGAAGATGAATTTGGGCAATGTCTTCTACAGTCTCATAGCTTTTACAACTTTTCTGTAATTGCCCCAACTTCTCTTGTCCGAAATTATTTGTTAAAAAGATTATTCTCCAGTCTTACTAAAAAATGGCCTGGTTGCTCAAAGTTGTATTTGATCAACATGAGTAATTTACAATGTGTAAAATACTCTAGATTTCTTGATGAGTTAATTAAGATAATCGGTATCTCAGATCATCAATCTTCGACAGATGATCAGAAGCTAGCAATTATTTGTGATTGTAATTTCCCAACAGTTTTAAATATTTGTAATTTTCAGGAAGATAATGAAATCTTGGAAGAATTCACCAAAAAATTGTTCAACTATTTCCAAAACAACCGTAGCTCCTCAGCGCATCCCAGATTAGTGATTTTCTGGAACGATCGATCACCACCATGCTTTAATATGCCAAGTGAAAGCTTCTTAGTTAGCTTAGATCCATTAAATGAAATAAGCTTAGGTGATATCAATAAGTGGATAGAAACACACAAAGAGAAGCATAAGATTTTAGCCAAATACGAGGGAATTTTATCAGGGCTTTTGTTAGACTGGCAAAAACCACAGGATGTGTTGGATAAAATTTGTGAAACACTTGGTGTACCGGATGGAATTACAACAATTAAAAATAATTGGGATTTAGGATCATGACTAATCAACAAAATCCAGAATACGAATATCCAACAGATGAGCTACAACCTCCTGAGGCAGAGCAAGTGAATGGTTATTATCCATATATTCCTGACCCGAAGTTAGTTAAAGCTGTGAATTTAGCGATTCAGTTAAAGCGACCGCTGCTGATCGAAGGAGAGCCGGGTTGCGGCAAAACCCAGTTGGCTTATTCATTGGCTTATCAGTTTACTCAGAAATATTTACGAGTAAATCAGGAGCCAGAAAGGGCTGCAACTCGAAGTGGAACAAAGACCATAGAGATAGCAGGAAAAGACCCTCATCCCCCAACTGCTTCTCCCAAGGCGGGAGCAGGGGAGCCGGAGCACGGGGCGAAGTTTCTCGCTCCCCTTGTGGAAGAAGGGCAGTCGAGTTGTTCCCCGCCTAAAATTTGGTGGAATTATTATGTTTGGAATGTAAAATCTAACTCCCAGGCTAGAGATGGACTATATCGCTTTGATGCGGTCGCCAGATTGCGGGATGCTCAACTAATGGGGCTGAATCCTCAAGATTTAGAAGAATTGATGGGTGAAGAATTTAATAATGTCAAAGAACGATTACGCGACAAAACAAAATATGTGGAGTTTGGGAAGCTGGGTGAGGCATTACATCAGACAGATATACTGCGCCCGATCGTGCTGATTGATGAAATTGATAAAGCAGACAATGATTTTTGTAACGATCTGCTGCTAGAGCTAGAGCGGCAATATTTTGAGGTTCCAGAAACCGGTGAAAGATACCCCGTACTGGGCAGTAATTGGCAACCAAAGCCGATCGTGATTATTACCAGTAACCAGGAGCGCCAATTGCCCGAACCATTTTTAAGGCGATGCTTGTATTATTATTTAAAATTCCCGGCAAAGACGGGGCTAGAAGAAATAATTGACAAACGCTTTGGGAAGCAAAGTACTGCGCAAAGGCAGTATGTGGCTGATACCATTGGGCATTTTTATGAAATTCGGGATTTGTTGAAAGGCAAGCTGGGTAGTAAGTTACCCGGCACCAGCGAGTTGCTAGATTACCTAGAAATCACTCTGCAAGCAGGGGAGGCCGAGTTAGCCGCTTTAGAAACATTGGGAGAACAGCCGCATTTGCTGGGCATGATCTTAAAAACCCAAGCCGACCAAGAGCTGTACCGCAAAAACCACGAGAGTTTTATTTATGGCGAATCGGAATAAACGATCGAGCGCTCACCCCCCATCATCTACCACCCTGTGGGAATCTTTTCGGCAACTGCGGGCAGCAGGCATGACCCTGAATCAGGAGCAACTCCCCGAAAACCAGGCATTTATGCCCTGTTGGGATTTGTTTTGGCAACTGCGGCGGGCGGGCATGACTCTGACGATCGAAGACTATGAGCAACTGCGCCGATCGATCGCCTCGGGGTTTGGCTTAGCTGATTGGTCAGATCTAGAGGATATTTGTCGGCTGTTATGGGTCAAACCCAGCTTAAATTACGATGCCCAAATATTTGAGCGAGAATTTGCCCAGTATCGATCGAATCAGCAAGATCAACTAAGCAGCCTGTGGCCACCACAGCAAGTTCATGATAACCAACAGAGTGAGCAGACAACAGATTTACCCCTAACTCCACCGCCCCGCAAAAGACCACCGCCAGATGCTGCCGATCGACCACCTGGAACACCGACGACCACCAATAAATCTACCAATCGCCTAGCTGCCGATGCAGTTAAAGATTTACCCTCGCCTAATCAAACTCAAGAAACCAAGTTCACGATCAAAACCCCGATCGATGTAGCTTTATTGCGGCGCGGTGCGGCAAACTTGCCTCGATCGCTCCCCAATTGGCACTGGCCGGAGTTAGATGTAGCAGCTACTGTAGAAAAAATTGGTCGAGAAGGACGGTTTAGTGCGGAAGTAATGCGTCCTTTCAGCCCGAAAAAAGTCAATTTGTTGCTGTTAGTGGATGATAGTAATGGAATGCGGCCATTTATGCCAGTGGTGGAGCCATTTGTGCAGATGATCATGCAGCTTGGCCAAGGGCAGTCGCCCATTTATCGGTTTAATCAATATCCTGGCGACTATTTATATCCCTGGCAGCGGCCACTGTGGGCGGTGCCGCTGGTGGAGGTGGCCAAAACCTGGAGTAAGCAAAGAACAATGGTAGTGATTATCAGTGATGCTGGGGCAATTAGCCCTATTTATCAACAGGAGCAGGTGAGCGGGGTAGGGTTTTTTTTAGCTCGACTGCTGCCAGCGGTGCGCGAGGTATTATGGGTGAATCCGCTGCCGCCAGAGCGCTGGCCGGGGACTGCGGCAGAGCCGATCGAGGCCGCTTTAGCGGGCAGAATGATATCTTTGGAAGCAGCTAATTGGCAGCGGCTGACTCGCACCAAGCAATTTACAGCAAATGTGCAGCTAACATCGTTGGGATCGATCGAAAACCAGGAGTTTGATGATGACGATTGGTAGTAATGAGACGTGGAATACAGGGAAAGACCCTCATCCCCCAACCCCTTCTCCCAAGGAGGGAGAAGGGGGGCAGGAGCACAAAGCGAAGTCTCTTGCCTTGAGAGAGAGCTGGGGTGAGGGTCTTTCGATGCTATCTGTAGTGGATATTAATTTTATTCGGGAGCGGGAAATTGCCCAGAGGCAAATTGAACTGTTTGAAATGGAGTTTGCAGAGCTGTATGGTGAAGAATATGGCAAAAAAATGCTGCAATATGCTTGCCATGCGGCTTTGCCTTTGACCTTAACTACAGAATTGGCCTATTTATTGCGGCAGTTAGTGCAAGAAAAATATGGGATAAATTTGCCTTGGACTGCTGCCCCAGAGCTGTTGCTTTCTAATTTGTGTGACACGATCGGGGCTGATTTGTATGCGATGGGTGCGCCGCTGCGGGAAGTACTGTTAAGTAAATTAGCTGAAGCCGAAGGGGTGTCTAGGTTAGAGGAATTGGGGCTATGGATGGCAGACTATGTTTATTATCGAATGCAGGTAGATAAAAAGCTGCGGGGCAAAATTTTGGGTGAGCCGCTAGAGTGGATTGCTTTGGCTTATTTGAAAAAGGGTGCCGAAAATACTGAAAAAATTACTCAGTATTTGCGGGAATTGTTAGAGAGATCTGATGGTTTAAAGGATTTGATTCGGTGGTCGGAGGTGGATAGCAATATGCCGGGGGTGCTCGATCGAACAAATCTTTCACCGGTTCTTTGGGATGAGTTGGTACGACAGGTATCGATCGATTCTCTATTCACTGGGGAAACTGATCGAGTCTATAAAATCGTTACCCAAGCTGATTTCCCGGTATTGCAGAGCGGTGAGGTTACTTACAACACGATCGAAGTTAGCGAAACGGCGATCGAGGCGGGGGATGCTCTGTATGAATTTGAGTTTGAGATCGTTATGCTTACTGCCACTGGCAGCAGTATTACGCCTGCGGAGATGGGGAGGGCTAAGGCATTTAAGGAGCCGCTGGGTCAGGATGTTAGTTTAGAAATGGTGGCAATTCCTGGGGGCACTTTTATGATGGGTTCGCCAGATACTGAGATCGATCGATATGCAGATGAAAGCCCTCAGCATCAGGTGACGGTACCCGCGTTTTTCTTGGGTAAGTATCCGATTACTCAGACACAATGGCGATTTGTGGCGGGTTTGCCCCAAATGGAGCATGAACTAACCGATGACCCGGCACGTTTTAAGGGAAATGATTTACCGGTAGAGAAAGTTAGCTGGTGGGATGCTCAGGAATTTTGTGTTCGGCTCTCACAGCATACTGGGCGAAATTATCGATTACCTACAGAGGCCGAATGGGAATATGCTTGTAGGGCTGGGACAAAAACCCCGTTTCATTTTGGGGAAACCATTAGCTCGGAAGTGGCCAATTATTCCGCTCAAGATTGGGAATATGAAAACGAAACTTATTCTGGTAAATATGGCTCTGGCCAATTAGGAGAATATCGACAAAAAACAACTCCGGTAGGTTCATTTAGGGCAGCAAATAGATTTGGATTATTTGATATGCATGGAAATGTTTGGGAATGGTGTTTAGATCACTGGCACGATAATTATGAGGGGGCACCGATCAATTTCAACGCTTGGTTATCTGATCAAGATAACCCTAGCTATATAATTCGGGGCGGTTCCTGGAACTACAGACCAAGCTTCTGCCGCTCTGCTACTCGCAACTACCTCATCCCCGAAACTAGTAACAGCGAAATTGGGTTTCGAGTTGTGTGTGAAATCCCCAGGACTTTGTAATCCTTTACCCTCCTTGATTCGCCATAGGCGGTAGCTTCGCTTGCGCTTTTAGCGATCAAATATTTTTTTAAAATGAGCAATCTACCAATAGAACCTATACATTGACAATCAGTTCTCTGTATGAGAACCTAAAAGAACTAGCCAATTAATAAGGCCATGCACCTCATTACAATTAGCAATCTACGTCAAGATGCTGCACCATACCCAGATGTTCAAAAACAGCTTAAAGAATGGTACGACATCGTAAAAACAGCCGAGTGGCAAAGTTTAATTGATGTTCAGGCCGTGTATCGAGACGCAGAAGCCGTAAGTAACTTCACTGTTTTTAACATCAAAGGTAACAAATATCGCCTGATTGTCTCGATCGATTATGAAGAACAAGTTATTTACTACAAATATTTTTTAACTCACGCTGAATACGACAAGGAGCAATGGAAAAATGACCCTCACTATTAATCAAAATAGCTACTTACAACTTTGGGAAGCAGCAAAAATTAGCCCTAAAGTAATTGAAACCGAAGCTGAATACAGACAATTTTTGGCAGTGGCCGAGGATCTGCTCACTAAAAAAAACCTGCGTACCCCAGAAGAAACTACCCTGTTTCGGTTAGTAGTAAAACTCATTGAAGACTACGAATCTCAACATTACAATTTGGATGACTGGGGAAAATCTGCGCCTCATGAAATTTTGCAGCATATTATGGCTGCTAGTAATACTAAACAGATAGATTTAGTGGGTATTATTGGCAGCAAGGGGGTAGTCTCAGAAATAGTAAATGGTAGTCGAACCATTAGTAAGGCTCAGGCCAAAAAACTAGGTGAGATGTTTAAAGTGTCTTCTAGCTTATTTATTTAGTCATAAAAATCGACTCACCAACATGTTTGATTTCTCATGCCCCAGCAAATCATTAAGTCCCACACCAAGCAAATCCACTTTTTTGCAGAGCCACTGCCCGGTTTACCACCGTTGAAAATGGTGCTGATTGAGGGTGGCAAATTTATGATGGGTTCTCCAGATGGTGAGATCGATCGACGATCTACCGAAAGCCCACAGCATGAAGTGACAGTGCCCTCATTTTTCATGGGTGAATACTTGATTACTCAGGCTCAGTGGGCAGCAGTAGCTCAAAAAATGCCCGCAGTAAAGAGACAACTGAAGCTTCGGCCAGCGTACTTCAAAGATAAGGATTTTAACCCAGTAGAAAGCATTGACTGGTTTGATGCCGTAGAATTTTGCGATCGGCTTACAATATATAGCCAACGCCAATATCGACTTCCCAGCGAAGCCGAATGGGAATATGCCTGTAGAGCCGGTAGCCAGCAACCATTTCATTTTGGTGAAACAATCTCTACCGATTTAGCTAATTATGATGGGACTGATAATACTGATGGCAGTTGGTCAGGCTCTTATGGTCAAGGAGAAAAAGGCATCCACCGTAAAGCAACAACTCCGGTCAATACATTTCTGCCCAATGCCAACGGCTTATACGATATGCATGGCAACGTTTGGGAATGGTGCTTAGATCATTGGCATAATACTTATGAAGGAGCACCGATCGATGGTAGTGCTTGGTTGTCCGATAGAGAGAATCCTAGTTATGTTATTCGGGGCGGTTCCTGGAACAACATTCCGAGATACTGCCGCTCTGCTACTCGCAACATCAACCCCGATACTAATAGCTACGTAATTGGGTTTCGAGTTATGTGTGAAATCCCCAGGACTTCGTAATCCTCTACCCTCTCGCACTCTAGCCTCTGCTCTGTATTCTTTTCACTCCTTATTCGCCGTAGGCGATAGCTTCGCTTACGCTTTCAGCGATCGATTATTTTTTAATATACAATTTTGAGTACAAATCATTTTTATCAGCACTTCAGAGGCTTTGATGTGATAGCAGCTAGAGATAACTTCCCTAAATTCACTCCCGAAGAGTACTTCGCTTGGGAAGAACAACAGCTAGAACGCCATGAATATATTGATGGCGAAGTTTATGCAATGAGTGGTGGAACCATCAGTCATAGTGAAATTGCCTTGAATTTTGGCTCCTTGCTTAAAATTCATCTACGAGGCAGCGGTTGTAAGACGCTGAATTCAGATGCCCGAGTAAAAATATTAGAATCGTCTCATTATGTTTACCCTGATGTAAGCGTTACCTGTGATGAAAGAGATAAAAACACCACTCAGTACATTGCTTATCCTTGCTTGGTCATCGAAGTGCTGTCATCTTCTACTGAGGCTTACGACAGAGGGAATAAATTCAAGCTTTATCGGCGTAATCCTTGTCTCCAAGAATATGTCCTGGTTGACGCTGAAACAATGTCGATCGAGCTATTTCGCAAAATTGATCATAACTGGAGCCTTATTGACTATGAGCAAGGGAGTATGGTGGAGCTAGCCAGTATCAAATTGACGTTTCCAATTGAGCAAGTTTACGAAGATATTGTATTTGTGCCGAAAAATGTCGCTGAAAGATAACTGGAATAGCACAAAAAATGAGTTTGTGCCGCAGTAACTCATTGAGCCGCTATCCCGCAACACTTCACAAAGTGTCTCTGAAAAGAATCAAACTGCTAAGTTTTCGCTAAGATCAAAGCATCAAGTCTTCAGAGAATATCTCTCAGAGCTATATGGAATTACTTCTTGCGCCTTTTGCAGCCTTCGTTATTTTTGCTGCTAGCGGATTTAAGATCGATCGAGAATACGAGCGCGGCGTGATCTTTCGCTTGGGGCGTACCCATGCCGTTAAAGGGCCAGGCATATACTGGATTGCCCCGATGATCGATCAAAAAGTGCAAATAGACAACCGCACCAAAACCATCAACATTGAGCCACAAGAAACCATCACCGCAGACAGCGTGACCATTAGAGTTAATGCCGTGCTGTATTACCGCATTATAGAACCGACCAAAGCCATTACCCGAGTAGAAAGCTATCAGCAGGCCGTCTACCAGATCGCTCTAACCACCCTGCGTAACGTGGTTGGCCAAAACAACCTCGATGACGTATTGCAAAATCGGGACAAAATCAACGTCAAAGTCCAAGAAATAGTCGATGAAGTTACCGAGCCTTGGGGCATTGAGATTGAGCGGGTAGAAATGAAAGATGTCGAAATTCCGCCCTCGATGCAGCGGGCGATGGCCAAAGAGGCCGAGGCACTAAGAGAAAAACGCGCCCGAATCATCAAAGCTTCAGCAGAACAAGAATCTTCCCAGAAACTCACCGAAGCAGCCCAGTTGATCGCAGCTAACCCCGTGGCTCTAGAGCTGCGCCGGATGCAGATGTTGACCGAGATTGGCGCTGAAAACAACACTACTACCTTGGTAATGATTCCTTCAGAATTTGTGAACATGGCCAAGCAGTTTGGCGACTCGGTAGCATCTGCCAGTAAATCGGCAAACTTACCGCTAGCTAGCATCGGCGCTGCGGCTTCTCTGCCTGCGGGGACAAGCATTGCCCTGACCGGGACTGCCAATGAAGCGCTCACCTCCGGTGCAAGCGAAGCTATCAAGCAAATCAATGGATCGATCGAGGAAAAATCCGAGCAACTTTCAGGCTCCTAGTCCAATTAGTCATCACTGGGTATCTGCGCTACCTTGTTCGGGATGAAGAATCTCAATAGAATGAAGAATGATTAAGCATTGAGGACTAACCCGTGATTACCCAAGTATCCGCTACCGATTTATTTCGTGCTGCCTACGAAAACCGCTACACCTGGGATAAGAACTTCCCTGGCTATACAGCAACCGTTACCCTCACTCAAGGCGATGAGATCTTTACTGGTAAAGTGCAAGTCAACGCCGACCTGAGCGCTACCGTATCTGGCATAGATAACACCGATGCTGCCGACTCGATCAAGGGTCAACTGCGGGAAGTAGCCATTCACCGCATTCGTCGCACCTTTGAAGAAACTCACGGCAAGAACTCCTTTGAGTATGGAGAAACCCTCGCCAACGGAGCTGTAGAAATCTTAATCGGTGGCAAATCCAGCGGCGACAAATACCATTTGCGCAACAACGAAGTAGTAATGGTGCATCGCCACATCCACGGTATTGTGGTCACAATCCATACCTCTAGCAGCCATGATACTGGCGCAGGCTATTTGTCTCACCGCTACGATTCGGTCTATGCTGACCCCAAAACTGGCGAAGCAAAAGGCGGCAAAACCCTGTTTACCGATAACTATACCAAAGCCGGTGACTACTTTTTAATCAGTGAACGTATTTTGGAATCTGACGAAGCAGGACAGCCCGCTGTCACCAAGTTTGAATTCACTGACTTTCAAATGATTTCTAAGTAAAGTGCCAGTCAAAAAAACCTCCGAACATTGTGTTTGGAGGTTTTTTTATTGATTTAAAGACTTGGAACCCCCATACCCACCCATTTTAAACCGGCATCGCTGATTGCTTGTGGTGATAAAAAGTTGCGGCAATCAATGATCAGTGGCACCCTCATTAGCTCAGCCAATTCTGAGTAGTTTAAATCCTGGAACTGCTGCCATTCTGTCATTAAAATAATTGCATCACAACCAGTCGCTAGTTGCTCAGGATTTTCACACATTCCAACATTCCCTAGGCCGGGGTGCGGTGGTAACAAATTACTTTGGTCACAAATGATCGGGTCATAGGCTTTGACTTTAGCCCCCAGTTTACCCAACATCCCAATCAAATCTAAAGCAGGCGCATCCCGTAGATCATCCGTATCTGGCTTAAACGTTAAACCCAATAGGCCGATCGTTTTGCCTTTGAGTATTTTCAAATACTGTTGCAGTTTTTCTACCACCAAAGCTCGTTGGCGTTGGTTGACGCTCACTGTAGCTTTCAGCAACTGCGCCTCATAGCCATAGTCTGCTCCGGTGTGAATTAAAGCTGCCAAATCTTTGGGGAAACAAGAGCCACCCCAGCCGATTCCGGCATTGAGAAACTTATTGCCAATTCTAGAATCTAGGCCAATGCCTTTAGAGACTTGAGTAACATCGGCACCGACACGCTCACAAATATTAGCAATCTCATTAATAAAACTAATTTTGGTGGCCAAGAAGGCATTTGCCGCATACTTGATCATTTCTGCTGAGCCTAAATCGGTAACTAAAACGTTTACTGGTGGTCGATAGGCATCTGCATTAGCATATTTTCTTTCAATAATCGGCGCATATAGTTCCAGCATTAAATCGATCGCCCTCTGGCTACTGTTACCACCTAAAACAATCCGATCGGGGTTGAGAGTGTCATAAATTGCCGAGCCTTCTCGCAAAAATTCCGGGTTACTAACTACATCAAACCGTGGTTCAGATCGAGAGACAGCAACGCCGCCAGCTCCCACTAGAACTGGCTGAGGCGCTCTTTCCTTAACTCCATCCAGTACCAGCATTCGTACCCAGTCGCCAGAACCGATCGGCACGGTAGATTTATTAACAATCACTTTGTATCCGCCATTGAGATGTTGACCAATACCCCGAGCAACAGCTTCTACATACTGAGTATCGCTAGAGCCATCGGGAAGCGGGGGAGTGCCAACAGCAATAAACAAAATTTCACCGTGCTTTACACCAGCAGCCAGGTCGGTGGTAAATTGCAGCTTACCAGCATCGATCGCCACTTGCATCATTTCCGCCAGTCCCGGTTCATGAATCGGAGACTTACCAGCCTGCATCATCTGAATTTTTGCCGGATTGTTATCTACACACAGCACCTCATGGCCAATGTGTGCCAAGCAGACTCCTGTTACCAAACCGACGTAGCCAGTACCGATTGCACAAACTTTCATTATATTAATCTCCTGCAAGGTTATTGAAGCTATGAAATTGGCCTGGTTTAAATAGTCGCTGTGGTTAAAGCTGCGGCCAGGTGCGGAGTTACTTCGATACGTTGTTTGAACTCAGCGATGGTTCTGGTCAATCCTTCTTCTAAGTGAATATTGGGATGCCAATTCAACCAACTCTCTGCTTTAGTGATATCTGGCTTGCGCTGCTGCGGATCATCTTGCGGCAGTGGTTTGAAGATAATTTCTTGGTGGGGATTAAGTCGATCGCGGATCTTTTGGGCTAGCTCCAGGATAGTATATTCTTCGGGGTTGCCCAAGTTTATTGGTCCAGGGCGATCGCTCTCCATCAATTTGATCAATCCATCCACCAAATTTTCTACGTAGCAGAAGCTGCGGGTCTGAGAGCCATCTCCATACACTGTTAATGGATTTCCCCGCAAAGACTGAGAGATAAAATTACTAACTACTCGACCATCATTTTCCAGCATTCTTGGCCCATAGGTGTTAAAAATTCTCGCCACATGAATATCTACATTGTGCTCGCGATGATAATCAAAAGTAAGAGTCTCGGCAATGCGTTTGCCTTCGTCGTAGCAAGACCTAATACCGATCGGATTGACGTTACCACGATAGTCTTCGGGCTGGGGATGAACATCAGGATCTCCGTAAACTTCGGAGGTGGAAGCCAGCAAAAATTTAGCTTTTACTCTTTTGGCTAACCCCAACATATTTAACGTGCCCAGAAAATTCACCTTCGTAGTCTTAATTGGATTGTATTGATAGTGGACAGGAGAAGCTGGACACGCCAAATGATAAATTTGCTCGACCTCTAGGCGAATTGGTTCAGTCAAGTCATGACGAATTAACTCAAAGTTAGGGTGCCCTATCCATTGACGAATATTGCGCTTGGTGCCCGTATAGAAATTGTCTAAGCACAGCACTTCATGCTGCTCTTTCATCAGTCGATCGATCAGGTGTGATCCAATAAAACCAGCTCCACCAGTCACTAAAATTTTCATAGGTTAAGAATCAAAAATAAAAATGTGAATCAGAATGTACCCTGTCTGAGCTTTCTGTACAATAATAGCAGCTTTAACCCTTTATTTTTTGGTTAGACAGGCTATGCACTATCGCAATTATTAAGATAACAGGCTTAATAAATACACTGCTGTTATACTTGTTACTAAAATCATCAAATTACAAGTGATCAACTAAAACAGGTCAAAGCATTCACCATTAATAATCTTGTTAAATATTATACAAAAATTGCGCCAGCTTCCCGGAATAATACTTAAAATGATTAATTGCTGTCACTCATTCCCAAGAGAAATAATGATGAATCAGAATATTTCGATCGTGCAAGTTAATGAGGCATAAATTAATGTCAGTAGCAGTCAGCGTTATTCTTTGCGCACACAATCCTCGCCGCGATTACCTTGATAGAGTTTTGCAATCATTGAAAACACAAACTCTGCCTAATAACCGCTGGGAGTTTTTACTGATTGATAATGCTAGTAAAAAGCATCTCTCTCTAGACGTAGATCTTAGCTGGCACCCCCACGCTCGTCATATCCGAGAAGAACATCTGGGGCTTACCCCAGCAAGGTTAAGAGGAATTTACGAATCTCAAGCTGAGATGATTATTTTTGTTGATGATGATAATATTTTAGATTCTGAGTACTTAGAATTGGCGCTAGAAATTAGCAGCAAACATCGCCATATAGGCGCTTGGGGAGGACAAATTTTTCCTGAATTTGAAACCGAGCCTCCTGAATGGACAAAGCCATATTGGCCAATATTAGCTATTAGAGAGTTCGATCGCGATCGATGGTCTAACTGTAGTGGTCATAATGACTCTACGCCATGCGGGGCAGGATTGTGTTTACGTCGGGCAGTTGCTGAAAAATATGCTCACCAGGTTCAGCAAAACACTAATCGAAATGCTTTGGGGCGGAAAGGCGATCAGCTCACTTCTTGTGAAGATTCTGACCTAGCTTTTACTAGTTGTGATATGGGTTTAGGTACCGGGCAATTTACTGCTCTAAAGCTTATTCATTTGATTCCGGCAGCTCGTATTCAAGAAGGATATTTGCTACGCTTAATGGAGGGCATTAGTTATTCTGGTACACATCTTACCTATCTACGCAGAGGGCAAATATCCCCATCAAAAAGAACCTGGGGGCAAAAAGTATTGGGCTTTTTGCGATCGTTAAAAATGTCCAAGCAAGAAAAGGGATTTTATTTTGCACAGATTAAAGGTGAGCAAAAAGCTGTTAAGGAAATACTTAGAAGCTATAAATCAGAATAAACTATCATGAGTCTATGATAAATGCCGCTGAACTTCATGTAGCCTCTATAGTGACTTTTAGTGCCTGACAGCAGCTAAACATTTAAAAACAGTCTCAGCATAAATTTCTACCGAGTTTTGTTCTGCAAATATTCTCATTTTAGCACAGTCACAAAATGCTGCTGGGGTTGCTAATATATACTGTGAAATTGCTTGCGCTATTTCTTTGGGTACAGTTGAATCTACTGCTAAGCCCAATCTATAATGCGTAACTAGCTCTCCCATTAAACCATAGTTAGAGCTTAATACTGGTTTTCCGGCAGCCGCAGCCAAAAGAAGAATTCCGCTCATGCCCACGTGACGCTGATAGGTCGCTAAAATTACATCTGCTAATTGAAAATATTGTGAAACCTCATTTTCGGGGATAAAGTCATAAAACTCTAAAATCTGAACTGGATGTGTTTGCCGTAATGTAGATATTTTGGGCTGAATCCTAGCTTGTTCATTTATATTAGTTTTGCCCACAATGAGCAAGCACAAATTCTGAGTGAGTGTTGAGGGCAATAGTTCGATCGATTCCAGAAGTTGATAAACTCCTTTGCGTTCATCTAATGCCCCAAATAACAAAAATACCCGGCGATGTTTTTCAATACCTAGCTTTGCTCGAAAGCCTGACAGATCGCCAATTATTGCAGGTCTAGGTTTGACAGGATCTGCCAAATGGATCATTTTAGCCGATGGTAATGATTTGACAGCAAAAGGGTCAAGGCAGAGCAGTTTGTCTAATTGAGATTGGCGCAAAACCTGATTTAATATGATTTTTTCTCGACAATGCTGGAGGTCATTTTTCCAGGAAGGTTGATAGTTAGTAAAAGTGCTGTAGTGAAAAGTTGGTCTAAAATAAATCCCAGAAAAAGAGCAGGGCGATTTTCTACCAAAAGCTATGGGTAAAGCATAAGTGTCTAAATACATAATGAGCGCGTAAGTTGTTTGTAGCTTTTGAGCATATCTACAAAAAATCTCCCACTCCCGAAAATTGCGGATCGATCGACTGATACCTGAACCGCGAGATCCTAAGGCTGTTTCTTCTGCAATTGAAATAGGAACCAAGTTAATTTGCAGATGCCAAGCAGCAGCAATGGCTTTTACCGTATCTTGATGAACGTCCGCAAACTGCGGTAACACCACAATATCGATCTCTCCGATAATTTTTTTTTCATGAGCATAGTCAATCAAGTGCTGGATATAAATACCATGATGCCCTCCCAAAGCCATATCAAACAGCATCAATCTAGGCTGCTTTGGAGTGAATTGTGGGAAAAGAGTAGCATCATTCATCAACTGTAATTCCATTTTTAGCTCCCAGGTATTTCAGTATTTCTTGCCCATTCTATAAAGGATTGAATATTATTAGTATTAAAGTACGATCGAGCATTATATAGTTTTTCTATTGGCCAATCCCACCATTGAATCAAGAGTAACTCTTGGATAACTTCTGGTGGAAATCTGTACCGAATAATCTTGGCTGGAGTGCCGCCAACAATGGCATAAGCTGGAACATCTTTAACGACAACAGCTCCTGCGGCAACAATAGCCCCATGAGCTATCTTTACACCATCTTTAATAAATGCCCTTGCTCCAATCCAAACATCGTGACCGATGATAATATCCTTTTTTTCTTGAAAACAATCTTTTTCGGCAAAGGTAACGCTGGATTGGCTGAAAGTTGAAAAGAATACTGGATTAGTACTAACCAGATCTGTTGGATGCCCCCCACATCCACCTAATATTTGAGGGCCTAAAGAACAAAATTTCCCGATCTGAGTAAGATCTAATTGTGTTCCAGAAGATACATAGCTAAAGTCTCCAATTAAGACATTGATCAAACAACAATCATGTTGAACCGTTACATTGTTTCCAACAATAATATCACTGACTAGGGTATTTTTTCCTATCGAAACATTATTACCAAAAATCAGATTTCTCCTGAGCTTTGAGCTGATACTCAAAGATAATGTGGGGTTCTGTGCTCGGCAATAAAAGTATTTTAACTTGTAGAATAGAGGCGTTAATAATTCACTTGCTAATTCAATCATCAAAAGAAGAACTCCATACTAATAATCACAGCATTTATACTATCTTCTCCCTCCAAGTCGCATTAATGGAAGTTGGTTGATGGACATTGCTAGTTTATTTATCTTGCTCGGATCAAACTGAGTATTTTGCAAATGATGATCGGCAAAAGTATCTCGAATGATGAAAGGTGGATGTTCTAAAGGGAAAGATAAAGATTCTACCGGTAGATTTGACCAAGGATTATTGGGATCACTAGTATGAGTTGCTCCATCACCAAAGCCAATGTTAGAAACTAAGTTTACTTTGGGCATAATTGACAAGCCCGATTGAGTCCAGCAGGTGAAGAACCACTGATAGTCCCATGTGTACTGGTTTGTATAAACATCCTTGAGATTTCTATGCCATACATAGCTAGCTCTTTTATCATCAAAGAATCGATCGAGCCACTCTCCCTCTAAGCACTCTAACCAGTTATCCATGGTGAAACTATATTTCTCCCAAGCTCTTCGCCAGGTTGCCCAGCCCCAAATGATTGGGTAGCGTGAGTAATAATAGCTATATTTTATTTCTCTATTATAGTTTAATAAATTATGATTACCAGAAATATGCATAATTCGCTCATCGTTTTTGTATTTGTCCAGCAGATGTTCACAAAAATGATAGAAGTCAGGATGAGGTAAGCAGTCATCCTCAAGAATAATGGCATCCTCCACTTGCTCAAATACCCAACTAATCCCTTGAGAGATATTTACTCCACAACCTAAGTTACTTTCGGCATAATGTTTGAATACCTCACAGTTCCAATCAACTTGATCAATGATAGCTCTAGTTTCTGCGCATTTCTCCGCCTCGCCAGGTTGATCATGACGTGAGCCATCTGCAATCACAAATAACTTTTTTGGCTGCATTTGACGGATTGCCGCAAAGACTTTTGCCGTAGATTCTGGTCTTCTAAAAATAATAAACACAATGGGCTTTGAATATGACATGACATTAAATAAAATGAGAAAACGAACGTATAATCATTGATTTTATTGGGACTTTCCACACTTCAAATCAAATAAAAGAGAATAAAATCAACCTTATAGAGGCGAGTATTTCTTGGTGATTTTGATATTTAAAGATTTGCTCGAAGTAGTTTATCATAACAGTAACAAATGGTTGATGAACAGCACAAAATATTAAAATTGACTGATTAAATAGCTTCATATTGCACCTTCTTACCTAAAATTACTTCATCATAGCTCCCTGAATTTAGAACATGACCTTGACTCAATTGATATATGTGATCACAATGTTGAATTGTGCTCAGGCGATGGGCAATAATTATCATTGTCTTAGTGCCACTTAATGATTTTATTGCTTCGGTTACTAAACTTTCCGTCTCATTATCTAAAGCAGCAGTTGCTTCATCAAAAACCAGGATCTCTCTTTCATGATAGAGTGCTCTTGCAATACCTATCCTCTGTCGCTGGCCACCAGATAAAAGCACTCCACGCTCACCAACTATAGTGTTTAAACCGTTAGGCAAATGCTCAATTAGTTCTTCAAGCTGAGCAGCTAAAATTGCTTTTCTTAACCTCTGACTATCTATTAAATGCCCAGAGACACCAAACGCAATATTTTTTTCCAAAGTATCATCTACTAAAAAAATTGATTGAGGAACATATCCAATCATATTTTGCCAAGCTCTTAAATCCTTATAAATAGAGGTGCCATCTACCTTTATATCTCCAATTTGAGTAGATAGTAGCCCTAATATCACATCGACAAGAGTTGTTTTACCTGCTCCAGACTTACCAATCAATCCGATAGATTCACCCTTTCTAATCGTCAAAGAAATTCCCTCCAGCGACTTCATCTGAGCATTAGGATAACTGTAAGTAACATTTTCCAATATAATACTATTTTCAAATGGCAAAGTTGGTCTAGCATTTAAAACAAAAGGCTTACTCTTTCTCCTTATAATTGCATTTTTTTCTAGCTCCATTAAATCTAAATGTATTTTATCTATAGAATAGGCGCTGTACCTAATACCATTTATCGAAGTAAGTAGATTTCCTACCGCTGGAAGTAATCGTATTGAGACCAGAGCAAATACTCCCAAAGTCGCACTTAAACCTTGAGTATTCCCTTGGTTGGTAGCCAAGAATAAAAAAGTAAAACCAATTAAAAAGCTAATCAAAAAAGCCTCTATAACATAGCGAGGCAAGTTGCCAAAACTTAGAGCTAGACTCGCACTGGTAGAATATTTTTTTGTTTGAGTTTCCATCTGATCTTCAAAATATGACTCACAACCAATTACCTTTGTCTCTTTAAGCCCCCCTAAACTATGGTTAATTACTCTGATCATCTCAGTGTTGGCATCTGATCCTTGTTTTCCCCAAAGTGAAATTCTACTTTTTAGAGATAGCATCAAAAGGTATGAAAGCAATAGAATACAGGTAATTACAACCATAGCCATTATATTAATTTTGATCAAAAGTCCTACCAGGGCAATTGTAATCACAGCATTAGATATACAGGTGAGTCCAGGTGCTATTACTCCTTGGCTAAAGCGACTTGTTTCATTAATTATATTTTGAATAAGAGACGCACTATTTCTACTTAGGTGAAAGGTGTATGGCGCATCCAAATATAAATTCATTAGTCGTGCAGACAAGTCTCCTTGGAGTTTAAATCCAAACTCAAAGATTATTTTTTGCGAAAAGAAGCTAAGAGAAGATTTAAAATAAAACATAGCAACCACTAAGCTCCCAAGCACTACTAAAAACTGACTTTGAGAATTTAAGTCTAGCCGCTGATAGACTGCGTTAAAAAAATCACTCTTAGAGATCGAACCTGGATCAGTTGCGAGAGATATAAACTGCCCAACTAATCCAGTGCTAATTACTTCTATGCCAGAAACAAAAAGAAAGAGAGTCACCATTAGAATTAGACTTTTTTGCCTGCCATCAAGAATATACAAAGATTTTATAAGCTGCTTTTGCATTGAGTTCACCAAAAGAATAGAAGCAATAAAGGTCAAGGAATATTATTTGTTGATTGATTTAGCTATTTAGCGAATTCATGATTCCACTCTGACAACACTATTTTTATCGTCACGATGAGTCACTAACACGCCCCTTCCTTAAGCAATACAACTTTGATTGTTTCAAGAACTATCTTGAGATCAAGAGCCAAAGACCACTGAAGGATATAAATTGTGTCCCAATAGAAAATCTCACCAGAGCTGGTGTCTTTTCGGCCTTTAACTTGCCATAGCCCAGTAATGCCAGGTAGAACCTCGTAGCGCAGCAGCTTATTTCTATCAGATTGATCTGTTTCTTGCATCGACAGCTCATAATCTCTGATTGCTAAAGGTCGCGGCCCCACAATACTCATTTGCCCATTGAGCACATTAATGAGCTGTGGTAGCTCATCTAGACTGTAATCGCGTAAAAATTTGCCGACTTTGGTAATTCTCGGATCATTCTTAATCTTGAACAGTACTCCACCTTGAACCTCATTTTGAGACTCCAATTGTTTTTGCAGATTGCTGGCATTATTCACCATAGTCCTAAATTTCCAGACTTGGAACCGACGACCTTTAAGACCTACTCGATATTGCTGATAAAAAATCGGCCCTGGAGATGAAACCTTAATGGCGATAGCAATCAATACTAATACTGGTGAAATCAAGGCTAAAACCATCGAGGATGCAGCTAGGTCAAATGCTCGCTTCAACCAGAAATTAATTCCTACAAAAGGCAAAGAGTTAAATCGAGTGGTATGAATTTCTTCGATCATCTTAGTCTCAGAAGCCCTTTGAGGTAATTGCAATTCAGTAGGCACAATCCGCAGATGGATACCCAAAGCCTTTAGACTCCAAAACAAAATAATTTGATTGTCGATCGAGTTTGGAGAGCAAATAAAAACCTCACTAACTTTACGCGATTTTACTTGAGATAAGACTTGATCCAACTGACTTTGAATATCCCAGTTGGCTAAATCAATCACGCTGTCTATCTTAAATTGTTGCGATCGGCGCAGCAGCTTTCTGATACGCTCAATATCAATCTGATGACCAATTAGAACAATTGACTGTTGAAACAATGGTATTCGCTTACGAATCTGCATCATCGATAGGTAAAATAGAAATCTAGCTCCACCAATAAAAACAAAATTTAGTGGCCAAGCAGTGAGAATTACTGAATGCAATATCAGAAGCTTAGGTTTATAGAAAAAAGCAATAGTTAATAAAACAATTTGGGCAACGGTAAGAGATTTAAACAACTTTGCAAATCGATTAAGCTTTTCGTCGGCTCCATAAAATCCTGAAACAGTAAGAATGCCTAGATTCACGGCTAATATTGGCAGCATTGATCTATAAATACTCAGCTCAATTTTTGCCCCATTAATTAAGTCTGCTAGGCTCCATGATGCAAAAAGCATAGATACATCTAACACAATCAGAGTAACTAGTTGTAGGCCAATTATTAAGGTTCGCCACCGCAAAGATACGTTAGAGGCGCGAATGTCTAGCGCTAGATTCACCTTGCTAATATCTAGAGCCAAATTAACTGCACTGATATCTTTGGACGGCCACAAAATACCATTGGGGTTGGGTTCTTTAAAATCATTCATGTGGTTTCTCATACTCAAGGTGAAGATTTAGGAGTAAATGCCGATTACAACCGCGTTCAACCCCTAAACAGGAGTATGAAAACAGCAAGAAACTATTTGCCTGAGTCTTTTTGAAGTGAAATTTATCAGTTTTCCGATTTTAATGCCAAATCATAAAACACAAATATTATTAAATACCTAAATCCATCTTTAGCTATTACGTAGTGTAAAACTGCTATAAATTCAGGTGATTTATCAAGTCTATATGTGCAAATAATACAAGGCCATGCTGAGAGTCGCTGTATATCAAGACACAGATTACCTGTATTTGATATTTTATTTGTATTTCAAGATATTGGTAATCTTTACAGTGAAGCCATCCATTTTTACATTAGACTTTCATTCAAGTAAAAATTCTGAGAATTTCAAATTTCAAATCGCCTTATTATTTTGTTGAGCTAGCTGAGTTTAATGCTCCCTGCTGTTTTAGCGTATTACTACGAGACCTAATGCCTGGAGATCTCGCTCTGTTCACCATATTTACAACCAAACCCAATACCGTAACTTTAGATACACCTAGCAAATTTAGTGAATCATGAAGATCTTCTCGGTGAATTTTGCTCAGCCTAGCTACCATTAATAAGCCATCAGTCTGAGGTATAAGCAATAGAGAATCAGCAAAACTTAGAGGAACAGTATCATAAATAACAAGATCAAAGTTGTGTTTGCAGATTTCCATTAAATTTCGCATTTTGTTTGATCCCAAAAGACTGCTAGGGTCCATTATGGTAGAACCAGCAGGGAGAATATATAAATTGTTATTGTCTGGCAGTAGTTGAATTGCATCCATTAAATGGATGGTGCCAGCAATAACATCAGTTAAGCCCTCGATCGAGTTTTTACTCGTTGATTGCTGTGTGTTTACTTTCCTCATGTCCGCATTTACTAACAGTACCCGCTGCCCCATCGCAGCAGCAGCCTGAGCCAAGTGTAGTGCTATAGTTGTCTTACCTTCATTTGGTAGAGACGAACTAATCACCAATGATCTGATAGGCGAGTCTGGGCGAAGCAAGCGAATTTGGGAGTTAAGTGCTCTAAAAGATTCTGTAAAAGGAGAAAACCGATAACCGCTGGTGAGCTTCTGTTTGCGGCCTTTTTGATTATTTTGCAGCCTTCTTTCTTCATTAATATCAGGAATCATGCCCAAAACAGATAAATTCAGCTCCTCTTTTAAATCTTTTACAGAATAAATTACGTCGTTCATTTTTTCGCGCAGGATGGCAACTCCGGCTCCTAGCAAAGAACCTATGCCAAGCCCCAAGAGTAAGTCTTTGAGCAAACCAGATGATGAAACTGCTTTTACCGAAGGAGAAGCTATTAACTCCCAAGGAACTTCTTGCCGAGCAGCATTAATCATTAGCTCCTCACGTTTTTGTAAAAACTTGCTAAGCTGCTCAGTTGCAGTTTTTAGTCTTCTTTGTAAATTTTCATACTGACGAGATATAACTGGGAGCTGACCAGTTTGAATAGATAGTTTTTGGCTGGCCAAGTTTAAGCTACTTAACTTCGCTTCCAAAACTTGTATCTGACTAGCTGCACCTATAAACTGTTTGCTAAGCTCTTGTCGAAGCGCATTTTGATAGGGCAGTGCCTGCACGTTTGCAGTTTTTTGAGATAAATTATTGCCTAACGCTGCACTGGCCTGCTGTTGAAGCAAAGGTAGTATTCGTGCTCTTTTTTCGCGCAGTAAGACTATTCTAGGGTTTTCATCGGTGAGCTGTGCTGATTGAATCTGCAACTCCACATCAATATCTTGCAACTGTTTGACTAACTGCTGATATCCTGGGGCTTCACTCAGTACCGATGCCGCTTCCGCATCGTTTGGCTGAAGTTGCAACTGCTTTTCTAGAGAGCTGTAAAGTTGTCTGGTTTTGGCCAACTCAATTTGGGTATTAACAAGTTCCTGTTGAACATTTCCATTTTGAGAGCCGATTTGAGAACCCATTGTTACTGGATCAATTAACTGATTTTTTTCACGAAAACCTTGTAATGCCATCTCCAACTCACGCACTTGAGATTGAATCTTAGGTAGCTGTGAATCTACAAACTGCATGGCTCGCCGTACATTAGTTTGTCGCTCAGTCAAACTATATTGAATATATGCACGAGAAACTAGATCCACTACTTGTTTAGTCTCATTAGATGTACCGGACACATATTTAACTTCTAATATTTTCGTATCAGATTGTTCTTTAAATCTATTAACTGTTAAAGCACCTCGTAACTTTAAATAAGAAGTTTCTGGATAAGATATCTGGAGTTGCTGTACAACCGGTAATAATGTTTTGTCGCTTAGCAGTATTTGGATTTGAGTTGGATAATCTAAGGTAACTTTAGAGTTAGCACTACTGAGATCTTGCTCTTCTACGCTGGTTTGATTGCCTTTTAAAGATGAAACTACCTGGCCTTCCGCTGTAGCAGGTTCTATCAATATCTTAAAGCTTCCTTCATAAGCTGGCGGACGACTTTTATTCCAGGCGATCGATGCACCTGCCATCAAAATATTGGCTAATATAATTAGCCAAATCTGTCTTTGGAGGGTTTTGAGAACTCGACCCAGATCTAGTCCTCCTTCCTCTGAGTTGTTTTTACTTACAGCATTGGTCGTTGTAATTATCGAGAGATCTGAAAAATTCAGAGCATTGGGATGTGGCTGGCCTGCTTGCATCTGTCCATAGCGTTGGTTCTCTCCATCGGGAACTAATCCTTGTTTTCGATCGATGTTCATCTATAGCATTCCTAAAGTTGTTAAAAAGTTGTGTGATTTTCTATGTTTGACTTTAAATACTAGGAATACAACCTCTTATTCTCAGTTCAACTTACATCTCGTCCAGGAAAACATTCTAAGATATTCGACAGGTCATGTCCCGATCTGATTAAAACTGGCTATAAGTATTATCTTAAGTATGCAGTTGCTGATTCCATTCTTCAAGCCAAATATACCTTTCACGTTTTGTAAACAGCCAAATAAACCAGCTAAAAAAGATAATAATTGCTCTTAAAATAGGTAGGTTTGCAAGTTCTACTACCCTTGCTTTTCTTTTCTTCGATACGGCTTTAGAACTTAGGCTACCAGAACGCACTCGATATTTCAACAGCATCTCTGGGCATCTGGCTTTATTAACTAAGTCATTTGTTCGAATCCACCATTCACCATCTTCAGCAGTAGCTAGTGATCCTTCAAATGGATATTGCCTCATAATTGTGGTGCGCACTAACCAAGATGAAGGCATCGGAATATTGCGGGCAAAAGCAAAAGCACATATTTTTCCATGCTCATTTACTAAGTAGTGATCTGCACCAACAAAATCATTACCCTTATTATCTGCCCAAGATCTCTGTACTTGGGTCTTATTACTACACCAAATATCATCGCCATCACAGTACGCGACCCACGGCATACTTACATGCTCTAATGCTTTGTTACGAACTTCTCCTAGAAAAGCCATTGGCATTCTGACTACTAATAAGCGAGGATCACCAGCTAAGTTGGCAATCGTAGCGTTTACCCAGGAATTATTCTCTTCAACGCAAAGAATAATTTGGCCAATGTTAATATCTGCTAGTACTGATTCCAAAGTTTGAAAGATAAATGGTTGTTCAGCATCAGTCATTGCAGTCACTATTGCTGCAACATCTTTAAAACTGGGTTTAGTCAATGTATTTTCAATCATATTGGTCTCCATTTTGATTTTCAAGTATGGGATAGCTTATATTTTTAATTTACTGCAATAGTCTTTTGAGATCTTGGCTCTAGAAATAGAAATTAAATACTATTAAAAATAGTTAAAGAGCTTAGTTTAAAGCGAATTTCTGTAATTAGATATCAAATATAAGGCGCTGCATTTGAGAGCAGAGTTTTTCTACCGAATGCATCTGTTGATATTGTTGAAATTTGGGAGAAAAATTTACCAAGCCATTTTGAATTTGTTGGGATAGTTCATTTATTGCAAAGGCACTTTCTGCTGTCACGTTTGGGCTAGCAGTAAGACCAAGTGAGTATTGCTTTACTCTCTCTCCAATACAAAACTTATTACTAGAGACAACATGTTTTTTGAAAAAAGCTGCTTTGGTCAGTATGTTACTACTGTAAGCATAATCATAAACAACATATAAAATATCAGCAACACTGATAATGGCATTAAAATGAGATTCGTCAGGGATTCGTTTTAAATAAAAAAAACAATTCTCAGGCTTGGTATTTACGAAATCTAGAAAATCATTCATTTCTTCTTGTCCTAAATTGTTCTTGTCTAATTCCCCTGCAAATACGAAGAAGCAATTATCAGAGAGATTATTTTTAGCAATTTCTACTAGAGTTAAAAATCCTTTTCGTTTTTGTAAAATGCCAATAGAAGCTACTATACATCTATTGTTAGCTCTCTTCTTGATCTCATCTATCACCTCAAATTTATTATTTGGTACAGATGTGTCGGTAAAGTCGGGAAAAGTAAGTATTGGAACATTTCCAATAGAAGCTTGTAATAAATGAATAATACCTTCATCTAAAATGGCAACCCCTTTACAATTAGTAGACTTTAGAATATGTGAAGGGTTTAATGGGCCAAAGCGGAGCCAAGAGTGATTTGGCGGATACCGAAGATGAGAAGGTTGAAAATACAAACCAGTCCAAGGATAGGGAAATATTTTGTCTATAATAGGGTAAACAAGATTTCCGCGTATGTAGGTATCTAACCATGCAAAAAATATTAAGTCTGGTTGAATAGAGAGTGACAAAATAGCTTTCTCAATATGTTTTCTTGTTGTCCTCCAATTGGTAATTGTATCGAGCATAACCCGTAGTTTTGCTACGGGAAACCTCCCTGATTCTGGCAATATAAACTTCAAACATTGAATATTTTCTTGACGCCAATTATTCTCGCTAATCCAAGCATTAATTTCTTCTGTATCAGGAAAAAAGATAACGACCTGACAATCTAATTGAATTAAGCTCTTGGCCAAGAATTTAATATAAGTAGAGTGATGACCGTCGGAAATATGATCTAATAGAAAAATCTTCTTCATACAAACATGCTGGCATTTAGATTAATTTTTAGTGGCTCTTCATGAAATCTATAATGATTCTTTCCAAATCGCAAAGCTTCATATTTTCTGACAAAATCATCAATACAAACAATCTTTTCGTGAACTGTCAAACCTTCCGTTGAGCAATACACATAATTGATTGGGCTGCTTCTGGGGTATCTGGATTTATTCTAGAGAGTCGCTGCAACAGTCTTCTTCTCCAGGGCATTTTTCCAATGGCTCCAGCTAGAACCTCAATACCTAAATCATGATTATGGGGGAAAATGTTTACCTCAAAACCAAGTGGTGTAAGAGTTGTATAGTAAATTTCTGGAGTTATTCCATCACCGGGCTTCCGATTATGAGTTTCGGTAGCCTGCCTTGCAATACGGTAATCTAGTGATAGATAGTATTTACTTTTAGTAATCCAATAAAAGAAGAAACGAATATTGCGTAGGAAAAGTCCTAGCCCACTGAGATTTAAAGCTGTGCTTTGAGCATCTTTGTCGGTTACTAATAATCCTCCAGGTTTAACGATTCTCGCGGCTTCCGCCAAAGCTTTAGCCATATCATCACAGTGATGAATAGTAGCATTAGCAACCACTAAGTCTGCACAGCCATCAGCTAACGGTAAATTTTGCGCATCTGCTAATAAAGGCACATATCCGCATTCTTTAGCCATTTTCAAGGCTCCAGGTGAAATATCAATTCCAATAAGAACTCTCGGTGAACCACCAATTGTTGCATAGAGATTTCCTGGGCCGCAACCAATATCTACCACCACCTTGTTATCCCAACTACCCGTTGCTGCTTGCCAACGATCGCGGAATTTATTGTGACGATGACTAGTCTCAAAGTATTCTTTCCCCCAAATAGGATGTCCAAAGAAATAGCTATTTGCCGCCATGGCAGAACTAAACCTGGGAACTTCAGAGGCAAGAAGATTATCTGAGTTGATGCAAACAGTGGCGTTTGGTAACAGAAGCTGTTCCAATGTAGCCAGCGAAGGAATGGATTTTTTCACAAGCTTAGATCCCAGTCTACTGTAGTAAACGTTGTATGGTAGAAAAAACATCTTTTGATGAGATTATTCTATCGGATTATCTAAAACTGTTTGTTATGTTACTTTATGCCATTTATTTTTTGGCTTAAGATTTTAATTATTAGAATATGTATGCTGTGCTACGAAAACACTTGGCCGAGAATATTAGGATATCAAACAGTAGTCGAATCATTAAAAGTATGTGTTTTTATATAAAGCATGATTTTGTATAAAATAATATAATTTGCTTAAATCAGATGGGCTAATATATAGATGCGCCTTATTTATTTAAAAGATCTACTTACTAAGTCACCTCCATAGCAGTTTAGTTTATTCCTTAATCATTGAATAACCTAAATTTCGTGCGGATTTATTTGTGCTTTCTATTACTGAGAAATACTCTATTAGGTGGTGTTATGCCTGAGTCGATCGCGTTTGTTATGTGTACGGAGGGAGGCGGACAGCTTGAACAAGAGTCACTCTTGATGGTCAAAAGCTTCCGCGAATTTGCTGGTAGTTTTCAATATGCCCAGATTTACAGCTTTCAGGTGCGAGAAGGTAATGATGTTTCACAAGAAACCATTGATAAATTAACAGCAATGGATGTGAAGCATCAAAAAGTAGTTTTGAATACTAAGTATCCCAACTACCCACTGGCCAATAAGCCCCTGCTCTGTGCCTATGCTGAACAAGTTATAGATGCTGATATTTTAGTGTTCTTAGACAGCGATTTAGTGTTCTTCTCCGAGCCTCAGGAGTTTAGACTACATCCAGATTATGACGTTGGTATTCGACCTGAGCATCATAAAATGATTGGGTCAAAAGGTGCTGCTGATCCAAATGAGAATTACTGGATGTGGCTTTATGGCATTGCGGGGGTAAAAGCTCTCGATCGATTTGTTACAACAACAGTAGATCAACAAAGAATCCGAGCTTTTTGGAATTCTGGAGTGGTTGCAGTCAGAAGAAAGTCTGGCATTTTTACAGCTTGGAAAAATACGATCGAGCAGCTTTTACCAGAGGGTGCAGGTATCACCAAAGAAAACTGGTACTATGAGCAGTCGGCTCTTTCTGCAACTATCTGCGCCTTAACATCTCCCGAGAGAGTCTTTAATTTTACTGTTGGATATAACTATCCCATCCACTCTCACAATGCTATGCCATTAACCGAGCGTTTAGGCAGTTTTGAAGAAATAGTTTGTATTCATGATCACTTATTTCGCCCGAGAAAAGAGCGATATCGAGAAAGAACATGGTTAAAAACACTCAAATGGTTAAACTCATTCAATTTCTCAACGCCAAAGTATCAATGGCTTTGCAACTACCTGCATGAGCATAACCCCAAGCCTACTTTTGTTCAACAAACTTTTGAGGCTGTGATGTTTTCTCCTGTAGTCAAGCAAATATTGATGAGCAGGGGCTGATCCTGTAGTTAAAACTGAAGATTAAAATTAATAATATAGAAGCAAATTATATGAATCAAACTGATCATCATAGAGTTGCCTGGTTGTTGCCAACCATGGGAAATGGAGGACTGTCTTTCCAGCATTTACTTTGTGAATTCACTAAAATCTTCCCTGAAACTATTATTTTTACGGGGCAGTGGCCAGGTTTTGTGCGGGGGTTAGAAGATACGTTTGCAGTTAAAGAAATTGGTTCAACTCAGTACATTGGATTTAAGAATACTCTCAACGGCTATACGATCGGCTTTTCTTTTGCATCACCTCAAATTATTTATCATTTATTAAAGTTTCAACCCCAAATAATTTTTGCTAATTCTTTCACTATTTGGACTGCTATTGCAATAATACTTAAACCAATAGGTCATTGGAAGGTGATCATAACCTATGAGGGTGGATCGGCTGTTTATGAGGATACTTGTTCAGCCATTCGCTATCAGGCACGACGTTGGATGGTGAAGGTGGCTGACGCTTTTGTGATAAATAGTCGGGCTAGTAAATCTTACTTTCTCGATATTTTACAAGCTAAGCCAGAGAAAACTTTTTCTCGCCCATTTTTGCTGCCAAGTCTAAATGCTCTACAGCAATATTCAAAAACTGATGCCCCACAGTTGGATGATTCTTTACCTCGGCCAATCTTCTTGTTTGTAGGACAAATCATCCCTCGTAAAGGTCTAAAAACTCTCTTAGAAGCTTGTTACCAATTAAAACAACAGAAACTTACTTTTACTTTATTAATCGTGGGTGAGGGGCAGCAACAAAAGGAGTTAGAAGAATTTATTCAGCAGCATGATTTGCAACAAGAAATTAATTGGGCAGGAAAAATTCCGTACCATCATTTAGGAGCTTATTTTAAATTTTCTGATGTGTTTATTTTTCCCACTTATGATGATATCTGGGGGATGGTCTTAACAGAAGCAATGGCTTTTGGTAAACCTGTAATATGTTCATTAGCCGCTGGAGCAGTAGAAATGGTTGATGAGAATATAAATGGTTTTGTATATGATCCAACTAATCCCAATCAATTAGCAAAATACATGGCTCAATTTTTAGATTTGCCAGAGTTGGTTACAACAATGGGAGAAAAATCAGCAAACATTATGTCTGATGCTGAAAATATATCTACTGGATTTTTAGAAGCAATAGATTTAGTACAAAACATGAGCAACTAGAATATTAATTTATAAATTGAGAGGTTAAAAAACAATCTGTATTTATCTCAGAAGGAACACAGAAAACGCAAGATTTTATACTTATTTTTATTGGCTGTGTATGTGCTTTAAGTAATGAAAATTATTATATATGGTGCTTAAAATGATTGATACACAAAGAATCGTGATAGTTCGCCGAGAAAGAGGCGTATCATCAAGTATGGATGTATATGCAGATAACTTAGTGGCTGAGCTAAAATCAATTCAGCCAAGTTGGGATATTGTTGAAATTGCACCTAAGCCATGGACTAATAAGACAAATCAGTGGCATTCTGGTACAGGAGTCAATAAAAATATAGAGAGATTATGGCGACATCCTTATGCTGTTAGTTGTTTAGAAGCTGATATTTTTCATATCATCGACCATAGCAATGCTCATGTTGCTTATTGGTTAAAGAAAAAGAAACGTAACGTGGTCGTGACATGCCATGATTTAGTGCAGTTTATCTGTCCAGAAATTCTTAATGATCAATCTCGTTTCCCTGCTCTTAGCTTAGCTTCATGGAAATATTCTGTTCGGGGAATGCAAGATGCCGATCGAGTAATTGCGGTATCCACAAACACAGCACAAGACGTTACTAAAATGCTACCAATTGCCCAAGAAAAAGTTGTAGTAGTTTCAAATGGAGTAGAGAAAGAATTTTATCAATTACCAGCAAATGAAGTGCAAGACACAAGAAATAATTATGAAAGTTTACCAGGTACTTTTTGCTTGCTAAATGTAGGTACCAACCATCAGCGTAAAAACATCACTAATATTTTAAAAGCTTTGGTCTTACTTCGCGATCGAGAGATACCTATAAAACTTTGGAAAGTGGGATCTGAGTTCAGTACAGAACAGCAAAAATTTATTCGATTACATGACTTAGAATCAATAATCACATTTATAAGTTCCCCCAATAAAGTTACTCTACGCCGCCTTTATAATGCTGCGGATGCTCTACTTGCACCTTCTCTTTACGAGGGTTTTGGCTTAACAATTTTGGAGGCGATGGCTTGTGGAACACCAGTTATCTCAGCCAATGTATCCTCTTTACCGGAGGTAGCTGGTGATGCAGCAATTTTAGTTGATCCATTAGATGTGAAGGCGATCGCAGATGCTGTTTGCATTTTGCGAAGCGATGCAAAGTTGCGTCAAAGCTATATCGAAAAAGGACTTGCCAGAACCAAGCAATTTTCTTGGAAAATTTCAACCGAGCAAGTAGTACAAGTCTACAAATCTTTACTTTATGAATCGGCTTACAAACATTAGGCCATAAGTTTAATATTTTAGGGGATATAAAACCATGAAAATTCTAATGTCAGCTTATTCTTGTGAACCGGCTAAGGGTTCAGAGCGAGGAGTTGGTTGGAATGTAGTGCGAGAAGTTGCTAATCATCATGAAGTATGGGTATTGACTCGACCAGATGAAAGCAAAGCAGCGATCGAAGCAGAGTTGGCAATTCGACCTGTACCAAATTTGCACTTTGTTTACTTCACATTACCATTTTGGCAGAAT
>JAAFHZ010000042.1:14585-33041 GCA_013297675.1 Synechococcales cyanobacterium bin59.metabat.ball.084 | reverse complement strand
TTGTAAAGATACAATCAAATAATTCATCAGCCTCAAAGTCAGGGGCTATTTTGAGCGGGACGATAATCTGTATATAGTTTTGCTTTTCAACTACTTAACAAGTATTGAAACTCATGCAATTACCCTGTTAAAGATAGTGTGAATTTCCAACGTTTTAGGTGCCGTCATCTGACAATTACCAGCTAGGTGATGATTAGCACCTACACATTGATATACGTAATTACTTTACTCATGCTGCAAACAATCTCAAAAAAGATTGAAAGTTCACCCTGAAATCAAAAAAAACAGCCCCCAGGCAGTAGCATAAATTTAGTCAATGCTATGCTAGAACTGCAATTTAAAGCCCGCCTAAGATACAACAGTAGTCTTGCAAAGAAATGTAAATTCCAATAAATACCAATGAGTCCTTACCAAGATGATAATTTCTCCAAAGCCTACACTACGGCTCTGTATCAAACCAAAGGAACCGTTACCACCAACGTCAAAGTCAGAAGCGACGAAAACTTAGAAGTCGATCTTCTATTCGTGAGCAATCTACAGAATTCAGCTTGGGTAACAGAAGACCTGGGGCTATTTGATAAATTAATGAGAGTTCACCCCACCATCTTTGTTGAACACTACAGCGGATACCTCAAGCCCCGTCATATCGACAGGTGCGGCACCAGAATAGACCTGCATATTAGTGGCGAACAGAAAGAAGCCAAAAAGCGCAGTGCCGATTTTGGGGAAGCGCAAAAGCCCTTTACTTGGATCTTGGCCACAGTATGCAGTAAAAAAATCTTGAAAGACTATGCCGCAATGCCCGATGAAGACTTAGGAGCCGGTGTGTATCGTTTGCCACCCGGTTACAGACGAGGGATTGTGGTGATTCGGGAGTTGCCAAAAACGCCAGAAACTTTGTGGTTGCGTTGCTTGGGCAAAGGTAATATTCTCACTCAGGCTTTTGGTGATATCAAAGACTTGCCAGAGACAAAGAGAGAACGAAATGATATCGTAGAGGTGTGCATTAAGCACTTTAGATATTTAACTGAGAAACTATCCACAGGTTTATCTGAAGAAGAGGCAGATTTTATGAAGACTATGCAGGAAATTGACACCATCTACCAGTCCGAAATGAGTCGGGCTAGATTAGAGGGTGAAGCGATCGGTCGCCAGGAGCAAGGATTTACATTTGTTATGCGCTTGTTGAATCGCCGCTTAAGCAATATTTCAGAAGACCTGCCAGAAAAAATCAAGGCTTTACCTCTAGAAAAATTGGAAGCTTTGGGTGAAGACTGTTTGGATTTTGAGCAGTTGAGTGATTTGACAAGTTGGCTAGCCAGGAACGAACGGTAGCAATGGTTTAGCTTGTGGATTCCCCTCAATATAACAAGAAAAAAGAATCTTATCAGCATCAGCTTCTAACCATTAGGCAAATGATTCCCAAACTTATAGCAGTAGTGTGGCATCGAGTTAAACAGAGGAGATTAGCCGATTTCATCCATGGAGCCATTCACCAGAATAAGATGCCTTTTAACCAGCAGATCTAAGGTGGTGAGGAGGAATAATCAGACGAGTTCGATCGAGTGCTTATGGTAAAACCGTTATTACACCTGACCTGAGAAATATATAGGTAACAAAATTCACCGTTTCTCTTAATTGATAGTGAATATCAACTTAAAGTAAGGTACAATGATGCAGGTGAGCAAATCTCACCATTAAAACAATGAGGGTGCATTATGTCAATTACAGTTACTAACTTTCCGTCACCACAATTTTTGTTGGGGACTCTGGCCAATGACGAACTAGCTGGAGGCTTAGGAAATGATACGATCGTCGGTGATAATGGCAACGACTTTATTCTTGGTGGAGCCGGAAACGATAGTCTCTACGGTGGCAACGATCAAGACACAATTTTTGGAGGAAATGATAATGACCTACTCAATGGTGGCTTTGGTGATGACGTTTTAGATGGCGAAAACGGCGATGACTTTTTATTTGGTGATCTCGGAAATGATAGCATATATGGCGGCAATGGTAATGACCTAATCTATGGTGGTGTCGGTAACGACTTTATCAATGGTGGTGTAGGCAACGATATCATTGATGGTGAGGACGATAACGATCTGATCATTGGTAGTTACGGTGCTGATAGCTTGTATGGAGCTAATGGCAACGATTCACTGTTTGGAGATGATGAGGAAGACTTTTTACAGGGGGGATTAGGTAACGATGTATTAGATGGCGGCAACGACAATGACGTTTTGTTTGGTGATTTCGGCGCTGACTCTCTCTATGGTGCCAATGGTAATGACCTTATTTTTGGTGGAGGCGACAATGATTTTATCTGCTCCGGTAATGGTAACGATACAGTAGACGGCGGCGATGGCAATGATTTTATTTTTGGAGCCTTTGGCAACGATCTGCTTTATGGAGCTAATGGTGATGATACTTTGGCTCCCGGAGCTGAGCGCACGAGGCTAAATGGTGGATTGGGGCGAGATACTTTTGTTCTTAATTTTGGTGATCAGTTACCGGCTAGTGGTCAAGCCAGAATCATTGAAGATTTTGAATTTGGCAATGATATCTTGCAAATTACCGATGCCCCAAATATCAGTCAATTCAGTAATTTGACTTTCAACCAAGTAGGCAACGATACATTTATTTCAGCCGGTACTACAGTTATTGCCGAGTTGCTAAATACTCGGGTTAACCAACTTACCGCCCAAGATTTTTTCTTTGGTAGCAATGTTGTCTCTAACCCTGTAACTAATCCGGTGCAGGTATCTGGTGCGGCAAGCACTAGTCCAGTATTATTGCCAACTAATAACAACAATACCAATGTGCCGATCAGCGGATTAAGTGAGCTAGGTGGTAACAGCCTACCATCAGGATCTGGCCTTATTCCATAGCTTTTTGTTTTAGGACATTATTTCTCAGTCAGTATTTTTCAGTCGGTGGTGGCATTCAAAATCACTGCCGACTTTTTAACTTAGATCGACTCATAGACAAAGTATGTAGCAAGTAAGCACCAATTCCGATATTAATCGAAATATCTGCCCAATTAAAAATCGCAAAATTAATCAACCGGACATCAATAAAATCAGTTACATAGCCCTGACTAAAACGCTCAATGCCATTCCCTAACGCCCCTGCCAGCACAGCACCATAGCCTATCTGCTCCAGTTTTTGTAACCGAGGGCCAAAGATAGCCAGAGCAATTAAAGCCAAACTCACCGCCAAAGATAACCAGCGCAGCCAACCCTCGCCCTGAAACATACTAAAAGCTGCTCCTTTATTGATGGCATGGGTAAAATGAAATACTCCCGGCCACAAAGGATAAGATTGACCAATTTGCAGATTTTGGATGGTTAAATATTTAGTAAAAATATCCAGAAGTAAACTCCAGATCGCCATGAACCAAAACCAAGGATTTTTAATGAATTTCATAGCTTAATATAGCAACAGCTTCCGCAAAATATAAGTCACCACTGCCGCACCGCAAGCCAACATCAATTGACTGGGCAAAGGATTTAAAGAATACTGCATCGCGTAAGCTTGAAAACCAAAAGGCATCCCCTGCAACCAATTCATGATTTGCAAACAAAACAAATAAAATAATCCGCAGATATGGATGACGACCAAACCACTCACACAGCTCATGCTGAGATTTTCGAGAGTAGGACGCAGCCGAAAAGCCAAAGAACCACAGAGCCAGCTAGCGGGTAAAAATCCCAACAAATAACCAAAGCTCGGGTTTTGCCAATAGCCCCAGCCACCACCATCATGAAAGACCTTAAAAAGACCAGTTATCCCTAAAAACAGATAAATAGCCTGTACCAAAGTTCCAGGTACTCGACCGCCCACACTGGCAATCAACAGCACTGCCGCAATTTGGCAACTAACATTCAATGGCACAACTTCGATGCCATGCTGTAACCATAACCAGGGAGGGCTGGTGGTGTAAGCCGAAACAAAATTGGCAAAGACGGCGATCGATACCCCCGTCACCACCCAAATCAGTTGATAGAAGCGCGGTAGGGTCGTAATTCGTTGATTCATGGCACCTGAAATCGTACTGCGAGAATTCTAGCATCGTGCCGGCCCTAAGCAATACTTGTGCGCTTGCGCCGCTCTTTATAAGAAACCCCTACATTCTTTAAACCAGCCTTGAGCATTTCTCGCTCTAGCAACGAGAAAAAGCTGGTACGATCGGCTCCTCGCACCACCGCATAATTATGAGCCTCAGCGATGGCCACCGGGTATCCCTGACCTTTTTGCACCTGAGAAAGCACAATCCCCAAAGCCCGATCGAGCATTTCACTATCAGCCGCTACCCATTGGGGCATCTCCACCCGCGCAATCTCGGTACCCACATGCAAATAGCAAAAATGAATCCGCTGTTCTTCTGGGTAAAAATCCATCACTCTTACCTTACTCTGCCAAATACAGCTTCGCTGACCGGGCTGCAATCGATCGAGCCACAAAGTAGTATCCCGCAACCCATCAAATACCTGGCAAGGTGGTTTATCGAAGTTGCCACAGTGACTCATACAGTCTGGCTCTGGAAAAGTGCAGCTCAAAAGTCTTAATAAATTTAAAGTATCAATGCTGCGCGAAGCACTAAGATAGCTCACCATCGGAACTTTGATCGATCGCAGTTTCTCCCAAGCCACCATCATCGGATCTAACAAAGAATCCCGCGCCTCCACTGGCAACTCTTCTAAAAAGCGATACACCAAAGAGCCATCCACCATCGCCAGCATCGGCACCTGAGCCGCACGGGGATTTACATGATCGGGATCAAACGGCGGGTTCACCCAGTCATAACCCAAATCGGCCAGCACCACGGCTTCGGCTACGGTGCGCTTGTTGCCCATCCATTCTTCGGTATTAATGCCCCACTTCCGCGACTCATAGAGATCTGCTGCCAAATAAAAAACTTCTGGAATGCTGTCTAATAATGGCTGTAAGCTCTGGCCATAGTGAATCATTACCCTGCCCACGTTGATCAAATAGCAATAGGCAATCTCGTGATGGCTAGGAGCAATTTGGGAGCCATCGGTAGCCAAAACAGTATGTTGAGCTGGTGGCGTACTGATATCAATACAGGTATCTAGGTCTTCGATCGGCTGCGCAGCCCCAAAGCGCAACCGCTGCCGCCACTGTTCTTGCTGTTGCTGTAGCTCAGTTTGTTGATCGATCGCAGTTTGAAAATGGCGGGTGGCTAACTGCATCCGCAAGCTTCCGGCCTGAGCTTCCTTAGTCAGATGGGCACCCACGGTAGGCAACTGTTTAGCAACTTTGTTGAGGTCTAGCATTTATCAAAGAAAGAATTGGTGAAACAGTAGAAATGTTCTAAAATCATTGTAATCAGCCGAGCGTCTGAAAATCCAAAATAAGCGGCTAATATGTAGAGGCTCAGTATTCACTCTAGATCGATGCCCTACAGCAAATTTACTCTCAGCCGTGCTGTTGCAGATTTTAACTTAACCGTGAAAGAAGGCCCTAATATTTTTCAAGGAATTCCGGCTGTGGCCCCATCAGCATTTTTGCAAGAATTGCTAATTGACAGCATCCCATGGGTACTAGCAGTGGGCAGTGAAAAAGCCCGTTCCGAAGGAATTATTAATCCAGTGCTACTAGAAGTCCGTCGCCAGCTTCATGGTCAGGTGGGAGTCTTTTCTGGTGAAGAGTTCAATGTCGATGCCGAGGCCGACTTACAGGGATACTGCGATTTTTTGGTGAGTCGATCGCCTGAACAGCTTTACATTACTGCACCAGTTTTGATGTTGGTTGAGGCTAAAAAAGAAGACCTAAAACCTGCTTTAGGCCAATGCCTAGCCGAAATGATCGCGGCTCAGCGCTTTAATGCTAACCAAAAACAAGAAATAGCAACTATTTACGGCGTAGTTACCAGTGGAACAGTATGGCGTTTTTTGAAGTTAGAAGGACAAGTAGTATCGATCGATCTCACTGACTATGCTTTACCGCCAGCAGATCAAATTTTGGGTGTTTTGCTTTGGATGCTGCAAGTCTGAAAATCATCACCCAAGTACTTACCTGATCGAATTTTGCAAACTAGTAAAAAAATCTGGATAAGAAACCGAGGCGGCATCAGCGCGATGTAAGCGACTGACACCTTTGGCCATCAGAGCCGCGATCGCCAGACTCATGGCAATTCGATGATCGGTAAAGCTATCTACTTCGGCACCCACTAAGCTTTGGCCGCCAGGAATTTCTAGACCATCGGGGAGTTCAGTGATTTTTGCGCCCATTTTGCCAAGTTGGGTAGCCATCACAGATAGTCGATCGCTCTCTTTAACTCGTAGCTCTTCTGCATCAGAAATCACCGTAGTCCCTTGAGCAAACAGCGCCGCCACAGCCAAAATCGGGATTTCATCCACCAACCGAGGAATCAAATCACCACCAATTTTGCAGGCGCACAGTTGACTCGCTTTCACTCGGATATCGGCCACTGGTTCGCCAGTAACTTCGCGTTGATTGAGCAGCTCAATATCGGCCTCCATCAGCGCCAAAGCATCCAGGATACCGGTGCGGGTGGGATTGACACCTACATTGGTCAAAAGCAGCTCAGAACCAGGAATAATGGCGGCGGCAACCAGCCAGAAAGCAGCAGAGCTAATGTCTCCGGGCACGATCACTTTCTGACCGGTGAGCTGAGGCCAGCCCGTCACGGTGGCGCTTTTAGTCTCGGGGTCTACCTGAACTGTGGCTCCAAAAGCCCGCAGCATCCGTTCGCTGTGGTCACGAGATAAGGCTGGTTCGGTGACGGTGGTTTCGCCTTCGGCTAATAATCCGGCTAGTAAGACCGCTGATTTGACTTGAGCCGAGGCGATCGGAGACTGATAGTGCAAGGGCTGTAACTTGCTACCGCGAATTGCTAAGGGAGCGCGGGAGTTGTCGGCTCTCCCCCAAATCTGTGCTTCCATCATCCCTAGCGGTTTAACCACCCGCGACATGGGGCGCGATCGCAAGGAATCATCCCCAGTCACCGTAAAAAACTTCCCCTCTTGGCCAGCTAATAACCCCATCATCAGCCTGATGGTAGTCCCCGAGTTGCCCGCATCTAAAATATTGGCGGGTTCCTGCAAATTCCCCAAACCCACTCCCTGCACTGTCACCAGCGTAGAATTCAACTCACTAATTTTCGCTCCCATCGCAGAAAAACAGGCGGCAGTACTACAAGGATCTTCGCCCAGCAGTAACCCTTCGATCGAAGTTTCTCCCTCAGCCAAAGCACCTAACATCAGCGATCGATGAGAAATTGATTTATCACCGGGCACTTTCAGAGTACCCTGTAGGCAAAAATCACTAGGGGGCGTAACTTGTAAGCACTGATGATGGCCTTGGGGTTGCAGTTCTAAACTGGTAGATGAAGCTGGTTGTGACAAGGTGGTCATGGGAAAACAGAGACAACTAGGGGAACTCGTAATTTTACCTCAAGCCGCTACAGTGAATGGTATTAATTCAGAGATTTCTACCATACTTTTGACTGAAAAGTACTCCTGATACTAGAACTTATGGTTTTCGATCGATTAAGATACTTTGCGTAGGTCAGTGGATGTTGGACTGAAGAATATGATGACTAACAATCTTGTTCCAAAATTGCCCGCTAAGTTAGAAAATTTCCGGGCGTTAAATGGTACTCGCCTCAAGCTGTATTTATTGGGTGGCACGGTTGAAAAATATCAGCGTGATGCCGTCACAAATAGTCCTAATAATCAAGCCCAGCTTATAAAAAAGCCTGTAGAGCACTCCATTTGGATGAATTTAACTGATGGCCGCAGTGAATGTCTCCGGGTAAATAGATTCAAAGAATTGCGGGGAAGAGTGCGCGAAGGACAGTTTTTGACCCTGGTAATTGGCACTGATGGCGATCGAGATGATTGTTTGGCAATTTATAATCACTCCCTCAATCGCATTTTTTATCGCACCGAAGTTTGGAATAAGTTTTTAGACAGCAGTTCTCTGCTGCCAATTTTGCTCGGGCTGTTTGTGTTTCCGATGCTGTGGCTGTTTATTGCCATGCTGTTTTTTCGGATGGGCATGTCGGCCAAGGCCGTGGTGCAGTCACCAGTGATGGCCGCAGCTATTTGCGCTGTACTCTATTTGGCGGCAACTTTGCCCGTAAAAGCTCTGTTCAGAAGGCATCTGCGAGCAATTTTAAAATATGGTTAATTTTGGCTCGTTTATTTAAGTTGCGGAAACTCGACAAATAAACGCTGCATACCCTAATGTAAGAGTTCGTTTGCTGAGAAACCCTTACATAGATAACCATGGATAGTAGTCTCATCCTATCTAATATTCTGAATCCGCCAGTGATGTTTTTCTTCTTAGGAATGCTAGCTGTGGCAGTGCAATCAGATTTAGAGATTCCCAATCCTCTGCCCAAGCTGTTTTCGTTATACCTACTAATTGCCATTGGCTTTAAAGGCGGCCACGAGCTGTATGAGAGTGGTTTGAATACCGAAGTTGTTACTACCTTATTGGTAGCGATCTTCATGGCTTCGATCGTCCCGGTATATTCATTTTTTATCTTAAGATTAAGGCTAGACGAGTTTAACGCAGCGGCGATCGCTGCTACCTATGGCTCGATTAGTGCCGTGACTTTTATTACGGCTAGCGCCCTGCTAGATAAGCTGCAAATTGCCTACGGTGGGCACATGGTGGCGGCTTTAGCCTTGATGGAATCACCAGCGATCGTGGTGGGTTTGATTTTGGTGCGGGTTTTTGGTCAGAAAAAAGAAATTAGCGAGGATGAAACGGCTTCGTCAGAATCAGGTTGGGGAGCCGTATTACACGAAGCCTTTTTGAATGGCTCGGTTTTGCTGCTCATTGGCAGTGTGATTGTAGGAGTAGTTAGTGGCAAAGAGGGCTGGGGTAAGCTCCATTTGTTTGTAGAAAAAGATATTTTCTATGGCGCTTTGATGTTTTTCTTGCTAGATATGGGTTTGGTGGCAGCGCGGCGGATTAGAGACCTGAAGCAAACTGGATTTTTCTTGATTGGCTTCGCTATTTTGATGCCGATCGGGAATGCTGTATTAGGAATCTTGTTAGCCAAGCTAGTGGGCATGACTCCCGGCAATGCCCTGCTGTTTGCGGTGCTCTGTGCCAGTGCTTCGTATATTGCGGTGCCTGCTGCGATGCGGATGACGGTGCCACAGGCTAACCCAAGTTTATATGTGTCCATGGCACTGGCAATCACTTTTCCGTTCAATATTATTATCGGAATTCCGATGTATCTACAAGCTATCAAACTTCTGGGGGTTCAATAAAGTGTTACAGGCTGTCAAAAAAGTCGAAATTATTATCACTTCTCTGGAAGTGCCTGCGGTTTTGAAGATTTTCAAGAAAAACCAGGTGGTCAATTACACCGAGATTGAAAATGTTTCGGGTAGCGGTGAGCATGGTTTTTCGGGGGATGATTTGATCACCAATACCTATCTGATGGTAATTTGTCCAGAACCAGAGATGGTTGATCGGCTGGCGATCGCTCTCAAACCTCTGATGAAAAAAATGGGTGGAATCTTTATTGTTAGCGATGCTCAATGGATTGCCCATTAGTGCAATCTAGAAGCTGGATATCTGTGACATCATAGGTTAGCCTATGTAAGTTCTAATGCCTCTCAATATTATTTCTTCCCATGAGCGAACTGATTAATGCTGCTACGAAGTTGGCTCTGTTTGTGACAGATTTAGATAACACCCTGGTTGGTGATGCTGCTGCTTTGCAGGTTTTGAACGAATGGCTCGATCGATCGCGCCAAGATTATGGCACCAAGATTGTTTACGCTACCGGTCGATCGTTGAATTCTTATCGGATGTTGGCAGCCAGTGCCCAGTTGTTGCCGCCCGATGCGTTGGTGTCGGCGGTGGGAACAGAAATTTATTTGGATGGCGAAAATATTTGGCCTGCTTGGCAGCAGCATATTAGTCCTGGTTGGCAGCGGAGCAAGATTGTAGAGGTGGCGACGCATTTTGCCGATTTAAAGCCCCAGCCAGTGAGTGAGCAGGGTGATTTTAAGGCCAGCTATTATTTAAGTGAGGCGGCGGCGATCGAAATAATTCCTCGGTTGCGCCAGGAGCTAAAGCAAAACAACATTGTGGCAGAGATTGTCTACAGTGGCCAAAAGGATTTAGATATTATTCCGAAAAATAGTAATAAGGGAGCAGCGGTGCAGTTTTTGCGCGATTATTGGTTGATCGATGCTCCCTCAACGCTGGTCTGTGGTGATTCGGGCAATGATATTTCGCTGTTTAGCTATGATTTAGAGTATGGGGTGTTGGTAGGCAACGCTCATCAAGAGCTGAAGCTTTGGTACGAAATGAATGCTACTGAACGCCATTATTTGGCTAGTGCTAATTGCTCTGGTGGCATCATTGAAGGTCTACGATACTTTGGTTTTCTGGATTCTGAAGTTCCCGGTCGTTAGATAAATATGCTTATGTCGGATATGGATATTAACGGAATAATTGCATCCCAGGAGCTAAACCGATGGCTGAATGGAAATTCCTGGAAGCATTGCCCTAGCATGGTACGATAGATGAAGGATCTTAGTGCTGTCAACATGGTGTTAATCACCACCAATACAGACAAAATCAATTAATATAGTTAGCCTGTAAAACAATTAGTCAATGGGAGTGACTTACATTAGAGATCTTATGACTATTCAGCCAACTAAAAGCCCACAATGTTCATTTGACGAGTTCAAGCTAATCTATGAATCAGCTGAAAAAGTAACTGATAGAAGATTGGCAAAAAACAGCCAGAATTATTCAATTTCTGTTGGAGTTGTTTTAGCATTAGCTGTGATAGTAAATTGGTCAATATCAAATCCGCAATATAAGTATGCGGGTTTCACTCTTGTTTTTGCACTTTCTGTTATGGCATCAGTTTATGCAAATCTATGGCTTAAACAAATCATAGACTTTAAATCTCTTAACTCAGCTAAATTCGAGGTGTTAAATGAGATGGCCCCTTTGTTAAAGTTTAACTTGGAGGTAGATGAAGACAAAAAAATCATTTCTTATGAGCCTTTTAAAAGGGAATGGGAAATACTTCAGAGCATGAATGCTCTTCAACCCACCGGGAATCAAGGATTTAAGGCATTGAAGTCTACTAATGAAGAATTGTTTGTTCCAAATGCTTTTTCTGCCATATTTATTTCCACTGCACTAATATCAATTGTTGCGATCTTTTGCAATTTGAATAAGTTTATTGATAGTTGGAAATCATTACTATTTACCGCGTAGTAGGGCTAATTAATAATGAAACTCTTCGTAATCATTCCCCAGTATTTAGATTCGACTTTTGAGAGTAAAAAGGCAATATTAATTAGAGCAGCATGTAAATACGAAATAAAGATATTCTTTGGGTATAATACAGGTGATGAGAATGATATCGATGAATCTATCACCTTGCTAGAGAATGCTGATTTTGTAATAGCAGACCTGTCACTAGCAAGACCAAGTTGTTATTATGAAGTTGGATTTGCGCAGTCTAAAAACAAACAAATTTATTTGATGGCTGCCGTTGGCACTGAGATCCATCAAGTTAGGTCAAAAAACGAAATTTATTTTTACAAATGTCTTGATGAATATGAAGAACTAATAGATATATTACTCTCGAAAATTGTGTCTTTCTACAATAATTCACTAATAAGTTCAAGATAGATTAACCTTTTGAATTACATTGTAGTGAATTCTGAATCTTGATCAATGGTTCTCCAAGACAATTTATAACTTAAGCTAGTTGTATTAATCTGATTGTTCTGTGGACTGAGTGCTAAAGTTTCAGCAGTTCGATATAGCAGCTTTGAAATCGGATTGAAAGAAGCTGATAGTGCAAGAACTTTTTTGAGAATTAAGCTGTAGAACCATTGTTGGCATTCGATCGATAGAGGTGTGGACTTTGGATTGGTGATGAGGCCAACAGGGGTTGAGTCTAATAGGATGGTTTTGGTCATTGGGTTTTAGATGGATATGCCTGTGCTGGATTGAATATCAGCTAAGGCTTGCTGCTGTTCTTCGATGTCGTCATCTGCATTTAAGGTGGCGATTAGTTTAGCAATTCTGGATTTTCTTTCTTCGATCGTTGTTTCATCTTTGCTATTAATGGCATCAACAGCTTGTTGCCACTGCACTTGAGATGTGCTTTGCTGTTGGACTGGAGAGACTGTGACTGAAGGTGTTCTTTGGCGAAAAACTCTAACAATCTCTAGCAGTTCTGGCAAATCTGCTTCTGGAGTATCTTGAATGGCACTGAGTAGGTTTTGACGTAAGGTGGTGGGGGATTCAAGTGACAGAAGAGGAGTTATGGTTTCTGAATTGAGTTGACTATATTTTAGCTAATGGTACCGTTCTTCTGGGCAACAATCATACATTGAGAATTTAGTGCAGATTGCTACTTTTTCGATCAAAGTCGTTTTTGTATCCACCGAATAGGCGAAAAGAGCCAGCGAATTATGAAGATGATTAGGCCGCTCGAATCAAGAAACCATGCTAATTTTTGCTCAGACTGAATTAATTGTTCAATCCAGTCTTCACCTAAATTTTGAACCATTCGCTTCTGAAAATCAGAGAATGGCAGCGCGGCCAGAGGTAGTTGTAGTTCTTGCCAAATGCGATATGCTTGATGTCGGTAGTTGCGCGATTGCCTAAATTTTCCTTGTTGCTGATAAATGAGACTTAGGCTGTGACAAGAACGAGCTTCTCCATTGCGATCACCAATTTCTTGTGTGACGGCTAAAGACTGTTGATGAAAGTCTTTAGCCCTTTGATACTCTCCTATTAAATGGAAAGCACAGCCTAAACTAATAAGAGAAGTTGCTTCACTATTGCGATCACCAATTTTTTGTGTAATGGCTAAAGATTGTTGGTGAAAGTTAATCGCCCTTTGATACTCTCCTATTGCATGAAAAGCGTTACCTAAGCCAATAAGGGAATCTGCCTCACCATTACTATTACTAATTTCTTGTGTAATGATTAAAGATTGTTGGTAAAAGCTGATCGCCCTTTGATACTCTCCCATTGAATAAAAAGCATTGCCTAAGCCAATAAGAGAACCTGCCTCACCATTACAATTACTAATTTCTTGCATAATAACTAGAAACTGTTGATAAAAGTTAATTGCCCTTTGATACTCTCCCATTGAATAAAAAGCATTGCCTAGGCCAAAGAGAGAACCTGCTTCACCATTGCGATTACCAATTTCTTGTTTAATAACTAAAGATTGTTGATAAAAATTGATCGCCCTTTGATACTCTCTTATTGAATAGAAAGCATTACCTAGGCCAAGAAGAGAACCTGCTTCACCATTACGATCACCAATTTCTTGTGTAATGGCTAAAGACTGTTGATAAAAGTTAATTGCCCTTTGATACTCTCCTATTGAATAAAAAGCATTGCCTAGGCCAAGGAGAGAACCTGCTTCACCATTACGATTACCAATTTCTCGTTTAATGACTAAAGACTGTTGATAAAAGTTGATTGCCCTTTGATACTCTCCTATTGAATAAAAAGCATTGCCTAGGCCAATAAGAGATTTTGCTTCACCATTACGATTACCAATTCCTTGTTTAATGGCTAAAGACTGTTGATAAAAACCGATAGCTCTTTGATACTCTCCTACCAAATAAAAAGCAGTGCCTAAATTAACAAAAGAAGTTGATTCACCATTACGATCACCAATTTCATGCGTAATAGCTAAAGACTGTTTATGAAGGTCTTTAGCCCTTTGATACTCTCCTATTAAATAAAAAGTACAGCCTAAGCTAATAAGAGAACTGGCTTCACCATTACGATCACCAATTTCTTGCGTAATGGCTAAAGACCTTTGGTGGAAGTAGATTGCCCTTTGATACTCTCCTATTTCATGAAAAGCATTGCCTAAGCCAAGAAGAGAATTTGCTTCACCATTACGATCACCAATTTCTTGTTTAATAGCTAAAGATTTTTGGTGAAAGTAGATTGCCCTTTGATACTCTCCTATTGCATAAAAAGCACAACCTAAATTACCAAAAGAAGCTGCTTCACCATTACGATCACTAATTTCTTGTGTAATGGCTAAAGACTGTTGATGAAAGTCGATTGCTCTTTGATACTCTCCTATTGCATCAAAAGCATTGCCTAAATTAACGAGAGAAGCTGCTTCATCATTGCGATTACCAATTTCTTGTGTGATGGCTAAAGACTGTTGATGAAAGTCGATTGCCATTTGATACTTTCCTGTTGCATAAAAAACGTTACCCAAACCACTTAAAGGCGCTACTTTATCGATAATTGAATCCAATTGCTCGAAGAGAATTTGAGCTTTTTTATAGGCATTGATTGCTGCAGAATACTGTCCTAGCGAAGAATATAAATCGCCTGATTTTTGCCATGCCCAGCCTAAAATCTTTTTTTCTTTATTATCATCAGGTTGAGAGATACTCCAAATTTGAGTGAGTCGTTCATAAATAGACAACAACTGGCGATAGCAACCACGTAATCTCAAAAAATTGACGCAGCTATCCATAATTTGGTTTGCCAAAGTATACTTACCTAACTCACACCAATGATGAAAAACCTCTAAATGCTCCGTACAATCTTCGATCGAAGACACCTCTGACTTCAGATTCAACAAAAAGTAGTTTATCGCCCTTTGATGAGATTCCTGCTCCTTATAAGTCGCTACCAAAACCTGCCGCACCAACCGCCCCATCAAAGGATGCAGCAACCACCGATCGCCCCGCACCAACAAAAAACCCGCATCCACCAACGATCGCAGATCCTCCAACTCCACATCCACCAACATCCCCCGCGCCATCTCCAACCCAAAAGCATCCCGATAAACCACCACCCCCAACAACAACCTTTGCAACCGCTCTGGCAAATCCTCAAACAACTTGGTGAAAATCTCCTCTACCTTCGCCTCGGCATCCCCCCAATATTTCTGAAACAACCCCGCAAAAAAATCCAAACCCACCCGATCGATCTTCCCCTCAGCTTCCTGCCGCAACCAACTCACCGCCAACCTCAACAACAACGGATGCCCCTGCGCCAAACGCACCAAATCCCCCATCGCCCCCTCCTCCTCAGCACCAATCCCTTGCCGACCCAGAAAATCAGTCCCCTCTACCTCAGTAAAACCAGCTAAGTTCAAACGATAACTTGCCTCAGTAGCAACAACAATACTCGATCGAGTCGTAATCACCACTACACTTTTATACCCCCGCTGCTGCCATTCCAGCAAAAACTCCCCAAAAGACTCAACATCCTGCGCTTCCTGCACCGCCTCAAGCTGATCCAGCACCACCAAACAGCGCTTCTCGGTCAACCGATGGATCAAATTCTTAATTAACACCTCATCAGTTACCCGTGGATCATTAATTGGAGAACCAATCTCTTGCAACACCCACCGCGCAAACTCATTAAAAGTCGGCACCTTGCAAAAATTCAACCACAGCGATCGATCGAATCCATCCTTAACTTTGTGAAACAACCAAGTAGCCAACAACGACTTACCAAAACCACCCACCGCCACCAACTCAATCAGCTTCGCCTGTGCCTCAATCCGCCCCAACAACTCTGCCTGCAACGCCGTTCGATCAATCCACTTCGCCGCCACATGTTCCGGCACAATCGGATCTAATCCAATCACCGCTACCCGCTGCTGGCCAATAAATCGATCGCCAAAATCCACATGTTCAGCATTCAACTGGCCGATCGCATTTACCCGCGAATAGCCTTGAGCATTAATATCAAACTGCTTGCCACTCATGGCCGTCGATCACCAAAATTCACAGTGGTAGCATTCAACTCATTAATCGCATTAACCCGCGCATTATCTTTGGCATTAATAGTGAAAGTAGCATTATGCTGCTCCTGCTTACCAATATTAATCACCTGTTGAGCCAACTGCTGTAAATTCTCAGCAAACAGCAAATCATCCATCTCATCATCCAGATAAACCGACAACTTATTCAGGGCAGCCGTTTTATCGCCAGCGCCATTATTGTCAGCCTCCAAAGTCGCGATCGCCACCTCGGCCTTGGGATTTTTCCCAGCAAACCGCTTTTTGATGGTTGATTGTAATTGCCCGATCGCGCCACCCACAGATTTTTTGGCCAATTCCCCCGCTCCAGACTTAATGAATTCATCAAAAGCCAACTTGGCGATCGCTGTTCCCGTTAAAACATCCATAAATTCTCAGCCAAAAATTCATCTTCCATTTTGACTAATTTTTTATTTGCCCGCCCTCATAGAACATCAATATTTACATTTTGTTATGGTTCTCGATCAAGCAGTAGCCATGATCCTTATCCCATCACAACCAATCCGCCGCCATCTCCTCCAAATTTTCTTGTTGTGCTGGCTCCAAAGAGATCGAACTCTCCCCCGTAATTGCTTGCAAAGCCCAAAACCAATGATCTGGCTCCTGCTCTAGTTCCCGCAAAATCAAAGGTACCACCGATAAATATTCAATTATTTGATAGTTAGCTTAGAATTTATGCCGTCAAATTCGATACAGCATTGGTTAATAACATCTCTACCAATCAAAACCCGATGTTGAATCCTATCTCCAGGAAAACCATGCATCTTAACCGCCAAAATAGCTTTTTCTCCCAGCCACAAATTACCATAACAAGCAGAAACATTAACAGTCCCACCGGAAACACCCGTAATTGGCACCTTATTTGCAACCACTTTTAACTTTAATGCTGAAAGAATTTCTAACGGTACTAACGTACAGTCAGACCCAGTATCTACGAAAGCCTCCGATAAATATTCTCCCTGGTATTCGCTCCATGAGGGAGGTGTTATTTTCACAGGAATAATAGGTGCTAAAGGAAAATCTCCAATATTTTGATAGTCAAAAACACCCACTTAGTTAACTCCTGCTTTGTGACTAATACTATTAACCGATAAAACCGGCTCTATCTCCCAAATTTGCTTAATCAGCAAATCTCGGTAGCCATATTTTGTGTAAACCCGTTGAAGTAGCTCTATTTCATTGAAATCATGATCAAGAACCTCACCATCCTCAAATGCCACAAACTCACCCAAATGCTGTTCAACCAACTTAGGTTTAGCCCGATCGAACAAAGCCTGCTGCCGATCGAAGTATTCATCCCGTAGATCTTGCTCTTCCATAATATAAAACCCAATAATTCTATACCTGCTCTATTATGTCTGATTATTTTATAAATCAAAACTCTCAGCAGCAGCTCAAGACAATTATTGCCACTCCTGTAATCGATCGAGCCAATGCGGTAAAGCTTTGGTGATCTGTTCCCGGCGTTTTTCAAAACAATACTTTGATTTTTTGGATTAATACCTCTTTATCCGCTTTGAAGAGATTGCCACCCGAAAAATACACCTGGTTTCCCTAAAAATATAGATCCGCTACAATAAAAGCTTTATAACCTCTCCTGCCGTGACTGCCTCCTTACCAGCTATCGCCTACAATGCCGCAACGATCGATCGCGCCGACCGCACCTTTCGCTGCTCACCCTTTCACCTCAAGCTTTTGTTGGATATGCGCTACAGCGGAGTCTCCATCACCAAAATTGCTGGTAGCAGCGGCGTAGAGCTGGGCTACACCAAGCGCAAAATGTCTGAGCTAATTGCCGAAAACGACATGGTATGGCTAATTCAGGTTGGTATGCTCCGAAGAGAAGTAGATGGTCAAGGCTTAACCGATAGTTTTAGATTGACCCCCCTAGGCTGGCAGATTGCCAACAAATGGGAGGGCAAAAAAATCCCTAAAGCTCGTAAACGCGATCGATTACAAAATTTTATTAGCCGCTGGCTGCGATCGGTGCTTTAAAGATGCCTGCAATTATGGTGGTAGGCACCACTTCTCATGCCGGAAAATCTCTAATGACGGCGGCCATCTGTCGGCTGCTGGTGCGTCAAGGCTACCAGGTCACACCCTTTAAAGGGCAAAACATGGCACTCAACGCCTATGTGACTGCCGATGGCGGCGAAATTGGCCATGCTCAGGCGGTGCAGGCTTGGGCGGCCAAGATCGAGCCACAGGTGATCATGAACCCCATTTTGCTCAAACCTCAGGGAGACATGACTTCTCAGGTGATTTTGATGGGACAGTCTGCGGGTCGAGTAGGAGCAGCAGAATATTATGAAAAGTTTTTTGATCGAGGCTGGCAGGCCATCACCAACTCTCTAGATCAACTACAAAAAAATTATGATTATGTTGTATGTGAAGGCGCAGGTAGTCCTGCCGAAATCAACCTCAAGCATCGAGATTTAACCAACATGCGAGTGGCCAAATACCTCCAGGCCAAGACTTTACTGGTGGCTGACATCGATCGGGGAGGAGTTTTTGCTCATATTGTCGGTACCTTAGAACTACTAGAGCCAGAAGAGCGGGCGCTGATTAAGGGTTTTGTAATCAATAAATTTCGCGGGCAGCGCTCTCTGTTGGAATCTGGACTGGATTGGTTGACCGAG
>JAAFHZ010000042.1:0-14575 GCA_013297675.1 Synechococcales cyanobacterium bin59.metabat.ball.084 | reverse complement strand
GGGATTCCGGTGTTGGGGGTGATGCCCTATTTTCAGTCTCAACTACCCGCAGAAGATTCTTTAGATTTATTCGATCGACGAATCAACAAACCGGCAGCAGAGCTACAAATTGCCGTAATCAGATTGCCGCGAATGGCCAATTTTACTGATTTCGATCCTTTGATGGCCGAAGATTCCGTGCAGGTAGTTTATATAGATCAACCCACTCCTAAAAAGTTTGATGCGATTATTTTACCCGGTTCTAAAACCACGATCGCCGATTGCCTTTGGTTGCATACCACTGGTTTAGCTGATTGGATTAAAACCCAGGCGGCAGCGGGCAGCACAATTTTAGGGATCTGTGGCGGATTACAGATATTGGGGCAAAAAATTACCGACCCCGATCGGTTAGAAGGTGATATCCCAGAAGTCACTGGTTTAGGGTTGATGCCGGTGGAAACAGTGATGCTCGATCATAAAGTTTTACGGCAGCGACAGGTAGAGTCTGAGTATTTTTTGCTCGACAAAACAGTTGTCGGCTACGAAATTCATCAGGGGCAGAGCAACTGGTTATCTAGTGCTGCAACCAGCCAGCCGCTGTTTGGTGATACTGAGTTAGGCTGGGTCTGGCAAGAGCAAATCTGGGCGACTTATTTACATGGATTGTTCGATAGTGGCGCTTGGCGCAGATCTTGGCTGAATAGATTGCGCCAAATCAAAGGTTTACCACCGCTGCCAATCAATGTCCCTGACTACACCAGCCAACGCAATGATGCCCTAGATGCCGTGGCTGATTTGGTAGGTGAACACCTAGATTTAAAACCACTTTTTTGACATACTCCTCTGCCTAAAGGCGAAAGGATTCTTATTCACGGTTCACAGAGAATTACTTGCAGTCTTTGATTGCTCATCGACTGTAGAGGTACATCTCTCCCCGTGCTTTCCCGATTGCTCAGCAGATCCTTCTTGCCCAGAAGTACTGTTATGTTTATTCCACTCAGCGCCTAGAATATTCATTCCCTTATGCAAAATATTCAACGCCGCGTTCGTATCACGACAGATTTCAATTTTGCAACTAGGACACGCATGGGTTCTAGTGCTGAGAGACTTCTTTACCCGTTGGCCACAGTTTGAGCAATCTTGAGACGTATAGTTAGGCGATACTGCCACAACTGCTTTATCCCAAATCTTGCCATAGTAGTCCAGCCACTGAGTATATTGATACCAACCAGCATCGAATATTGACTTAGCCAAATTGTGATTTTTGACCATGTTCGCAATCTTTAAATCTTCATAAACGACCACATCGTTAGAGTGGACTACGCATCGGGCTTGCTTAATTGCCCAATCTTTACGCTGTCTCTGAATTTTAAGATGAACTCTACCTAGTCTTTTCCGAGCTTTATGATAGTTATTTGATTGGGGTTTAGCACCCTTTACAAATTTCTTGCTTAATCGCTTTTGAGCTTTTTTGAGACGCTTTTCAGACTTTCTCAAAAACTGAGGATATATCACAGCATTATCGTTTTGGTCTTTGGTGAAGAATTTCAACCCTAGATCCAACCCGACAACATTGCCAGTATATTCACCCTCTTCTTTGCGGTCAGCATCAAAGCAGAATTGGGCATAATACCCATCAGCTCTCCGCACAACACGCACACGATTAATCTTTAACCTATGCAAATCTTCCTGAGTTTCATTATTGCAAAATATTGACAATGTTCCAATGTTGAAACCATCGGTGAATGTGATTGATTTGCAATCACTAGACAGCTTCCAACCAGAAACTTTGTATTCAACTGAACGACAATGTTTTTTGAACTTTGGAAAACCTTTCTTTCCTAGACCCTTTTTACATCGGGCGTAGAAACCAGAGATAGCAGCCCAAGCACGTTCAGCACAAGCTTGTCTAGCAGCAGAGTTCAACTTCTTGGCGAAGGGGAATTTTTTGGCTAAATCTTTGCATAGGCTGTACAAATCGGCTTTGCTTGTACCTTGGTTGTCCATCCAAAATCCAACAGCTTTGTTGCGAATGAACTGGGCTGTGCGGATGGCTTCATCAAGAGCCAAGTATTGCTCTGTTGTACCGTGTTTAAGCTTGGTTTCTCTGACTATCATGAGATGATGCTATCATAATTTTATCGAAGCAGCAATCAGATAAAAATATTGCACTTTCGTTTGTTTCCTCAAGCTGCCTCAAACCCCAAATACTGCGTATTGTGCGGTTCGGCTGCTATCGTCAACTCGCACGCCTGATATCCCAGGCCTAAAGGCTCGGGGCTTTACGGCTGCTTTCTGGTAATTTTTGGTCACTGAGATGATTATTAAGTCATAGTGCTGAATGTTAACCAATCAAGATTTTCCTATATCAGCATAATAACAGATGAATAATTAGAGTGTTGCCGGTATCGTAGTATCACCTTATACAGCTTGCTCAAACTATTGATATGTTAAAATCACTATGATCTGGATAGTTTTATTTTCAGTTTTATCAATTTATTTATTGTATTCAACCCTGAAGACAGAGCGCCAGGTAGCCAAGCCAGGAAAAGATTTGCATTTTGATTTGTCGATCGGCTTTTATGATGCGATTTTGGGCTGTGAAGCAGAGGTAAAAATTCCTCGTTTAGAGGCAATCTCTGATGATACGACTATTCCGGTAGTTAGGCTGCTCAAAATCATGGTGCCGCCGGGGGTGGAATGTGGTACTCAGCTCAAACTACCGGGCGAAGGTGATGCCAGCAGAAACGGCGGCAAAGCAGGCGATTTGTTTATTCATGTGACAGCACCGCTTCAGGACAAGCATTTATCGCGTAAGGGACTAAATATTGAGTCGAAAGTAGGCATCAGCCAAGAGCAAGCTGCTACGGGTTGCAACCTAGCAGTACAGACGATTTGGGGCGAATTAACTATAGTGGTTCCCCCTCGTACTATTCCAGGTGATACTTTATTATTAAAAGGCTGCGGGGTGGCAAAGCCCGGTTCTCTTACAAAAAAAGGAGACCACCGGATCTATTTCTTTTATCAAGAAACAGAATTGAGCACTGTACCAATGCTTCCTCCTGTTTTAGAAGAAGCCATTTTCCCTTATTTGGAAGAAGGTTGGGGCGAAGGTATTTAATTAACTATGATTAGCATCTTAACAAATCACACCTTATCATCTTAATCACACTCTAGTTGCCACCACAAACCGATCGAACCCTGCCCAATCATCAACAATCTGAATATCCCGATAAGCCCCACGTTTTTTTAATAACTCAACTACCGAACTACCCTGACCCGCCATCATCTCGATTGCCCACCAGCCTCCAGGCACCAAAAAATCTGGCGCATCATTCACCAGTACCCGAATATCTCGCAGCCCATCAACTCCACCATCCAAAGCCAAATGCGGCTCGTGGTTGACCACCTCTGGAGCCAACCCCAGCACAGTAGCCGTGGGAATATAGGGCGGATTAGAAATCATCGCCTGACATTGACCTTCTAAATGACCGATCGGCTGCCACCAAGACCCCTGATAAAACTGAATTCGATCACTTAATCCATGGCGTTCAGCATTCGATCGAGCCACCACCAAAGCCTCGGCACTAAAGTCCACCCCGTGAACCTGGACTTTTGGGAAAGCTCTAGCCAAGCCAAGGGCGATCGCCCCACTGCCCGTTCCCAAATCTAACCAATTACCACTAGCATTCGGAAATCTATCGATCGCCAAATCAATCAACAGCTCCGTCTCGGGACGGGGGATCAACACCGCCTCCGAAACCTGCAAATCAAAATCTCGCCAGGGAGTACTTCCCACCAAATACTGCATTGGCTGCCGTTGCACCAAGCGCTGCTGCCATAAATCTAAAATCTCTGACCAAGGCCGATCGAGGAATACTCGATCGCGCCGAGATACATCACCTAATTGGAGAGAGAGCCGATCGATATCACTTACTGCCTGCAATAACCAATCTACTTCCCGTCGGACAATTCCGGCTGCTGCGGCTTCACCAACAACAGACTGGTACCAAGCCCACAGCTCGATACCAGTCACTTGCCAATTGTAATTATCTTTTAACATGAGCATGGAGGGACTTGAACCCCCGACCCTCAGAACCGGAATCTGATGCTCTATCCACTGAGCCACATGCCCTAACAGATCGCCATATTAACATAAATTTTCTGGATTCGACATTATGACTTCTAGAAAAAACTGATCGCTAACCCTAACCATAAGCCTCAGATTCACTGGGGTATTCTAGAATCAAAGAATCTCTAGTTCCCAAAACCCATGACCGGTGACACCGTAAACGCGAACCCAGAATGGCAAGAAACGATCGATGGCTTAAATGAGCTACAAGCAGACCTCGATCGAGAACGCGCCCAGCAAGTGCTACGCAAAATTTTAGGCCACGAACTCAGCCAGCGAGAAAAAGGCCAACTCAGCAAAGAAATCAACGAACTAGAAAACTGGCTCGATCGGCTAGAGCAATCCACCATTCAAATCGCCGTCTTTGGCCTAGTGGGACGAGGCAAATCTTCGATTCTCAACGCCCTAGTTGGTCGCCCCGCCTTTACTACCGGCCCCCTGCACGGAGTTACCAAAAAAGCCGCACAAATCACCTGGCAAGTAGCCGACTGGGAAGACGAATGGGGCTTAGATATGCCCACCGTCATTGAAGAGCAAATCGAATTTTTTGACACACCGGGCATTGATGAAATCGGCGGAGTTGAGCGCGCCACCATCGCCAGGGAGATCGCCAGACAAGTAGATATTCTGTTATTCGTAGTAGCCGGAGATGTCACCGAAATTGAGCGCCAAGCCTTAGCTGAACTCCGAGAAGTCGGCAAACCAATCCTGCTGGTATTCAACAAAGTCGATCAATATTCTGAGGCAGATCGACAGGAAATCTATCAAAAAATCGTTACCGATCGAGTGCGAGAACTAATCACCCCCAACGAAATTGTGATGGTAGCCGCCGCACCCTTGGTGCAAAAATTAATCACCCATCCTGACGGTCAACAAGAAGTGATCAGCGAAGTCGATAAACCCCAAATCGATGCCCTGAAATCCAAAATATTAGAAGTGCTAGAGCGCGAAGGCAAATCTTTAGTGGCCTTAAACTCAATGATTTCAGCCGATCGATTACAAGCGCAGATGGTCAACCTCAAAATGGGTGGTCGAGAGCGTTTAGCAGATGATCGCATCTGGCAAGCGGTAATGACCAAAGCTGTTGCCGTCGCTTTGAACCCCATCACCGCCTTAGACTTAATTGGTGGAGCAGCGATCGATCTGGGGCTAATTCTTAGTCTTTCTCAGATCTATGGTTTACCCATGACCAAAAGCGGCGCACTGCAATTATTCAAAACGATCGCCATGGGCATGGGCGGCGTGGCGGGTGGAGAATTTTTGGTAATGATGGGTTTGAGTGGCTTAAAAGGATTACTAGGAGTGACCATACCTGTAACCGGTGGAGCGACAGCAGCTCCTTATACCGCCATTGCGATCGCCCAAGCTACCGCAGCAGGTGCAGCCACCTATGCGATCGGCCAAATTACTAAAACCTACTTGGTAAATGGCGCAACTTGGCATGCCAACAGCCCCAAGCAAGCCGTCGCGGAAATTTTGAGTTCGATCGATGAAAACTCGATCATCAGCCGCATCAAGCAGGAACTCTCTGCCAAATTAGCGCGTCCCCAAGAAAGTCAGGAAAAATAAAAACATCCTCAAGAGTTCATCTTCTTTAAAAAAGCAGGGTAGAATTCTTTAAGGTGTGAGTAAGTAAAAATCACTGTTTAATATGTCCAATTCTACCTCGGCACGTCAGCAGCCATCGAATAGCGGCTCAGCGCTTAGCAAGCAAACTTCTGTGACTTCCACAGTCATTCCAACAGTCTATTCCTGTGAGCAGCAAGAAAAGCTCCTGAATTTACAGGGAGAAATAGATCTGCTACTCGCACAGATTCAGGCCGAGACCAATTTATTAGCTGCACGTTAAATCTTATGGTTTAAGTGAAAACGACCGATCGCTGTCATGACCGGTCGTTTTCTTGCGAAATTTTTTAGCTAGCTGGCGATCCCAGCAGCTACTCATTTGGTCGGGAAACTGCTAAAGTGAAAGCTGTGCTTGTTACGAAACTTAATCTAGCCGCGATTAATTGCAGTGACAGTACTCAGACCTATGCCTTGAGTTTATGAGGCTGGGTTTTTTCAAGTTTATCAAATATGGAGAATCAGCACGCTCAATGACTCTATCGCTCAATCAGCCTCAAAGTTTATCGCCGTCAGCGCATTCCCTTCAGGAGATCGCGGCTGAAGACTTAAAACTCAAACATATCTTGCGCACTCTGCCCCGTGAACTTTTTCTGAAAAATAGTCGCAAAGCCTGGACTCATGTAGTAATTAGCGTTGTATCCGTGGCCTTAGGCTATGTGGCAATCACTTTTGCTCCTTGGTATTTACTCCCCTTGGCCTGGATTTTTACCGGTACTGCTCTCACCGGTTTTTTTGTGATCGGCCACGACTGCGGCCATCGATCGTTCTCTAATAACAAGCGTTTAAATAATATTGTTGGTCATCTAGCCTTTTTGCCGCTGATTTACCCCTTCCACGGTTGGCGAATTTGGCATAATTACCACCATAAGCACACTAACAAAATTGACTTTGATAATGCTTGGCAACCTTGGAAACAAGAAGTATACAAAGATTTGGATTTTGGAATGAAGGCTGTTTACCATGCTATTCGTGGCAAATTATGGTGGACAGGTTCAATTTTTCATTGGGCTTTAGTAAACTTTGACTGGACAAAATGTACTGGTAAAGCCAGAGAGCAGATGCGGTTTTCGTCTCTCTTCGTGGTGATTGGCGGTGGTATTGGTCTTACGGCTTTGACTTTGACCACCGGCTGGTGGGGCTTAGTTAGTTTTTGGTTAATGCCATGGCTGGTTTACCACTTCTGGATGAGTACTTTCACGGTGGTTCACCATACAGCTAGCAATATTCCTTTTCACCCTGCAGCAGAATGGAATGAGGCTATTTCTCAGTTAGCTGGTACTGTCCATTGTGACTATCCGCGCTGGGTGGAATTTTTGTGCCATGACATCAACGTTCATGTACCTCACCATATTTCCACTGCTATTCCTTCTTACAATCTGCGAGATGCTCACAGCATTATCAAAGAAAATTGGGGTAAGTATGTTAAAGAAAGCAAGTTTAATTGGGAATTAATGAAAGACATTACTGAAGAATGTCATCTCTATGACCCGGAGGATTTTTATATGTCTTTCAATGCTTTTAAAACTGCTAACAAATAGTTTTTTGATTCAGTTTGCTGAACTGCTGTTTTAATCGATCTTCCTTGAATTTACTTAGTAAAAGCTGTTTTTTTGGGGGATTTATCACTATTTTCCGTACATCCACATAAGTAGATTTACGTAAAAACATTAGGAAGCCAAATTATTTGATATCACAAATAAATCAACAGCTAATATCTTAAGAAAACCGGAGTTAATCCGGTTTTTTTGTGATTTTAAGTCAGTCTATTTTAGTTAGATTGCAACAAAAAATGGGCACAATCACATTGAATATAAAGTTGTTGCCCTGATGAAAATGCTGAAATCTGCTGCCTGTCAAAAGAACCACAAAAATCTGTTGTTTTCATTGCAACTGCTATCTTTAATTATGGGATTGACAGCAGCAGGTAGTTTAAGAATTTTGCCTGTTTTGGCTGGTTCCGATATCGCGATCGGTGGTACTCAAATAGACAATCAAGCTACAGGCAGCTATATTGACGGTGATATTCCTGGCGCTTTGACCGAAACCACAGTATCTAATACCGTGACTGTGAAAGTTGCTGAAGTAGCCGGTATCAGCATTACGCCCCAAGTGCCCACCGACGCTGCTAGTAATGTTGGCTCTTATCCCAACGATGCTAATGGTGCTCAGTTAATACCTGGCCCGTACCAAAGTTTTGCCGGAATTCATTTGGGCGACATCGTTTACTTCGATTTTATTATTAACAACATTGGTAACGACCCCACCCAGTTTGTCATTCCCAGCACTGCTACTGTTATCAACGGTAATGTTGGCCAACTGCAAATCATTGAGTATGGTGGCACCGTTCTAACCAGTCCAGTTAATGTGCCAACAACTTTCAACTTAAACACCAATAGCACTGGCACCTTATTAAATGGAGTGAGTGGAACTAACAACGGTTCTATTCCAGCCAATGGCTCTATTAAAGTACGAGTACCGGTAATTGTTACCAGTGGTACTGGTAATGTCAGCGTGCAGTTAGGTGATACTAGCCCTGCCAATCCTGCTTCTAACCAGCCCTACCAAGTTACAGGCACTATTGACATCTACACCAAAGATAACCCCAACCCGGTAACGACCTTAACTGCTGCTCCTGACAATGAAGTTATTGGTGTACCTGCTAATGGTGAACGAGAAGCCAGTGAGATCGCCTCAGTGCCTATTGTGGGTCAAAATATTTCGGGTAATGTATTTGAAGATGCCAACTATGGTGGCGGCAGCGGTCGCAGCAAAACAGCCTCATCTGGGACTAATGTGGTTGGTGCTACCGTAGAGCTATATGATAGCTTGGGTAAATTTATCCGATCGACCAATACCGATACTAATGGGAACTATACTTTCCCCGCAGTGCCTGTAGGCGATTTCTATGTGCGGGTGGTCAATAATACCGTCAAATCCAATCGACCCGGTGGCACCGTCAATGGTTTATTACCAGTCCAGACTTTCTTAACCAATGCAGGAGTTACAGCCGGAACCGTCAGTCCAGTAACCGATCGAGTCGGTGGCGAAACTCCTAGCCAAAGTGATACCGGTGCTGGTGCTGCCGGTGCGATTTTTAGCCCCATAACCAAGCAGTTTACTACTGCGGGTGGTACTGCCGCAGTTAACGGCTATGTGCAGTCTGTGACTAAGGTAAAAGTTGGAACAGTCCTAGTTTCTGGAGTTGATTTTGGTTACAACTTTGATACGATCGTCAACACCAATGATTCGGGTCAAGGCTCACTGCGACAGTTTATTACCAACAGCAACACCCTGAATAATGTTGGCTTAACTCAAGATAGTCAAATTGCTGGCAAAGAAGTTTCGATTTTTATGATTCCTGATGGCTCTGCTCATGCTGGATTAAAGGCTACTGTCCCCAGTCAACTTACCAACAGCCGCGCCCTGATTAGTTTAGTAACACCTTTAACTATTACTGATGCAAATACTTCAATTGATGGTCGGACTCAAACTAACAATATTAGCAATAGCAATTCCTTAACTCTGGGCATTGGTGGCACAGTGGGGGTCGATCGCCTGACATTATCTAGCCTCAGCGCCCCAGAAATAGAAATTGTAAGTAGTGGCGTAGTAGCTAATGGTATTGATGTAAATGGTGCCAAAGCTACGATCAGAAACATTGCCATTCATGGCTTTGGAACTGCTGACTCCAATCAAGGTGATATCTTGCTACGGGCTGCTGATGCAATAGTGAGTGAAAACGTGATCGGTACAACTGCGCTCAGCTTTACTGCACCTACTAATCAATCTCAATCTGGCGTGGTAATTAACGGCGCGTTGGCTGCAAATATCAGCAACAACCTGATTGGCTTTACCAATGAACGGGGCATTTTGGGCGGCAACAGTACCACCGCTGCCAATTTGACAGATTTGGTAATTTTTGGTAACGAGATTCGTAAAACCGGTAATGGTACTGGCACAACCAACCAACATGGCGGTATTGAACTATTCTTTAATACCATTGGTAACGTCAGTATTTTGGGTAACTTAATTACCGAAGCTGGCACAGATTCTGGGATTGAAATTAATGCTGATGCTAGTGGCACAGCAACTAGTTTCTTGATTCAAAACAACTTTTTATCTCGTAATGGCTCTGGCAACAGCGGATTCGGGATTGTATTACAGGGTACTGGAACCAATAACATTGACGGCATCAACATCGATAAAAATATTCTTGATGCCAACCGCGATGGCATTACTTCTCGTCAAAATAACGTCACAATTTCTGAAAACGTAGTGCGCAATTCTATTGGGACTTATGGTATTGGGATAGAAGACGGCAAACAGGGTAACAAAATAACCCAAAACTCCACCTATAGCAATGCTGGACTCGGTATCGATATAGCAACAACAACTACTGCTAACAATGTAACGGCCAATGATGGTGTAACTAATAAGAATTTGAGCAATCAAGGTATCGATTACCCCATAATTACCGCAGCTTCTCTCTCTGGGACTATCTTAGATGTGAAGGGATATGTGGGTGTTAATCCCTCTGGCAGCGCCACATTTGCCAATGTCACCCTAGAATTTTTCTTGGCCGACAACAGCCCGATCGATCAAAATGGTGAAGTAATTGTCGGCGACGGTAAATCTAAACCCCACGGTGAAGGTAAAACCTATTTGGGTTCTTGTACTGCGGATGGTTTAGGTCGCTTTGGTACTACGGGTAATCTTTGTACTATCAGCAACCCTGCACTTACTGCTAGTAACTATAACAACATCACGGCTACAGCTACCGATAGCAATAACAATACTTCGGAATTTAGCGCAATCCCTAACACCAGGGCAAAACTGGTATTAGTGAAAAGGATTACTTCAATTACCGATGGTAATACTGGTGCAGTAACTAGCTTTGGTGGTTATGTAAATGATCCAAATACCACTGAAGATGATACAGCTAACTGGCCAAATGTTACCAATACTGTCTTGGGTGAAATCAACGGCGGTCAAGCCAAACCAGGTGATATTATTGAATATGCCATCTATTACCGTAATGCTGGTGAAAACCGAATTTCTGCTGCTAAAGTGTGTGATCGGCTCAATACTAACTTGGTCTATCAAGAAAATTTTGATGCTTTACATGTCGGTCGCGGTATTATCCTCAAGCCTGGTAGTAACAATGCTCAATACTTGACTGGAGCTATTGGCGATGACCAAGGTGAATTGGCGACAACTCAACCAACAGACTGCAACTTGAATGGCAGCATCATCAATACCTCCTCTAACAATGTGGTGGTTGTTCAACCAGCAAATGGCACCACTACTATACCTGGTCTTTCTGATGGATATATCAAATTCAAAGCTAAAGTTAAGGGATTAGAAAACAATAATGAGATCATAGTTGATTCTCTATAATTGATTGATTTTTCAACCTTTTTTGTGGACTTTTATATGATTAAGCACAGGTGACTTTACTACGCACCAAGTAATTACTGGCAGATACAAGGTCTTCTAAAATCACTGAAGGGGACTGCTGCTGTAAATACTCTCGGCTGCGAATGCCACAGGTGAGAGCGATCGTCTCAATTCCTAAATTCCGACCCGCCCAGATATCTGCTTCGGTGTCACCAATGGTGCAGGCTGTTTGCTGATCGCGGACAGGCATTGGCCAATGAACAGCAGCAGCATTCTTTAAAAGCTGAGTTTTAAGTTCGATCGAGTTAACGTAAGCTACATCCTCGCTAGCATGGGTGCCAAAAACACCGCTGAATAGGTGCAGCAAGTTAGCTTTAGCTAAGATTTGCTCAGCTTGCTCTTGGGCGCGTAAAGTAACTAGCACTAGCTCAATGCCTTCACTGCGCAGTAAATTCAGCGCCCAGCTTACACCGGGCTGAATAGTATCTTGATAGAGTAGATCAGTATGATTAACAATGTAGCTTACTTGAGCCAAAAAAGGATCGATCGCTGCTGGGGGTATCCCAGACTTACCCGCGATTTCAATATCGGGTACCCGATTCCGCTTCATTTGCCAAAATTGTTCCTGGGAAAGAGGAGTGATTGAAATCAGTAAGTTATCGGTGTTGTAATAATCGCAGACGTTAGCTAGCGCTAATCGATAGGTGCTGTAGTAGCGGGCAGATACATCTACCAATGGCCCATCGAAGTCACAGAATACAGTAGCTGGTTGTTCTCTAGGCATCTTTTTCATCAACTTTAATAAACTTAATGATTTTTTAACCTTCCTTAACAATATCAATTTTTTCATAAGTTGTCACCAATGAAAACCTCTGAGCTACATCAGAAAAAGTTATAGGAGAGTTCTATACTCGATCCAAATCTCTGCTGAAGCGTCTGGACTGGTTGTTAGAGGCTGTTTGAGCAAAAACAGTCTATGCAATCTGTGTGTGGATATCCTGACACAACGGCTGCCTGGGAGGTTCCCAACGATCCTAATGTTCATTTAATAGGTGGCACTGGGAACAATTTTTATGAACGCTCTTTTGGCAAACAAGATTTTAATATATGGAAATCGCAATTCTGGTCGTCACGGCTTTAGTGGTTTCAGGGATTATTTTGGGCAACCGCTATCTACAAACAAAACGCAGGTTGCAGAAGCAGCACAAAGTGGTAGAACGCTCTGTTGCCGATCAGGTCGCGAAAAATGTTGTTCTACCAGTCGATAGCTTCGCTTTCGCCAAAGGTGCAAGCCAAACCAGTAAAACTGCGAATAGAAAGACAAATCCTCCAGAAATTATTTATGCGGCTTCCGAAACCCTGGCTCCGGTGCCTACCTGGATGAAAAGCTTGCCCAAAGCGATTAAACGCGCCTTACAAGAAGAACATCGATCAACGGCCTTAATTTATGCGCTGCTATTAGACCCTCACAACATGAAGGTACGAGCACAACAAATAGCTTATTTAAAACAAATTGAAAATGCCCTAATTAGCGATCACATCGGCAGCCTATTTATGACCATTGCTATAAGGATTGAAGATCGCTGGCGGCTACCAATTATGGGACAGGCTTTTATGCGATTGCACAATGCGCCTATTCCGGCCCGAGAACACCTACTCAAATGTGCATCTAGTACTTTAGAGGCCGTGACCGCCGCCTCTTGGCAAGTGCCATTGGCTTATCTAATTTTAGAACATCATTTAAAAACTCCTTTAGATCAGGCAACATTGGTTGACAACGGATCACTAGAAGAATTTTGGGCAGAGAGTTTAATTGTATTAGGAACCATTGCTAGAGCCGGACACCATAAACCAGAAGCAATCAAACACGCTTTTCAAGCAGGTATCCTCCGACTACCTCGCAATGGTGGCCAAAACCCACAGCTACCGCCAGAATGCGATTGGCAGGTGTTGCAAGAATGCTTAGAGCAATTGGGACAGGCTAAATTATCTGATCGTCAAACTCTAGTAGCGGCCTGTGCCGAAGTAGTAGCCACCAATAAGCAAGTATCCAATATTGAAGTAGATTTGCTAAGCACGATTTCTATTGTGCTAAATTGCCCCTTACCTGCGGTGCTGAATGGTACTCCAGTCAAACGAGTCAGTGAGAAAACTGAGTTAACAGTCTCGCTGTAGACTGGCTATTTTTGAACGATGCCAATACTACCAAGGTTGAGCAATATGCTAAATCTATTGCTGATACCGCACTGCAACCCAGCATCTTTTTAGTCGGGAACTGCTCTCTGCTGCTCAAATAAAGATTTTAATTGATCGAGCATCTCCACATCCAAATATTGCTGATAACGGTTCATGATATCTAGCAAGAACCCCCGCACCTGGCCATCGTCGATCGACCAGGCTACTCGCTGATTATTCAAAGCAGCTAACAAAATTCCATTGGCTTGACCAGCAGTGAACTCTGGATAACTATTAAGCCGTGTGATCACCTTTTGTACATCTGCCAAAGACTGACTATTGGATAACTCCCGCACCAAATAATCTCGATCGCGAGAATTGGCCATTCCAATCTCAGGAAACCGATCTTTAAAAAATGCTGACAACCGCCGATAGAAATGGATCTTGGACTGCTTGCGCCGCTCCCATTCATCTTGCAAAAATCCACTCAGCTCATCGTCACTCAAAGGAGAGCTATAATCTTTGTCACCACTAATCAAAAATAGATCAGACTGATCTGGGACGATATTCAGTAGGCATTCCCAGTTAATCGCATCACCCAGCGAATTGTTTTTTCCCGGTGGGTTGCCCACGCCCATCCGTAACCTTGCCCGATCGATGATTGCTGGGCTTAGCTCTACTTTGTGGCCGTTTGCAAAAAAGCTGTGGATGATTTGATCAGTTTGCAGGTTTTTGGCCTTGATATCGATCGCCATCCGCGCCACCATCACACTATGAGCCTGTTCATACTCCTTGAGAGCACTTCGCAATCTCTCTGCTTCTTCAGGATAGTTCTCGCAAATCTGGGGAAGTTGGGGATTAAAGATCTGACCATAGAAAGATTTCAGACTGCCTTCGATGCGCTGTTCGCGGTTTCGATAGAACTCATCGATAATTTGGTCGGTAATCAGCAAGGTCACTTCTCTATTGATTACTCGATCGGCCAGCTTCCCCAGCTCCCGCAAATCTTCTTGATTCAGAGCATAAAAAGACAACAGGATATTCGTATCGATAAAAAGCTGCATAGGTGCTAAATTTTTCCAGGAGTGCTTCTACTATAAAGAGCATTGAGCAAGTTTTTCGCTTTTGCCTAAGAGGATGTCTGAGAACTCTACATATGGTGTGGTGACAGGAAAGCCCAAATACTCTAATCTGTCATAAATAATAACCAATAGACAGGAGTACAAGGGCTATGGAGAAATTTTACCCTACTGACATGACAGATGA
>JAAFHZ010000041.1 GCA_013297675.1 Synechococcales cyanobacterium bin59.metabat.ball.084 | reverse complement strand
TTTGGCACGTAATTTCACCCTAAATCTTTACCGAGAAAATGGCCTTTCAAATATGGCTCAAGCACAACGTAAAGCTGGTTCCGGCCTTAATTTTCTTAAGTCTCTTTTTAGAATGAAATAACCCTGATCATTGATGATAGATTGATTATAATTTGTCCCGCTTAAAATTGTTACCCTTACATACTTAAGCTACCCCTTCTTGCTGAAACATTTGTTGTAAAGCTCTCCTTAATCGATCGCTAGCACGTAGATTGAGATTCCATTTACTATTGATAGCCGCAATAATCAGATCTGTAGCTTCTCGCATATTTCTAGAGCTATAAAGCTGTGCATGACTGATAGCAATGATTGCGGGAATAAAGTAATCCTCAACCACTTGCAGGTAAGCCATATCAACAGTCTGGAACTGTTTACTGCTCACAGACACATCAATAATTTGGCGAATGATCCGATCTCGCCGCCTTTTGATGGTGCAAGCGGAGACTTGCTGATATACGGCCACTTGGCTGTCATTTAAACCCAAAGTCTTGAGCAATAAAGATTCTAGCTGAACTCTGGGCAGGTTATCAAGCTGGTGATATACCTTGGCTTTAAGCTGTAGGGCTTGCTGTTGACGTTCTCGATCGATCAACTTATCAAAAGGATCATCGTAGTTATTGGCACTTAACCGATGAATAAATTCGCAGTTACTGGCTCCAGAAAACTCATTCAATGACACCATCCGACCATTGCTGTAATTTCGTACACAGCAACCCAACTCTTCTAAGCGTTTTTTAGTTTCGACCATGCTACAGAGCGATTCTCCCTTGGCTGCTAAAGCTTGTTGGTAAGACTGATGGAGCTTGAGGTAGTCGGCCTCTTGAGGGTGACTAGAACTAAACTGCTTGTGGGTAACGGCATCTTTGAGCGATCGATGTAAAATCAGCATCTCGGCCAGCTCTCTCATGCCAGCACGTTTAAGAGCTTCTCCCACCAAGATTGTAGAGCAGCGTTTTAATAATCCCAAATTAGTACGCTTAAACTCTTTCGCCCCTTCATGTCCACGAATACTGCCAATTAGTAAATATTGGTGCTTTTTCTTAATAAAATACTGGAAAGGATGTTTACCCGCCCGCAACGCGGCATTGGGCAACTGCCAATCTTCATCAGAATATTTGTGAACATCAAAGCCTTCGATGAGATTAATGGGCTGTCCATCAGACTTAGGTGCAATAATCTCCAGAATACTCATCTGCAATAGACTATCAAAATCAATGCTGGCATTGTGATACAGATCTAGCGGTGTCCAGATCTCGATGCGGATGCGGTACAAGTTAGCCGGAGATAGTATTGTCCAGGCAGCAAATGATTGCAGAGCCAATATTACCTGCTGATCTAAAGTACTGCGCTGAGCGGTAGAAGGCATCTGGCTCAAAAGTTTCAACAGTATTGCCAATAATTCTGCAACAGTTGCCTGAGTTGCACCTATTGAATTAATGAACCGATCGAAACCTGTTGAACAAATCCACCCTGTCCATTCGATATGAGAATTACTATTAACACGGGGTAAGCGGCGAAAAATATCTTGAGTAATCACGATTTACCTCTAGAGATGTCTAAGTATGCCTGTTATTTTTTCATGCACATCCATAGGGGTCTAGAACCAGTTTTGGTGAAAAGTGAACTTAAAAGTGAGCCTAAACTGACCTTTGCTGCTGACTGATCATTATTTTCCGAGACTGATTAACGGCTTCTGGTGGTTGGCAGATCCTGAGAACAGATACTTTTTTGTAGTTACGAAGCAAGCTTAGAGGAAAATTGCAACAGACTCACGATCGGTTTCCGCAGACTTGCCTACAGCTAGTCACCAAATAGGCGACAGCAATTGACCACCAAATGCGGAGAAAACCACAAAGACCCTAGCATTCAACCCCTGTCTTGATTTCAACAGCGGTGATGCAATCAAGTAAAAACCCTATTCGATATTATTCTTACGCTGCACTCGGCAACCGGCGGCTATTTCCCAGGCTCCTTGGCTATTTGCCGTTAAATTGCAGTTCTCGATAATGCCTCTGCCGCTATTTTTTACCGAAATACCATGATACCGATTGCGATCGATTCGGCAATTTTTAATAGTGACACTGCTGCCATCCACCACTGCCACCCCATCATAGGAGTTAGCAAAAATATCACAGTTTTCAAAAGTACCCTGGGCTAAATAGTGAGCATAAATGCCATTACAGTCTCCATCATGCACCCGGCATTGTCGCGCGGTAAGATGAGCGCCTTCACCAATTTGAATGCCCGACTTGTGATTGCCAAAAATATCACAGCCCTCGATCGTCCCCTGACCAAACTTATCGACCATAATGCCGCTCTGTTGGCCATTGTAAATTTGGCAATTGCGAACGATCGGATTTGCTCCCTGTTTAATGGCCAGCCCTGCACAAGTATTGGCAAAAATCTCACAGTTCTCGATCAGCGCTCGTCCCTGCTCATAAATAAATATCCCAAACTCCCCGGCATTATGAATTCGACAGCGCCGAATAATGGGGTGAGTATTAGCCCCCCGAATCGAAATACAGTCTAAAGAATCGGCACTCACATCGCAATCTTCTAAAACTAACTGCCCCTGAAAAATATCGATCGCATTAGACCGATAGCCCCAGTCGCGACAGCGATTGCGAATAGTAAAACCCCTGACTACTCCATAGTCTGCCTGCATTTGCAAGCAGTTGGCAGTATAGTTCTCAATTGTCACCTCCCCCACTCCTCCCACCGCAATCAGTTCGATCGGCTGCTCAATCACAATTTTTTCCCGATAAACCCCTGGCTCTACCAATACCCGACTACCAGCAGCAGCCTGCTGGAGCACCTGCGAAATTTTTTGACCACTGCTGACTGTCAAAGTTGCAATGGCGGTGGGGAAGACGATCGGCAGTCGTAAATCAGCCAAGACTTCCGCTGCATTTTTGTAGCGATATTTCAAAGAGTTTTGCACCATCCGATCTAAAATACCTGCCCATCGATCAGAAATCGGCGAATGTAATCGCTCGCGCCAAGTCCAGCGGTCTTCTTCTAAATCAAACAAATCCAATGGCGAAGTGCGGGTCAATAAATATAAACAGGTTACTCCTAACCCATAAATATCGCTGGCATAGGTAGCTCGCCCTCGGGACTGCTCAGGAGCACTATATTCTGGACTGCCAATACTGGTGCCAGTTTTGCCCAAAGCCGTAGCCGTAGCATGTTTAGCCGCTCCAAAATCCACCAACACCAACTTGCCATCCGGGCGGCAAATAATATTTTCGGGCTTAATATCCCGGTGAATTACTCCGCCCCGCTGCATAAATTCTAAAACTGGCAATAAATCTAATAACAGCTTCGGCAGTTGATCTACTGTCAACTGCGGAGTGGCCGAGCTAGCCAAATTAGCTCCGGGCACAAACTCTTGCACGATATATTGATAGCGATGCTGACTAAAATGGGCGTAGAGTTCTGGAATTTGGGGATGTCTGCCCAACTGTTCTAACCGGGTAGCTTCTTGGGCAAACAGCTCGGCAGCCTTCACCGCATAAAGCGGGCTAAGGGGATAAAATTGCTTGATCAAACAAGTGGGTTGAGAAGGCTTATGACTATCGATCGACATAAATGTGCGCCCAAAACCACCCTGACCGATCGGCTGACAGGCTCGATATCGATCGGCTAAGAGCAGTTCATAGCCACAGGCGCTACAAAATTTTTGCTGTGGGGCATTTTGGGCTGGTGCAGAGCAAGCAGGGTTTAGACAGTAACTCACGAGCAGTCTCCCAGCGATACTCTGAGATCCTAACGGTTTGCACTATCCTCTGCTGAAAGGTTGCTATTTTGTAGCAATCGGCAAACAAGCTTAATATCTTTGGTAAAAGTTTACTTATTCGGCACTCCAAACTTTTTAATCCATTCCAGCAAAATTGGATTCACTAAGTCTGGAGCATCATCTTGGGGACAGTGGCCAACTCCGGGCAGAGCAATAAATTCTTGCACTGCCGGATATTTAGCAAATTCTCTGGCCTGTTCGATCGGCTCCCAAGGATCATTCTCACCCCACAGAAATATGGTAGGGCAGCTTAGGTGAGGCAATAAATCTTCGGGCAATGGTCCCTGAGAATAGGCCGTGAAAGCCAAAAACACATCCGCAGCGCCGGGATCTGCCGCTGGCTTCATCAAAATATCTACTAGTTCATCAGTGACAGACTCTGGACGACCATAAGCTTGCAGCAAAATCTTTTTAACTGTCGCCGGTTTGGCAAGCTGATTGAAAAAGAAATAGCCGATCGACTTATTCTGTAAAACCTGCTGCAAGATCGGTGCCCCAACCCTTTTGTACCAAGGCTGGGTGAGCTGCTTACGCTCATGGAGCAGTCGCAGTGAGCAGTTCAGCAATGCTAAGCCTTGAATTAATTCTGGTTCATCCACAGCAGCCTGCATGGCCACTACACAGCCGATCGAATTAGCAATCAATAAAGCCGCTGAGCCAATTACTTCTTTACAAAAATCGCGCACCAAAGCGCTCCAAGTCTCAAAGGTATAATCGATCTCACTGCCCGGCGTGGGTTTAACAGATGCTCCAAAACCAATCAGATCGATCGCGTAACAGCGGCAGTCAGCAGCCAAAGCTGGGATATTTTTGCGCCAATGACCCACTCCGGCACCAAAGCCATGAATTAGCAGTACCGGAATACCTGCGGTTCCTTGCTGCCAATAGTTTATCTGGTATCCGCGCCACTCCCAGGTTTGGTTGGCAATGGTCGGCTGGTCGGCGATCGAAGAGGTCATAAAGAGGTCATAAAGAGGCCAGAAAAATGCTACTTCCTCAAGGTAGAGAAAATTAGGAGACTTGACAATGATAGTACCAAACACATTGGAATCCTGAGTTTTTACTCATTGACTAAATTAACCAATTAGGTTAATCTCAATATATGGAAAAGAAGAAACCTCACTACAATCTGTCTCTAATCAAAGAGTTGATCGCAGCAGGTCGAGTGTATGCCACAGGATCAGCACTAGCCGGTGGTGCAGCGTTGGGTTTTGAATTTTCTGAAATGCTGGAGGTTGTAGAGGCATTGACATTTAATGATTTTTACAAAAGTATGACGACTTATGCTGATCATCAAGTTTGGCAAGATGTCTATCGGCCATGCACAGAAGCTGGAGATATTTACCTCAAGTTAACGGTTGTTGAAGATGTACTAATTATTTCTTTTAAGGAGTTGTGAGTAATGAAATGTTTTTCTTGTGGGATGGCAGAATTAGTTCATGATACTCGTGATTTGCCCTACACCTACAAAGGCGAATGCACGACCATTCCAATGGTTAAAGGTGATTTTTGTCTAGCTTGTGGTGAAAGCGTTTTAGATGTGATCGAGTCTGCAAGGGTAAGTAGGTTGATGCTGGAATTTAATAAACAGGTGAATGCTTTGATCGTCGATCCTGCTTTTATTACTGGGGTCAGAAAAAAACTGGGTCTAGATCAGCAAGAGGCAAGCACTCTTTTCGGTGGGGGTGTTAATGCTTTTTCCCGCTACGAAACCGGCAAAACGAAGCCCCCTCTGGCGTTAGTTCGGCTGTTTCAGCTCCTTGACTTGCGCCCTGAACTACTGAATGAAATTAAAATGCTAGCTCTACCTAATTTGCCTGCTAAGCTATCGGAAAAATCTGTATTTGATGAGGAATTATGCCTGAAGCCATTCTGAAAGATCGTGTCGCTCTGGTTACTGGTGTAAGTCGGCGCAAAGGTATTGGTTATGCGATCGCCAACCAGTTAGCTATGTTAGGGGCTGATGTTTTTATTCACTCTTTTGCGCCCTATGATGCCGATCGAGAGTGGGGTGCTGATGTTGATGGCATTCCAGCATTGATCACTACACTACAAGCACATGGCACTAAAATTGCTCATGCCGCAGGAGATTTCTCGGATGCTGCTGTGCCAGAAAAAATTATGCAGCATGCGGTGCAAACCTTTGGCCATATTGATATTTTGGTCGCCAACCATACCTATAGCACCATGGGTAATTTGGAAGAGTTAACCGCAGCCGATATTGATATGCACTTGCAGGTAAACGTGCGGGGCACATTGCTATTGACTCAAGCTTTTGCTGCCCAGCACCAAAAAGAATCTGGTGGACGAGTAATTTTGCTAACTTCTGGACAACAGCTTAATCCCATGCCTGCGGAGTTGGCCTACGTTGCTTCCAAGGGGGCACTACAGCAACTGACCATGAGTTTATCAGCTCATCTGATGCCCCGAGGAATTACGGTCAATACGGTGAATCCCGGCGCGACCGATACTGGTTGGGCTGATGATGCAGTCTTTGAGTTTGTACGCGCCGCAAATCCACAAGGTCGCTGGGGACAGCCAGAAGATGCCGCGCGATTGATTGGTTGGCTAGCAACAGACGATGCCCGGTGGATTACCGGGCAAACGATTAATTCTAATGGGGGCGGACTTTAGCAGTTAACAGACTTAGAGGAGTAACGAGCTGTTCCCCCTGCAACCCATTTTAGAATGGACCTAGCTCAAAATCTGTAGATGTTAGAGTCAGACCGCTGGTTAATTGAGCAAATGCCTTGCCATTACCCAAGCCTGCCTCAGTACCGTTGAGGTTTAAAAATAGCGTACCGGTGGCGACACTGTAAACTAGCTTTGCTGCACTAGTAGCTACTGCTTCATTGTTAATGACCGAGGCAAAGTCTGATGCGATCAAACTACCTGGAGATATTGGGGCATTGAAAATAGAGGCAGCTAATGTAATCTTGTCCTGGCCAGCAGTAAAGTCAGTAATAGAATCTATAGATGTGTCATTCAAGGGATCATTAAAAACATAGGAGTCTACGCCACTGCCACCAGTGAACCTATCGCTGCCATTATTTTTGCCAATGTTGAATAAATCGTTACCACCACCACCAAAAATTGAATCATTACCAGCGTCATCATCAGCAATGTATAAATCATCACCATCACCAAAATCAATGAAGTCGTCACCATCTCCACCTCGAATGAAATCTCGGTTATTACCGCCAGAGAGGAAGTCGTTACCATTACCTCCATTGATAAAATCTTCACCGTCGCCACCCGATAAAGTATTATTACCATCCCCACCAAAAATTGAATCGTTGCCATTGCCGCTGTCGATCGAAATAATCTGAATAGTATTTCCTGATGCAGTAGATCCAATTATGTCATCACCACTACCTGTGCGCAGATTGTTAATAACTTCTACGTTGGTAATAGATTGAATACTGCTGACAATTGCAGATAAATTATCCAGGCTGGAAAAATCGATGGCGGTGGTTGATGCACTCAAATCTACAAAGCCCAAGGCATCAAGACCGGCACCACCATCGATCACATTGCTACTGCCTGTCACATTGAAGAAAATCACGTCATTTCCATCACCGCCACTAATGGTATTTTTACCCAAATTACCATAAAAAACGTCATTGCCCAGTCCTCCATTAAGAACGTTGTTACCAATGTCGCCGCCTAAGGTGTCATCACCATCGCCACCATTGATGGTGTCATTGTCACTACCGCCATAAATGGAATCGTCGCCTGCATCACCATTCAGTAAGTTTTGCCCAGATTCATCATAAATACTGTCATCTTCAGATCCACCCAGCACAGTATCATTTCCTTCGCCACTACGTAGAATATCCTGCCCAGATCCTCCATCTAAGAGGTCATTGCCTCGTTCTCCGTAAATAAAATCATAGCCACCGTTGCCAGTTAAGGTATCATTGCCATCATCACCTGCTAATGTATCATTTCCTGCTCCAGTAGTGACACTATCGTTACCAGCACCACTGTTGATGTATCGCAATCGATCGATAGCGCTAGTCAAGGTGTCGTTTCCGCTACCGCTAACGAGACTATTGACTGATTCTATGTTGGTAACTGTGCTAATTCCAGGCAACACAAATCGCGATAAATCTATGCTGTCTAAATTAATGTTTAGTGAAGTTGCTTGAGCACTAAGATCGATAAAATCTAAGGTGTCTTGACCAACTCCCCCATCAACAATATTGCTGCCAATGGTATTGATATAGATTAAATCATTGCCTGCTCCACCCAAAACAGTATTGTCGCCTTCGTTACCATAAATTGTATCGTTACCTGCTCCGCCATTGATACTATCATTACCAGTCTCACCATAAATGGTGTCGTCGCCGTCACCACCATCCAGGTTGTCTAAACCACTGCCGCCAGCAATATAGTCGTTACCAGCATCACCAGCCACCGTATCATTATCATTGCCGCTTAGCAATTCGTCGTTGCCATCACCACCGCTAAGCGAATCATCACCCCGTTCCCCGTAGATCAGGTCATTGCCACCATTGCCAATTAAGGTATCATTACCATCATCACCGGCTAAAGTATCATTGCCTGCCCCCAGAGAAATAATATCATCACCCTGACCAGAGTTCACCGAATGATTGACATTGCGGGCGGCAGTAATGGTATCGTTACCACCGGCACTATTAAAGTTAGTTAATCCCTCCACATTGCTAATATCACTTATGCGCAATGCTGCAAAGTTCACATTGTCTAAATCAATAGTTACAGGACTGTTATCTATTGGTGTTTGTACAACAAAACCCATTTCTTCGTCGGGAACTAGCTCAAATGGTAAAGACCGGATAAATGAAGAACCGCTTGTATTAATAATATCAAAGCCTTCTCCACCGTCTATTTGAAGTCCTGGCACATTGATATCTGAGATGATTTGATCATCTCCAGCTCCACCATTTAATATATTAAAGCTAGAAGCAGCAAACAATGTGTCGTTTCCATCGCCACCATTTAATAAATTTATGCCACTTCCTCCATCTAGAAAATCGTTTCCTTCTCCTCCATTGAGAGTGTCATTATTAAATGAACCAAAAGATCCCGTCGCAAAAAAACTTTCCCCATATAAAGAATCGTTACCAGCACCGCCATCAATACTGTCATTGCCTTCAAACCCATTAACAAAATCATCACCAGCACTAGCATTAATAGTGTCGTTGCCTTTGCCCGCAAATATCCGATCATTACCACTGCCACCAGTAATTTGATCAGAGCCATCTCCAGTGGTTATATTATGTTGCTGGCTACTGGTAGCAGTTATTATGTTATTACCATTACCCGCTGATATATCTTGAATCCTTTCGATGCCCGTGACTGATTGTACTTTCAAGAGATCCTTAAGCACAGACTGTGAGGGATTATCTAGATCGATCACAACGGCATCTGTAGTAAATTGTGGTAGTCCTAATTCTTGGAGAACATCAACTCCTTCACCACCATCAATAACACTAGTCGAAGATGAACCGTTGTATCCTAAAGTATCATTACCAATTCCACCACTTAATGTAACACTATCATCTGTAAAAGCAGAAGCAGATATACTATCATCACCAGCACCGCCATTTATTATTCCATTGTCAGCAGAAATAAAGTTTAGTATGGGGGTGTAGCTAATTGTGTCATTTCCATCTTCACCATTCAAGATCGTAAGATTATTTGAACTCCTGACAATCAAGTCACCACCTCTGACCGCCAGGACATCGTTTCCAGTGCCACCGTTGATAATATCATTGCCTCCAACAAATGCACCTACGGTATCATTGCCAATGCCACCAGTCAGAGTATCACTACCATATCTTCCGCTAAGACTGCGCCCATTAGTGAAATTACCCGAAACTGTAACCACGTCATTGCCATCGCTGCCAAGAAAATTCTGAATTCCTTCAACATTTTGAATGGATTTAACGGTGCCGAAAGTCAAGTCAGGATTATTGAAATCAACGCTATTGAGATCGATCGTAATAGATTTTAATGCCAGTGCAGATCCCAGCAAATCAAAGCCCTCGCCTCCATCGACTACCGCTGACCCATTGTTGCTGTTTATCAAAATATCATTAAAAATTAGATCATCGCCCAAGCCGCCATTTAAAGTAGAATTGCTTTGAACTGAGAAGCCTCTAAGCGTATCATCTCCTGCGTCTCCATTGATTAGATCATTGCCCTCAAGACCATTTATTAAATCATTGCCAGCTCCACCATTTAATGTGTCATTAGCAAGAATGCCGCCGGTAATAGTATCGTTTCCATCTAAGCCATCAATGAAATTACTAGAATCTATATCACCTGTTAATAAATCATTTCCAGCAGTACCAGTAATATTAGCCATTTTCTGTTTTCCGTTAAATATTATTTGCCTTGAGATTGTAGTTTTTGAAATTGGTAGTAGCTTAATTAGTGACAGAGTGCTTTACGCATGGCTGTCACTAATTACCGCTTATTTTACTAGAATCGATCGGACACAGTGAAGTCCGTCGCCGCTAGCGTTGGGTTGCCAGTAAACTGTGCAAAAGCAGCTCCTTCGCCCAATCCAGCATCAGTACCATTGGTGTTGTAGAACAAGGTACCGGTGGCTTGACTATAGACAATCTTGGCTGCACTAGTAGTTGCTGCTGTATCATCGAGCACGGCGGCAAAATCTGCCACATCTAGAGCTGTGGGGAAAATTGAATTACTGCCAACGGTCAGAGCATTGAAAGTCGGTAAAGACAGCTCAATGGTATCTTGACCAGATGTAAAGTCAGAAACCGTATCGATCCCCATGTTGGCATTGGCAAAGGCGCGGAAATCGAAACCAAAGCCAAAAATATCACGACCTTCACCGCCAGTTAGCACATCGTTGCCAACAAAGCCGGTGAGTCGATCGTTGCCTGCACCCCCCAGAATGCTGTCATTGCCCTCGTTTCCATAGAGAGTATCATTACCAGCACCACCATCGATCGAGTCATTTTCTGCTTCCCCAAAGATGAAGTCGTTACCGGCATCACCAAATAAGGTATCGGCACCAGTACCACCAGAGAGATTATCGTTTCCATCACCAGCAGAGATCGAATCGTTGCCTACACCGCTCAGCAGTTGATCATCACCGGCACCGCCTAGTAATTGGTCATCGCCATCACTGCCAAATATTTGGTCATTACCGGCACCACCAGTCAAGGTATCATTGCCATCACCACCATCAATGGTATCGCTACCATCAGCAGTAGTAATTTGATCGTTACCCAAACCACCGTTGACAGTCCGGTTAGCAGCGCCAGATGCGGTCAATACATCGTTGCCTCCACCACCAGTAAAGCTCTGAATGACCTCTACACCAGTGATGCTGCTGACTCCTTGGAGACTGACCCCAGTTAAGTTGATGGCATTTAAGTTGAGATTAATGGCATTAGTAGTTTCGGCAGCAATCGCACTGACTAAAGTATCTTCGCCAGTACCACCATCGATCGAATTGTTACCAAATTCAAAGCGACCAGTAAAAAAGGAGAAACTGCCGATCGAAATTGTATCGTTACCGGCACCAGCATCGAGTGCGTTGTTACCAGTACCAACTGTCAAGCTGTCGTCGCCATCGCCGCCGCTTAAACTATTGCCCCCAGCAAAATCAGTAATATTGTCATTACCAGCACCGCCGGTAACTGTGTCATTACCTTCGCCGCCATCGATCGAATCATTGCCATCGTCACCGCTAATACTGTCATTACCAGCATCACCAAAGAGGCGATCATCACCACTGCCACCAATGAGAGTATCTAAGCTACCCCCACCGCTGAGAAAGTCGTTGCCTTCGCCACCATTGAGTTGGTCGTTGCTATCATTACCATTTAAAAAGTCATTACCTAAGCCACCGACGACAATATCATCACCAGAGTTACCAAATAAGGTATCATCGCCGTCGCCGCCCACCAATTGATCATTGCCGTCTTCACCAAAAACAATGTCATTGCCAGTGCCAGCATCAACGATATCTGCACCGCTACCAGCAGAGATGTCATCGCGACCGGCACCACCAGATACGACATCGCTGTCGTCGCCGCTGAATAGCCGATCATCTCCATCTCCACCATCTAGCTGATCGCTGCCGGTTTCACCGAATAAAACATCGTTGCCACCGCCACCATTGATGGTATCGTTGCCATCATCACCGGCCAAGTTGTCATTGCCTGTGCCGCCAGTAATGCTGTCATTACCTTTGCCAGTGTTGATACTGTGCTCGGTCTGGCCGGTAGCTGAAATCACGTCATCGCCGCTACCGGTGGTAATATTTCTGACCTGCTCAACATTTTGGATAGAGGTAAAGTTCGGCACATTCAGACCAGTGAAGTCAGCGCTGTCTAAATTCAGCACTACTGCGGTAGTCGCCGCCGATAGATTGGCATTGATCAATAAGTCAGTGCCTTCTCCACCATCGATCGAGTTAATGCCAGCAAAAATATCGAAGGTGTCGTTTCCGGCTCCACCATTTAAAACATTGGTGCCAGTTCCACCATTCAAAGTATCATTGCCATCACCACCATTCAGAGTGTCATCACCATTACCACTCACAATCGAGTCGTTGCCGGTATCACCATTTAACAGGTTGTTCCCAGCTTCATCGAAAATATCATCATTGCCAGCTCCAGCCGAAATCGAGTCATTACCAGCGCTACCAAAGAGCCGATCGTTACCCTCTCCGCCATCAATTAAATCATTGCCTTCTTCACCATAAATGGTGTCATCACCGGCATCACCAAGCAATGTATCCAGACCACTGCCACCAGCAATGTAGTCGTTACCCACACCGCCAGCTACCGAGTCATTGTCATTACCGCTGAGCAACAGATCATCACCAGTGCCACCCACTAGAGTATCGTTGCCTCGCTCACCATAAATGGTGTCATTGCCCCCATTACCAGTAAGAGTATCATTGCCATCATCACCAGCAATGGTATCAAAGCCTTCGGCGGCAGTAACTTGATCATCTCCGGCACCGCTATTGATCGATCGACTCAAACTATTGGCCTCAATGCTGGTACCGACAGTAATCACGTCGTTGCCACTGCCGCTACGAATATTTTGAATAGCTTCAATGCCAACAACTGACTGAATGCCCTTGGCCGCTATTTGAGCTAAATCTATGTTGTCTAAGTCAATAGTTAAAGCCGTAGTACGAGCACCCAAATCAGCAAAAGCCAGAGTATCTAAACCAACACCGCCATCAACAATATTGTTACCGGCACTATCTGCATCAATGAAATCATTACCTTCTCCACCATTAAGGGTGTTATCGCCCAAATTGCCGGATACAAAGTCATCGCCGGTGCCACCATTTAACAGATCATTACCATCATCTCCAAAAATGTTGTCAGTGTCTTCACCGCCATTGATGGTGTCATTATCGTTGCCACCAGACAAGAAATCGCTGCCAGCACCACCTTCGACTAAATCATTGCCATTGGCACCATATAGCTGATCGTCACCAGCTCCACCGGTAATTTGATCATTATCTTGTTCGCCGTCGATAATATCATTACCGTTGCCAGCATTGAGAGTATCTTGGCCAGCACCACCAAAAATGGTTTCGTTGCCATCACCACCAGTAACTAAGTCATTGCCTGCACTGGCACCAATAAAGCGATCGATGGCTCGGCCAGCAGTAATTACGTCATTGCCATCACCAGCCGTAAAGTTGCGAATGCCTTCGACGTTGGTAATGTTCGCTGCCCCCGGAATTCCTAACGTACTGAAATTCACGTTGTCCAGAGTTATTGATACCCCGGTGGTGTTGTTAGGTGTAGATAGGTTGATCTGGTCGATAATATCAAAACCACTGCCGCCATCTATGCTAGTGCCAGCATTGGGCGTGTAGTTAAACTGGTCATCGCCAGCGCCTCCATTGAGGGTATTATTGCCATCACCACCAATTAGGGTATCGTCATCATCGCCACCATCAAGCAAGTTGTTACCAGCGCCACCATCTAGAAAATCTTTGCCACTGCCGCCGTTGATGGTGTCATTGGTCTGATTGGTGTCGCCAAAAAAGCCAAAATTAAAATCACCAAATAAGGAATCATTTCCACTACCACCATCGATGCTATCGTTGCCAGTACCACCTCGCACAAAGTCGTTGCCAGCAGATCCACTTATTGAGTCATTTCCATCAGAACCTCCCAAGTTATCATCGCCGTCGCCTCCTTGGACAGTATCATTTCCAGATCCGGCCTCAATATTATCGTTACCTGCACCTCCATCAATGCGATCATTGCCATCACCAGTAAAAATATTGTCGTTTCCAGAGCCACTAGTGATTTGATCGTTGCCGCTTCCGGTTTGGATGCCGCGTGAAATGCTGCTACTGGCGGTAATTATGCTATCAGCAACGCCGCCGTTGAAGAAATTCTGAATCCGTTCAACATTGACAAATGATTTTATGCCCAGTAAATTTTGAATGGCGACAGAATCTGGATTGTCTAGGTCAACTACAACAGGATTAACTGCGTTACTAGTTGATAATCGATCTAGTGTATCAAAGCCGTCACCGCCATCGATCACAGTCTCACTAAAATTGCTAAAGATAAAGCTATTGTCAAAGTTAATAGTATCGTCACCAGCGCCACCGTTGAGAGTGTTATTACCCCCAAAAAAGCCAAATTCTACCAAAAGATCATTACCAGCCCCACCATTCAGGGTATCATTCCCAAAGTCACCGCTAATGGTATCGTTACCGGCTCCCCCAGTGATTAGATCATTGCCACCATTTCCATTAATTGAGTGGTTGGTGGTGTTACTACCATCACCACTAGCCGTAATTGTATCATTTGCATCACTACCGCTAAAATCGCGAATGCCTTCGATATTTTGGATGCTAGTAACCCCCGGAACACCGATCTGGTTGAAGTCCACGTTATCTAAATCAATATTATAGGCCGTATTCTGGAACCTATTCAGTCGATCAATTACATCAAAACCACTCCCTCCATCAAGAGTGTTTTGGCCGCCAAAAAATTGAAAATCGCTGACGTTGAACAGATCATTACCAGCGCCGCCATTTAGTGTGTTGTTGCCGCTACCACCGCTAATGGTATCGTTACCAAAGCCACCGGTAATGAGATCATTACCTCCCTGTCCATTGATAGAATGTCCAATAGTGCTATTGCCAGAAGCCGTAATTGTATCATTACCTTCTTCACCAAAAAATTCTATGATACCCTCAACATTTTGAATAGACTGGATACCAAAAACATTAGTATTTAAAGTGGTAAAATCGACGTTGTTAAGATCAACCGATATTGGATCTCTGGTGAAAAAGAATGTTCTATAGCTTTGCACAAGGTCGAACCCATCACCACCATCGATCGAAATATTATTGCCACCTTGCAGGTCAAAAACATCGTCTCCTAATCCACCATTGAGAGTAGAATCAAAACCAGAAGAGATCAATCGATCATTCCCGGCATCTCCGTTAATTAGGTCAGTTCCACTGTTCCCGTTAATCTGATCATCGCCTTCTCCGCCATTCAGTGTATCTGCGCCAAAGCCGCCGTTAATTGTGTCATTTCCAGCCAAGCCATCAATCAAATTGCTGGCGCTAAAATCCCCATTTAGCAAATCGTTTCCTACGGTACCGGTAATGTTAGCCATGAGATTTAATTTCCATTGTTTAATATTAAGTTTTATGTAGCCTCTAGCACCCTATAGGAGTGGATTCTAACATTGTCTAATAAATGTGTTTATCCTCAAGTTTAATGTCAGCAAAATGTCTAATTAGTTGATAGATCGGGGGTTTAAATATCAGTATTATGGCGGACTGACTAGAAGGTGGTCAATGGCACGTAGAATGTGAGAATCTAGTCCGCATCACAATTCCCAATGCTCAATCCTGTTATTTGGCTCCAGACTCAGCATCACCGCTGGATTGCCAGTATTTTGCTGGCCGGTCTCACCGTCCGGCTAATCATTGCCATTTTTTTACCGATCGGCTTCGATGAAGCCTATTACTATGTTTACACTCTGCATCCAAGCTGGAGCTACTTTGACCATCCCCTCCTAGTTTTTTTTACTGCTGGCTTTGGAACCTGGCTGACTGGTTCTGTAAATCCTTTTACTTTGCGTCTCGGTACTCTATTGGTGTTTACCGGCGCTTTGATTTTTTTATATAAAACTGCGGAACGCTTGTTCGATCGCCAAGTTGCCCTTATTGCGCTGGGTCTGGCTTCTTTAATGCCAATTTTGACCGTGGCCTTTGGTTCTTTAGCTCAGCCCGATGCGCCTCAGATATTTTTTTGGATGGCCACTCTGTGGTTAACTGCGATCGAATTTTTTCCTAGTGCCCCTTACAAACCCACCTATCGGATCGCACTGATTGGTCTGTTGGTAGGTTTAACCTGTTTAGCTAAGTATCATGGCTTTTTACTGGGTACTTGTCTGATTGGCTTTTGTTTGAGTAGCCCCAGCCACCGCCGAGTATTGACTTCTCCCTGGCTGTTGTTGGCTAGCTTGGTGTTTGCCCTGACTATTTCACCAATTTTGTATTGGAACTCGGAGCACAACTGGGCTTCGATCGTTTTTCAGTCTAGGCGAGCTGTTCCCAATGCTAGCTATAACTGGGAAACTTTTTTCCTGACTTTTTTAGTCCATATGGTGTATGTTTTTCCTTCGATCGGCTTGCCGATAATTTGGTCGATGGGGCAAAATATTCGTTTGCAATTTCAGCGGCAAAAAGAGCCGAGCCAAGGTCAAAAACTGCTAGTGCTATGGCTATCGGCTCCAATTATTGTGGCCTTTGCAATTATTGCTGGCTATCAGCAAGTGTTACCGAGCTGGCCGATGGCCGGGTATATGACCGCTAGTATTTTGCTCGCTGAGCGATCACTGGGTTGGTTTAATGCTCATCCCCGTCGTTTTTGGAACTGGCTGATTGTGACGATGGTGTTGATTCATCTAATTTTTGCGATCACTTTGTCGCACCTGACTTTAGGAACGGCTCAGAAGCCCAGTAATAATGCGATCGGTGGGGGATTTTTGACTTTTGAGGCCGATAATTCGGTGCAGTTGATTGATGTGGGTCAGTTACAGCAGAAGCTGAAAGCCAACCCGGCAGTTATACAGGCGATCGATCACGCTGATTTTATTTTTATCAATCGTTATTTTCCTAGCGGTCAGTTGGCAATGGCACTACATTCTATTACAAAGAAACCCATAACTTGTTTTGATGACGATTTACGAGGATTTGCCTATTGGTCTACGGCGCAGGAATGGGTGGGTAAAAATGCGGTGTATATTGGCTCTGAAACTTTTGGGGTGAATGAAGATGTGGTGCAGTCTAAAGGGGCTGTTTCCACCAAGCCGACAGTAACTTATGAACCTTTTGCAGATTATTTTCAAAGTATCAAGAAAATTGCTACTGTGCCCTTGCTTAGAGGTGGGGTGGTGACTCAAACTTGGCAAATCTATAAAGCTGACCAAATGTTGAAGCCATACCCTCGTCCCTATGGATTAGACGTTGGCAAATAAGAATATTGATCCTAGTGGTGCACAAAACTCTTTGGTATTACTCGATGTTCAGGTTTTTGACGAAAAATCATTGCCTGTAAAGATCCCCTGTGAGATTTCTCCAGGGGTGACAACAATGTCATAAGGCAGACTCTATCAGCGAGATAGCTTTTAATCTCCTTCGGGATTTTTGTTATTTACTCCTTTCCCACCATAAGAATATATAAATTATTTGACTGTTAATAACGAGCGACCCCGTCTTCTCTCGCAGCTTTTTGTACTGCTGCTGTCACCGCCGTTGACACCCGAGGATCAAAGACCGATGGCACAATGTATTCGCGGTTTAAATCAGTAGGATTCACCAAAGAAGCGATCGCCTTAGCAGCTTCTAGATACATGTTAGAAGTGAGCTGCTTTGCCCGACAATCTAGCGCACCTCGCAGCAGACCAGGGAAAGCCAGCACGTTATTGATCTGATTGGGATAATCACTCCGGCCAGTAGCCATCACCGCCACTACATCAGCAATTAACTCTGGCTGAATTTCGGGAATGGGGTTAGCCATTGCAAAGACGATCGGCTGCTCAGCCATAGCCTGCACCATTTCTGGTGTAACTACACCGGGCGCACTCAAGCCAATAAACACATCAGCACCTACCATCGCATCGGCCAGACTTCCGCCTTTATCCACTGCCAAAGCTAACTTCTCGGTCGTCAAATCGCTGCGGTCTTTAGCAATAATCCCTTTGGAATCACATAACGCAATATGCTGTGCTCCAGCCAACTTCAACAAATTAGCTACCGCAATCCCCGCAGCCCCGGCACCATTAAAGACAATCTTCACTTCAGTAATAGTTTTACCAACTACCTTGAGCGCATTCAGCAAAGCCGCCAACGTCACGATCGCTGTACCGTGCTGATCGTCATGAAACACCGGAATATCTAGGGCTGCTTTGAGCCGCTGCTCAATCTCAAAGCAGCGGGGCGCAGCAATATCTTCTAGGTTGATGCCACCAAACACCGGGGCGAGATTAATCACAATATTGACAATTTCATCGGTATCTTGAGTAGTCAGACAAATCGGGAAGGCATCAATACCGGCAAACTCTTTAAATAACATGGCCTTGCCTTCCATTACTGGCAGCGAAGCCTCAGCCCCCAAATTACCTAATCCCAATACCGCACTACCATCAGTAATAATTGCCACCATGTTGCCCTTCACCGTCAGGTTATACACCTCTGCCGGATTAGCGGCGATCGCCTGACAAACTCTACCCACTCCCGGCGTATAGGCCATCGCCAAATCGGACTGTCGAGCCAGCGAAATTTTGCTCTCCATCCGAATCTTGCCGCCCCGATGAAGCTGCATGGTGCGGTCATACAGACTCAGCACCTTCACTTCAGGAATACTCTTTACCGCCGTCCCAATGCGATCACCGTGCTCAGTGCTACTGGCATCCACGGTTACTTCAATTAACGAAACAGCTCTGGTTTGCTCAGTAATATCGATCGCGCTAATGTTGCCACCTACCGAAGCGATCGCCTGAGCAATACTGGCCAGCATCCCCGCCCGATTGGGGGTTTCTAGGCGCATGGTGATGCTAAAAGAAGGGTTGGGAGTGAGTTTAGTAGTCATATTGTCTCAGCCGTAATGATTTTTAGTGCGGGATGGTTTTAATGGCGGGGTAAAAGCGCTGGCCGTTGGTGAATTCTAGCAAAAACTGGGTGACTTCCTCGGGTGGAATGGCCTGAAGGTCAGTCAAAAGCGCAGCGGCAGCGCTGCGGATATGTTCAATATCCACATTCTGAGGTTGGTTATCGGGTTGATAGGCCGGTTCATAGTCTCGCAGCCGGAAGCGGCCTTCTCCCAGCATAATGGTTGCGCCGCGCCAGTTAGAGTTGCCCAGGTGATGACAGGCCACGGCGATTTGCAGTAGCCCTTGATAGAACTTCTTTTCTGGGACAGGTGCGGCTACCCAGAGGGCTTCTAGGGTGTCGTGACAGGCGTAAAATTCTTGGGTGTTGAATTGTTCGATCGCCTGTCCTAGCTCAGTTCCTGGCACTAGATCAGGCATCTAGACGGCGGCCTTGACTTCTTCAAGGGTAATTTCTTGCTGATCGCCGACAAAATCTTGTTCGGGAGTGAGGAAAAGCATACAGTGACATTCTTTCCGCTCACGCATGGGCACACAGGGACAGTTCCAGTAAGCTGCTTTGACTTCAGCTTCTTTGTCTTCGTAGTGGCGGCAGGGGCAGAGGGGGGCACCGAGTTCTTCTTTGTTGTTGGCTAAACCTTTGATGACTACGGCGGTGACGCTGAGATCCGCACAAAAATAAGTGTTGGTGTTTTTAGCGTAGGTTTCAGAAAAGTTCCGCATCGCCTCTAGCATTTTATCGCTGGGTTCTTTGGGGGGTACTAAAGACATAACCATTCCTCGGTGTGAAGTGCCCAGCTATTTTACCGCAAGCTTGGCTCAATAGCTGCGCGACCTGCCACACAGGTCTGATCGGTAATCAGTTTTGCCAGGATTCTTTCAGGCATTTGTCTAGGCAACTTCAGGCCAAGGGTGCTACTGCACCATCAGCGATCGAAGGCGCAGCAGCGGTCAAGCAAGGTGATAGAATGGCAAGTTGATTCATTCCTATTCCTGCGTATCATTCCCTATGGCAATTCGTGAAGTGTTCATGCCCGCCTTGAGTTCTACGATGACTGAAGGCAAAATCGTCTCTTGGTCGAAATCGCCTGGCGATCGAGTAGCAAAAGGTGACACCGTGCTCGTGGTTGAGTCCGACAAAGCGGATATGGACGTGGAATCCTTTGCAGAAGGCTTTTTGGCTATTCTGCTGTTCGAGGCTGGCTCTTCAGTACCAGTTGGTAAAACCATTGCTTTAATTGCCGAAACCGAAGCTGAAATTGCCGAAGCCAAGCAGCTTGGCGCAGCAGGAGTACCGGCAACCAGTGTCGCCGCCCCCGCCGCCAGTGCGCCTCCAGCAGCAGCGGCTCCAGTAGCAGCAGCTACCCCAGCACCATCTCAGGCTGGTAGATTGATTGCTTCTCCCCGTGCCAAGAAACTGGCCAAAGACATGGGCGTGAACTTAGAACAACTCACCGGAACCGGGCCAAATGGTCGAGTAGTAGCCGCCGATGTGGCCAGCGCTGCCGGTAAACCATTGCCCGCCAATATGGCCAGCCCTTCGGCTCCTCCGGTTGTCACAGCCGCTGCTGGCCTGGTCGCTGTGCAGCCTACCGCCGCACCACCTAGCGTGCCGATGGCCAAGCTGGTATCTTTCAATACTTTGCAAAATGCCGTAAATCGCAACATGGTAGCCAGTTTAGCTGTGCCTACCTTCCGGACCGGCTTCACGATTACTACCGACAAGCTCGATGGTCTGTACAAACAGCTCAAGCCCAAGGGCGTAACCATGAGTGCATTGCTGGCTAAAGCAGTGGCCATGACTCTCAAAAAATATCCGGTGATCAACTCTAGCTTCACCGATGCGGGCATTCAATATCACGGTGCGATCAATGTCGCGGTAGCAGTAGCAATGCCAGATGGTGGCTTAATTACCCCGGTGTTGGCTGACGCTGACCAAATGGATATTTATTCTCTCTCGCGGGCCTGGAAAGATTTGGTCGATCGAGCACGCGCCAAACAGCTACAACCGGCTGAATACAGCAGCGGCACTTTTACGATCTCGAACCTGGGCATGTTTGGGGTCGATAAATTCGATGCCATTCTGCCACCAGGAACAGGCGCAATTCTGGCGATCGGCGCTGCTCGTCCCACTGTAGTAGCTACGGCTGATGGAGCGATCGCGGTGCGTCAGCAAATGCAGGTAAACATGACGGCTGATCACCGCATTATCTATGGTGCTGATGCGGCGGCGTTCTTGCAGGATCTGGCGAAGTTAATCGAAACCGATGTGAATAGTTTGACGATGTAAAAGGCGAACACCGAAATCCATCGATTCCATCGGTAGGGGAGCATTTAATGCTCCCCTACCGTTTAATTTCAATAATTTATCAAGAAATTCATGACCATTCCATGACATTCTGCTTATTAAAATATAAGGGCTGCTAGGCCCGAGCTAGGCAGCTACGATGAGTAAAATAAGGAAGCCAATGGGCTAAGCAAGCACTTTCAGGCTGCAAAATGGCGGCAGCGATCTCAGCACAGTTTTTCAGGTGACGCTGATCCTTTGGGATGATCCATTGACTAAGTTGGTCTAGTAGTTGATGATGGAGTTGGGGCGTACTCATTTATTGATTCCTGTGGGTCTTTTTTTTGGTAAAATCAGTTTCCCACGCTTTCGCCCCTTTCTTCTATCACATATACTCAGAAAGCTTTAGTTTTGGCCAGGATTGTTACACCGGCCTGTGCTCCCAAAACTCGCGGAAAAGCCCCCGGATGGCCTACTGGTAAAACTAGACGAAAGAAACCTCGCTATCCTACGGTCAAAAAAAGCTATAAAAAGCCTTCTCAGCCCAAAAAATCTACTGCTTAAGCCATGATTTTCCTACTGCTAAAACAGTCATCTTTATTAGAGCTGTCTACTAGAGAGGTTTTACTATATATTCTAAACCACAGTGATAAAAAGAAGAGGCTATGGGTTCAGGAATTTCAATAACTTTCAAATTAAATGTGTGTTAACGGGGTATTTTAATCATTGATTTTACATAGCAAGTTCGGTAGAGCCACTATTTTTCAGTCTTAGATACATTTTGCAGTGAATCATTCAAAGACGAGCCTTCAGAAGATAAGCCGTTATAAGTCCCTACTAATTGATTATAGTATGCAGTTTCTTCATGTAGTGCTTGAACATGAGCATTGTAAAGGCGTTTTTGATCTTCTGTCACCAGACCGGCCATAGTCATTTCTCTGAGAGTTTTTTCTCGGTTATTGATGTGTGTTTTTAATATTTTTAACTGCTGGTCGATTCCCCCAGCCTTGTTTTCAATGCCAGCAAACAACTGCTCCTTTTGTTGTGCCATGGCCACCAGCTTAGCCCGATCGACAAAATACTTGCCATAGTGCTGCTCTAGCTTTGGCCCCAGCTCAGCCACCTCTGTCCCCAAAAAAGAATGAAGTTCGCTGCTCACATGGCTAGGATTGCGATCGCGGTAAATCTGGATCAGCTTTTTGAGACGAGGATTATTTAAGTTATCAAATACCCGCAGCAGCTCTCGATCGATCTCCGTTCTTTCGGAGCCAGAAAGATGCTCGTGGTACACAGCGTGCAGCATTTCGTGGGCGGCTGTCACCTGCATAGTGCCAGCCAAACGCTCATCAGTAACCTTTTGCAGAAAAATTCCTTTACCCGACACATAGCAGCCCAAAGTAATGGTTTTTTCGGCATTGCTGCTACTACAGAGCTTCAGGCCAACTTTTTCGGCTTCGATTGTGGGTGTGGTCAAATAAAAAACCTTGCGCCCCTCATCACTCATGTTTGCCTGGGTTGCCAGTCGCGAAACCTCGGTAGGGGGATTGTAATTCATCAACTGCAACCGCTGCATTACCGGCTTGCTGATACCGCGCACTACTAGTATGGTTGGCAAAAATGCCCAGAGCAAATAACGGCCTAAAGAGCTGGCTGTCTTAGACTGGTGATTCATAGGGGGTGATTAATTTTGAGGTTGACTAATTTTGAGGTTGACCTAGGGTAGTAATGTAGAGCACGGCTTCATCGGGGGGAATACCCAAAACTTCGTTCACCTGATCATCAAAAAATCCGGCAATACCACTGACTCCTACCCCTAACCGAGTGGCCGCTAAGTTGAGGCGTTGTCCCAAGTGTCCTGCATCTAAATGCAAATAGCGGTAAGCTCGATCGCCGTAGCGTTCGATCGACTGCTGTAAGTTGGCGGTATGAAAAATGGTCACGGCGGCATCTCGTCCCAATTCTTGACCCAAACAGAGGTAGTGCAGTTCGCGACGAAAATTCTTAAAGCGAATTTGGCGCAGCTCTTGGATGGCGGGCGAATAATGGTAGCAGCCTTCTTCTAAGCCATCGATTCCCGAAACCGCAATAAAGGTTTGAATCAAACTCAGATCAAAATAATCCGGGCCTTCATCTAGTCCAGTATCAATATAGTTTTGGGGTTGGTAGGTAAAGTCCAACAGCGCCAGCAACTGGTCGAAGCTCAAATTACCACTGGTATAGCTGCGAGTCGATCGCCGCTGTAAAATGGCATCTTCTAGTCCATCTAAGAATGCATTGTTTTCCCAAGAAATTGGCGGCCCCAAAGTAGAGACTTTCAAGCAAAAAGGAAAATTGTACTTATCAGCCACCGGATTAGGTTCTGGCGGTGGTAGGTATTCGCTCATGCTAGTCACTGCGTGACAGTGGCTCAGCAACTGCTGGTCTGGCAAGTCCGGGAAGTCTGTTACGGTCGGGCTGGGTAGAGCCGTGGGGAAATCCTCGGAGGCTGGTAAATGGTCTTCTAGATCGAGCAAGGGTAGCACGGTAATTGTCCCCTCCCGCTCCCGATCGAGATATAGCAGTTCATCCATGGCCTGATCATGAAATCCGCCGATCAAACAAGGCCGAAAGCCGTTGATGGAACCAGATAACTCTAGGTTGCCCAACAAATGGCCAGTATCTAGACAAATTCGCCGGTAGGCGCGATCTTGGTAGCGCCAAGCCGATCGAAAGAAAACTGCGGTGGTCACTAAGGCTAATTCGGTGTGTTCGATCGCGGGGTGCTGGAAACAAGCCGCCTGTAAAGCCGACCACACATCACTTTCCCAAAAATGGATCAGGGAGTGATCGCGGGGCTGATAGTTGTAGAGTCCCGGTGGCAGTAAGCCTCTTCCGCGAGAAATTAAATATACTTCGGCTGGATATAACCCACCGGCAGAAGGAGCCGCCCTCAAATACAGCGGTGCCACGGTGGTAGAAATTTTGGCAGTCAGGCCATAGCTGCACAGCAAAAACAGTGATAATCTTTTCCACCACTGATCTGTCTGGCTGCGGGCTTCTTGTTGCAAATACAATTTTAGGTCAAAGCTCGCCCCAATTTTGTATTCTTTGTAGGGCGAAGGTTGCAAACTCCAATCTAGGCCAGTACTCTTCTGGGCAAGGGTTTCTGGATTGTATTTGGTGCGCTGGTGGTAGTGCTGAGTAAATGATTCAGTCATGGCTGACTCGGTATTTCTTGAGATAGCTTATCATTGCAGTATTCCGGGCAATATTCCGGGAGTAGTAGCCATCCATATAGACCATACATCTATTAACAGTAGTAAGCAGGTCACAATCAGGAGAAAAAAGTACATCCAGGGCTGAGCCAGGGGCTTTACATCCTGAGTATCGATCGCCGTTTTTTCTTGTAAAACTGTCACAAGTCTATTGAAACCCGCAATGCGCATTGGTAACAAGTAACCTTCGTTAGATTTATTTAGCAAATAATAAACAATGCCACCTTGGCCGGTGCTGCGCATTTTTAGAGCCGATATCTCTGTCCAGGGCAATGACCAACTTTTCACTAAAAATGCCGGAAACCAGCGGGGATATTCTACCCGAATCGCGGCATCGTCTACAGTCACCCTTTGACTGAGGGCACCCTGTAGCGCAATCATCCCCAATAACATTCCAGCGCTCAGCCAAACTGGCGAAGCCCCGCCGGTTTTTTGGGCCAGAAATGGCAAAGGCAGCAATAGGGCTACATAGAATAGGCTGAGGGTGCCTCGGATGATCGGCGAAATATAAAAGGTTTCAATGGCATTCATGTAGGGCAAAGTCTAGAGAGATGTTAGCTAGTTTAACGAATGCTTAAACTTCAGACAATAAACTTCAGACAGCCAGCTATAGCCGCCATCCCAAATCTATAGTTGTATTCCTTTCAACTACAAGCCTCTGAGTTTGCAGCCCTGTCTAGAGCGATGAATACTTGCGTGACATCTGCTCGAAACTCATCCTCACTCACAGAGGGCGGGCTTCTTTGAAGACCCTGGGGCTGCTGCCTCAATAGCCTAAAGCTCTGGCACCCTGGTAAAAAACAAAACTAGCAGCCCAAGCTAACCCCAAAGACCAAACCACCGCCAGCAGCGCAAACTTACTGCTCTTAGATTCGGCCTTAATCACTGCCACCGTCGAAAGACAAGGAACATAGAGCAGCGTAAACAGCATAAAACTATAAGCCTGTACCCAATCAATATCCTTGGCAATCACTCCAGCCAAACCAGTATCTTCTTTTACTGCATAGATCACCGCCAAGCCACCCAACACAATTTCTTTGGCAATAAACCCAAAAATCAGCGCCACTGACAGCTTTGGGCTGATACCCACAGGAGCCAAAACCGGTTGCAGAAAGTTGCCAATCATCCCGGAGATCGTACCGGCACTCGCTGGCTCGACATTTTGAGGTAAATTGTTGCAGAGCCAAATTGCCACTACGCCCAAAATAATAAACTTCCAAGCAAACCGCAGAAAATGCTGCGTTTCTAGCCAAGCCCGCAGCAGCATTTGGCGAATTGTAGGAAAGCGGTAAGGCGGTAGCTCCAACACTAATGGTTCTTGGTTGGGATATTTACCCTTAAAAATGAATGCCGTCAAAATAGCCGCTGCAAAGCTAAACAAATAAAGACTAAACAGCACCGCAGGCGCAGCACTAGCACTGAATAAAGCTGTAGTCATAAAAATGAATACATTGAGCCGCGCCGAACAAAGAGAAAACGGAATCACCAGCATCGAAAGCAAGCGCAGGGCAGGCGATCGCATGACCCTTAACCCCATAATCGCAGGCACATTGCAACCAAAACCCATCAGAGACATTACAAACGATCGACCATCCAAACCCAGCCTTTCCATAAAGGCATCCATCAAATAAGCCGATCGAGAGAGATAACCGCTATCTTCTACAATCGCCATACAGATAAAAAATATCCAAATCACCGGAATAAAAGCAGCGACTGTGCCCACTCCACCATACAGCCCATCAATTAACAAATCGTGGGGAAACTTGGGTAAAAAGCTGAGCAGTGGCTCTACAGCAGCCCCTTTAAACCATTCCACTCCCTGATTTAAGCCATCTTGCAGCGGTTTACCAATGGTATAAACCACCTGAAACATCAGGTACATGGCTCCAAAAAAAATCGGTAAACCAAAAACCGGATGCAGCAGCACCCGATCGAGCTTGGTAGTCAGAGTATTTTTAAATTGAGTTGAAACCTCAAAGCCATGGGCAATCAAGTCGCTCATTTCCGCTGTGAATTGCTCATCGCTGACCAGATTACGATTTACCACTCCAGCCAGCACCGGCTCTGACTGAAGACCCAACCGTTCGGCAATCAAACTTTTGGCTTGGGCAAAGCCCTGACCGTATTTAGCACTAATCTGAAACGCCGGCATCTGAAGCCGCTGAGAAATCTGATCTACGTCAATATGCACCCCAAACTTGGGTGCCTCATCGGCCATGTTCAACAGCAGCAGGGCGGGTAAACCCAAATGCTTTACTTGCAAAGCCAAACTAATTTGCCGATCAAGCTGAGTAGAATTGAGAATAATAATTACTAAATGGACTGGGTTGCTCTCTAAAAATCGCCTGACCACTTCTTCATCTTCCGAAAAGCCCCGCAGATCGTAGATCCCCGGCAAATCTACTACCTGGGTTTGCTGCTGCCCTAACTTAATTTTTGCTGCTAACAGATCAACTGTAATTCCCGGCCAGTTTCCAATGCTGGCATTTGCTCCAGTCAATCGATTAAAGAAAGTAGATTTGCCCGTATTGGGCATTCCTAATACCGCAATTTGCTTCAATCCATCGGTGCTCATGACATCTAGCAGCGGACTGCTATCAGGATTGCACTTGTTACAGTTAACAGTGTTAGTCATTTAAGTTAGCCAATTATGCAGGTTGAACTTGAATGGCTCGGGCATCGCGGCGACGCATAATCACTTCGGTAGTACCAATCCTGATATGCAATGGGCCACCCAACCAAGCCTTGCGCACGATCGATATTTCCCGACCTGCTCTGAAACCTAATGCTTGCAATCTTTGCTCTAAAACACTTTCAGCTCTAATTCCCAAAATCGATGCAGTGGTGCCCAGGGGGAGGGCGCTAAGTTCAGACAAGGACATGTAATTTTCCTGTGAGGAGGCTATTATTTCTGATTTGTTTCTATCCTAACTACTGTGCGAATTATTGTCAATAAGGGTTAAGAGCAGCTCACCACAATTTTTCCAGACCGGTTGTTCGATCGATGCGCCCAGCACGGTATGCTAAACCTCGGCATAATTCTTCAAGTCGATCAAGAGCAGTAATGCAATCACCCAATGTAGAGCGAGTGCTGGGCGCTCATGATGTTTCTCCCCGCGAATACGCTTACGGTAAGCAAGTAACCGAAAAGCTTCAGCAATGTTTCCAGTCTTTTGGCTACCAGCCGATCGAGCTGCCGATCGTGGTGCAGGAAGAACTGTATCTATTAAAATCTGGCGGCGAAGTCATCGCCAAAATGCAAGAATTTGTCCATCAAAACAGCCACCTGTGCCTGCGACCAGAAATCACTGCTTCGGTGGCGCGGGCCTATGTCGATCAGCAGCTCAATCCAGTGGGTCTACCGGCTCGCTTCCAATACAGTGGGGCTGTGTTTAAGTCCGATCGGCAGTTCACCCAAGTGGGCATAGAAGCGATCGGGGCAGTGGGTACCCTGGCTGATGCAGAAGTCATTGCGGCCACCTGTCGCTGTCTAGAAAATTTGGCAGTGGCCGATTTTAAGTTGACTCTTAGCCATATGGGAATTTTGACTCAGTTTTTAGCGAAGCTGGGCTTAGAAGATCGACTGCGCAATTTACTTTTGAGTAACTTGGCCGAAATGAGATCGGCGGAGGGACGCGATCAACTGCGCCAATTGTTGAGCGAAATGTATCCGAACTTTGGGCAGATCGAGCAGGAAAGCCAACTAGTCAAAATATTTGCCGGACAAGATGCCAATCAGGCTAAAGCAACAATTTTGGAATTGCTAGACAGCTTAAATATTGAGCTAACCGGCAACCGCAGCGAAGACGAAATCGCCGATCGACTGCTGACCAAAATTAAGCGCCGGGATTGCACCAAGGATATTAATCAAGCCCTAGATTTCATGACCGATCTCTGTCAGATGCAGGGTTCACCTCAAGCTGTCTTTGGTCAAATCCAAGCTTTCTTGGATAAATATCAGTGCGATAATCAAGCCCTGCAAGAACTGCAAGAAATTTTGCAGCTTTTGCAAGCCTATGGGGTAGACGAAAGTAAAATCTCGATCGATCTGGGGATGGATAAAGATTTTCAATATTACACCGGCATTGTGTTTGAAGTCGGACACCCCGCTTTAGGGGCAGATCGAACCTTCTGCGGTGGTGGCCGCTACGATAATTTGGTGGCTAATTTGGGCGGCAGTTCTACCCCGGCCACCGGCTGTTCTTTTGATTTAGATTTGCTGCTCTTAGCTCTCAAGCAAGAAAATAAATTTGTGCCCCAAGAGCTGCCAGCAGCCGTATTGCTCCTCTGCAAAGACAGTCTGGCCTATGGTATCCAAGTTGCCACAGCTTTACGTCAGGCCGGAATAGCCGTAGAACTTAATCGGGATGCAGTACCCCACCATTTTTGGACTATCCAGGTGGGCGCTGCCGAACAGCAGAGCCAAACCCTGCGCCTTGAACAAAATGGTCGAGAGCAGTCCCTCTCAATCGCCGCCGCCATTAATCAGATCCAGCAGCCCTAATTACTACCCATGAACCTCAAAAGAGCCGACGATAAACTGCGAATTGCAATTCCTAGCAAAGGTGCCCTGGAAAAATCTACTTCCGAGCTACTGGCCGCTGCTGGTCTCAAAATATCCCGCCCGAACGATCGACAGTACATCGCCAAGATCCCCAGCCTGCCAGAAGTAGAGGTGATCTTTCAACGGGCTTCCGATATTGTCACCAAGGTACAAGAAGGCAGCGTTGATTTAGGAATTACTGGCTATGACCTAGTAGCCGAAGAAAGCATTGGCTACGACCACATTATTAATGTCTATCCAGAACTGGGCTTTGGGCGCTGTGAATTAGTCTTAGCCGTGCCAGAAAGCTGGATTGATGTGGTTTCCATGGCCGATTTAGCTGACTTGGCGATCGACTTCCATCAACAAAAAGGTCGGAATCTGCGCATTGTCACCAAGTATCCTCAGCTCACCAAAAACTGGCTGCAAAAGCACCAAGTAACTCGCTGTTCGCTAGTAGATGCCAATGGAGCCTTAGAAGCTGCTCCTAAAATGGGCTACGCCGATATGATTGCCGATGTGAGCAGTACGGGCACCACTTTAAGAGAAAATCGCCTGCGCCAAATTACCGGCGCACCGATGCTGAAGTCCCAGGCTTGTATGATTGCTAATCGAGATTTGCTGAAGGCAGATCCCCGCAAGCAAGAAACTACTAAGGTGATTTTAGATTCGATCGAAGCCCACCTAGAAGCCAAGAAATTCACTTCGATTACCGCCAATATCCAAGGCGACAGCGCCGACAGTATCGGCACAAAGCTCCTAGCCAGCCACATGTCAGAGTTAGCTGGAATGCGCGGCCCCACGGTGGCCAAAGTTTATTCCAACCAAGATGTCAACTGGTATGCGGTGACGATCGTGGTGAACCAAAGCCAATGGCGCGATGCTGTCAGTCATCTACGCAATTTGGGTGGCAACGACATCACAGTTTTTGCCCCTAACTATATTTTTGGCACCGAATCTAAGCACAGCAAAGATTTAATGAATTTACTTGCCCATTAAAATCAAAATTAGGCATCATGCTTAGCATGATGCCCAAAACAAACAGCATTTTTATTTTGACTACTGACTATCCCTAATGACAATTTATTTTGCTGCTACATAGGGCAGTGAGGAGTGGTGCAGCATGATGCGCAGCTTACCATTATTGTCTTTAACGAACTGCCAAGTTTTATCTACTGTAGTAACCTTGCCTTCTTTGTTGGTGATCATCACATTACCCATAGTAGTAGCTGTATTACCAGAGATCAGGATTCCAGCATTCTTCATTTCTACTTTTCTCCAGCCATTCAATGCAAAGCCCTTGTCTTGTGGAAAGTTAGAATCACCCCCTACAAAATAAGCTAAAGCTCCAGCACGAGTGGTGCGGAAAGTCTGTGGAGCCACGGTGAGTGTGGGCTTGAAGAGGACAGAGCCAAATTGGTAGCCATAGGCTCCATCGATGACCTTTTCAGCCAAGGCTTTGGCTGCCTTAATACCCTGGGTGTCATACGTTGTAGAAATAGCCACCAGAGCTTCTCCCCAGGCTTTTTGAGCAGCTAAGACCTCGCTTTCGGTGATTGGTTTAGTGGTGACTGATTTCTTCAGAGTTACTGCAACAGGCGTTGAGGAGTCAGCAATAGAAGGCTGCACAGCAATGAATGTGCTGGAAACAACTGTAGAGGCGATTAAAAATGCTGAGGCGTTAGCTTTAAAAAGATTCATAGATTATACTCTTGGGGTTTGTTAAATTATTGTTAATTGACTCTATGGATCTTAGGTTACTACCTAACCCAAGATACTGTCAAGACAGTTTTGAACAAAACCCAATCTTTTTTCAACGCCCTTGCTACTGCGTCGTCCTGAGGCAAAGACTAATTTAGCTCAGGACAACGCGGCTACCTTTATTTTTTGGCGACCAACTCAGTTATGGAGTCGATCGAAGTATCCACAATCCGCCACTTGCCATCACTTTTTTTGAGGAAGTTAGAGGTTTTCATGGTGCTATCTTTAAAGCCAGCACCGCTGACCTTCTTCACCGTAGCTACCATCTCTACTACCGCTTCATTTTTATCGCGTGAAACAAGCTTCACAGACTGGGCAGTAAATTTTAATGTATATTCTTTGAGCAACTGGATGGTTTCTTCTTTGCTTTTTTTGTACTGCGGGGAGCTAGCATCTAAAGTAGCCAAATAGTCATTAATATTCTTCCGATTCAAGGCATCCAAGTGACGGTTAAAGAAACTAACAAAAAACTGCTGGTCTTGAGCGGTAACTGCTGCTTTTTTGTCATTTGCTCCCGGCTTTGAACTATTAGCCGCAATTGGGGCTGACTCATTAACTATTAAATTTTCATCAGAAATAACTAACCAGCGGCCATTGGTTTTTTCCATGGTCATAAATATGCCATGTGGCTTGCTTTTATTGGCATTTATTTGGGGGTTATTAGCCAATGGAGAGTTTTTAGATAAATCTACCTTGTAAATTATTTCGACAGTTGCTTTATTATTGCCAATACCAGCAATTCTGACATCTTGGGAATCAATTTTAATACCAAATGTTTTCAATAGTTCTATCGAAGCTTTAGCATATGTCAAAATATTGTTGTAGTCAACTTTGACACCATTCCGATCGGCCTGATACTTTTTAGAGTAAAATCCTATATATTTTTTGGTATCTCGGGCATTCATTGCTTGAATTAGTCCAGCAACTTCGTTCTTGATGCTGCTGAGATCAGAATTAGACAAAGTTTTGCTAGATACCGCGAGACTCAATGGAGAAATCACCGGATTTGCAGTCGCCACATAAACACTCCAGGGCAGTGGTAAAGCAATCGCCGCAGCAAGACAAGGCAAGAAGAATTTTTTAAGCATGATCAGGATCAGTAGTTGCAGTGAGATGGAACATGGCCATGACCAACATAACCACCCATATAACTGGGCGAGATCCGTGGTTCTACGCAACTGTCGATCGTTCATCCGGAAGAAAACAGCAACTTCCGTATAATCACGGTGGTTAAGAGATCGAACACAAAATCCAAAGTTAGCAATCAATTCACTTACAATCCAAATACTTCCTATATCTCAGATCACCCATGGCCGACCTTACCACCGAGCAGTACCAACAAAAAATGCAGCGCCGCCAAGAAGTGCAGGCCGATCGCATAGCCAACGCGATCGCCGAAAAAGGCTTGGTAATAGTCAACACTGGCAACGGCAAAGGCAAAACCACCGCCGCATTGGGCATGGTCTTAAGGTCATTGGGGCACGGCTACCGAGTAGCAATTATTCAATATATCAAAGGAGCCTGGGAACCCGCCGAAAAAAACGTTCTCTCCAAATTCGCCGACCAGCTAGAGTTTCACGCCATGGGCGAAGGTTTTACCTGGGATACCCAAGACCGCGATCGAGATATCCAAATGGCTCAGGCCGCTTGGCAAAAATCTTTAGAATACATCCTAGACTTCAACTATCGCACCATTTTACTAGATGAAGTCAATGTTGCCCTCAAACTCGGCTACCTGCAAATCGAAGAAGTCCTAGCCGGACTCCGCCAAAAGCCTGCCAACACCCACGTGATCCTCACCGGGCGCGGTGCCCCTCCAGAACTCATCGAACACGCCGACCTAGTCACAGAAATGCAGCCCCTCAAGCACCCCTTCCGCGAACAAGGCATCAAAGCTCAACCCGGCATTGAATTCTAAATTGATCTGATGACTAGTCTGAATTGTCCCTGATGCTGATTACCTAAAAAAATTAGCAGCAGATTTGTGGTTGAGTTAGAATGGATTTTAAAATCAAATTTTAATCTGCCTTGATCCGATGTCTAAACTTTTTATAAAACTCACTAAGAAAATTTTTTACTACTTTAATAGCTGGCAGTTAACAATTGCATTTATATTTTTATCTATGCAAATATTGATGTTATTAGGGATATTCGCTAGTGGCTATGCCGGTTCTCCCTATATTAATTATTGGATGCTGCTGGGCTATGGCTGGTTCAATACTGTATATGTGTGGATGACGATATCAATAATTGCGGTAAGCTTGTTGATTTTTTGGATATTTCAGTTGATCCGTCAACGGACTACCAGAAATATTACTTTTGAGGCCATGTTGATGACCTTACTGGCCTTAGGCATTGCCTCATTTCATGTATTTATGCAAATCTCTGGTGGTTATTATCAGCCAATTTCTAGCTTAGTTCATGGCGATCGATCTTATCATCTTGTCCATAAACTATCTACTAAAACCATCGGTTTTTCACTGTTTAACTGCAATGCAAAGAGTCTACTATGCCAACCAGAAATCCGGATTCCGATCGAGTCCTATCGACATATCAAAAGAGGCTGGGATACCGGAAAAGCAATATTGGTATATGACGATCGAACTAACTCTCTGATGGTTAAGACTCCTGGTATAGCAATTCCGATTCGCGTAAAGTGAATTACGCCAATAAGGCGGGTATTTAGGCGCATTGATTCTCTACTTCATTTTCAAAAGGTGAATCGCAATAGCATCCATGGGCAAACCAGTTTCGAATA
>JAAFHZ010000040.1:5544-34005 GCA_013297675.1 Synechococcales cyanobacterium bin59.metabat.ball.084 | reverse complement strand
TTTGGCACGTAATTTCACCCTAAATCTTTACCGAGAAAATGGCCTTTCAAATATGGCTCAAGCACAACGTAAAGCTGGTTCCGGCCTTAATTTTCTTAAGTCTCTTTTTAGAATGAAATAACCCTGGACCCCGATCTAATGAGCGCGGTAAATGATTGGGAAGCTTCAAAAAAAGAATTCAGGGAGTGGTGTAAGCGATTAACCCGTCGCCAACGAGACGCAAGAAAATAGTACAAATATATTCAAAAAAGACTCGATTTTTTGGACATTATAACCAAGTTCTGAAGATATTAAAATAATTTCATCGATTAGAAGCCCTCTGACTCGAACCAAAATCTTTTCTTTCAGCTAGTACCACTAGCTGCACAATTATGGCAAAATTATTACCCATCAAAAAAGCTCCTGAAGATCAAATAATCGATACTAAACTCGCCAAGCTGGAGGGAAGGATCGACAACCTTGAAACCAGGATAGAGGGGCGGATTGACACTGTTGAAGCAAAACTTATCGGAAAGATTGACCAGCTCGATGAACGCACCAAGCTAGGATTCTGGGGCTTTATCTTCCGTGGTGTAGCCTTAGCTTCGTTGACTGCTTTGGCCGCATACCTATTTCCAATACTGCCAAAGCTTTAGTTACCGGCGCAGTTTAAAGATACTGCGGGTAAGTATCCCAAAGTATTCCGTGGTAGTCATATAATCGAAACAACCCCAACCAATAAAGGCTAGGACTGTTTCGATAGCTTCGCTTGCGCCATGGGCGATCGAACGGACTGTTGGCAGCAGTGCGATCGCAGATCGTCTCCGGTAGGAAAATCGAACTTAACAAAAGTTATAAACAGAGGTTAACATGACAACAGCCACAGATACAGATATCCAAGAAATCAAAACAGCGATAGCTTCGCTAACCGCTGGTGTCGAAGCTAATACCAAGGCAATTGCCGCTTTAACTCTAGAAATTCGGGTGGGCTTTGCAAATGTTGATACCAAATTCGCAATCATCGATACTAAATTCGCCAAGCTAGAGGGCAGGATCGACAACCTTGAAGCCAAACTGGAAGGGAAGATAGATAACCTTGAAACCAAGATAGAAGGACAGATTAACACTGTTGAAGCAAAACTTACAGGAAAGATTGACCAGCTTGATGAACGCACCAAGCTAGGATTCTGGGGCTTTATCTTCCGTGGCACAGCCTTAGCCGCTTTGGCTGCATTGACCGCGATCTTTGTGAAATACCTGTTCCCCATACTGCCGACAGAAATACCAAAGCTTTAGTGCGGCAAAGGTAAGGCTCCGATGTCCCCTCGGGGCTTTGCCTTGCACTTTAAAAATAGACCCCAAAACTGCTTTTTACTTAGTGAGGTTTTAATAAGTGTTCAAATTCCATCAACATAGTCATGATTTTGACTCACTATCATCATTCGACCAAATCAGCATTTCAGAGTTTGTCTTGTTTATCTGATTCTGAAGCTTTGAGAGTAATTGTGAGTTTGAAAGATTTCACTGGTGCTGTTTACCATCGATTTCGAGATCCTGAAAAATATTTGGTGAACCGACGAGCCACCGAAGCTTGGTTACGGCAAGAATTTATCAAAAAAGGTGGTCAACCGCTGGCAGCCTATCCGCAGTATTTTGTGGTGGGTCGCTCAACCTGGATCGAAGAAGGTTACAACGGTCAATTTGAGATGGTGCAGTTGCCGATTACCGATCTCCCTACTGCCCAAATTAGTTTCACTTACCCAGATAGCATGATCAGTTATTGGTTGCAAAGCCAAGCTGGTCAAGATTTTCATCATCCTGAATATCATGGGCAAGTCTTTAATTACAGCGAAATCTGCCAAATCATTGATCGATTTGGAGTTCCCAGTGAAAAATGGCGAACAGAGCCAGTCCACAAATACGATCTTTTTATTGAGGCTCAGGTTTGGACGAACCAATATATTTAATGAAAAAAAGGATCAATCCGCCGCAGGGTAAGGCTAATGCGACCTGTCGTGACCGTGGCTCTTTTAATGGCATGGCTCCAGTATTCTTGAGTGCGCTGGCTCATATGTAGCATTGAACCATGGGGAAGCAAGTAGTAGCGGCGCTCTTCGTAATTAGCCTTCGATCGAAACGACAGTTTGCGCTCCACCCCCAAAGAAATAATAATAATCTCTGTTCCGGCTTCCAAGTTATCAATTTCATCAGAATGGAAGCCCATTTTAGAGTGGCCATCTGCATAGAAATTGATCAGGCAACTATTGGGCTGAAACCCCAGAGATGTTTGTAGTTGATTACAAATTGGGATCAGCAAATCGTGCATTGGTTTATCTTCATAAACCAGACCAGAATAATTGTAGGCTAAGCCATAACAGGCCGTTTTCCGGGCACTAATGCGTTCATCCCAGGCAATCTGTTCACACAACTGGCCATATAGTTTTGTGGCTATTCTGGGTGCAAGATAATTAGGGATAATGGTAACTTCTGGCTCGATCATTACTGGAGGCTAAATCAAATCTTGTTGCTGCTTCTTAGTTTAACCCAGCATGGATCAGCTCTGTGAATCGCCAAGACAGGAGAGGGTGTAAAACTAGCCTAGAAACTAAGCGATGGCAGTGGCGTAAGATTGCTGCATTCGTTCGGGGATTTTGATGGGTTTCTTGGTTTCTAAGTTGACAAATATCCCCATTTGCTGGCCGATCGCCGATATTTTATCACCGGTTACAATTTCGCCGCTGACCACCCAGCGCAATGACTCCAGCGATTCTACCCACATTTTGCCGATCGGTCGATCGCCTAACACGATGGACTGTTTGTAATCAATTTTGGTCTGTAGCACGATCGGAGCAAAGCCCTGCTGTAACTGTTCCGCTAAAGGGAAAGAATTATCGAGCATGGCCAAGCGCATATCTTCAAACCAGCGCACATAGACAATGTTACTCACAATGCCTGCAAAATCGATGTCATAGGTTTTGACTGGGAGCATCAATTCAATTTCTAGGGGTTTGGGTTGTGTCATGATGGTTGTGTTAATGTGTTTTACAATATGAAGCTTAGCAGAGCAAGACTGCTACCTAATCAGTTTTACCTATTAAAAGTTGAAGATGAGGAATTATTATGTCACCTTTAGTTAGTTTAGTCACAATTTTAGCGCTCATAATGTTTTTGGTAGTTACTATTAAAGTTGGTAGTGCTAGAGCTAAATATGGAGTCAAGGCACCAGAAATGACTGGCAATCCAGATTTTGAGCGGGTAGTGCGGGTGCAGCAAAATACTTTAGAACAGCTCAGCTTGTTTTTGCCTGCACTATGGATTTTTGCCCAGTTTGTGAATCCGATCGCGGCTGCCAGTCTAGGTGCAGTTTGGGTTGTTGGTCGCATTATTTATGCTTGGGGCTACTATCAAGCCGCCGAAAAACGCGGCCCCGGATTTGGCATCAGCACTCTAGCTACCATCGTTTTGTTGTTGGGTTCACTGATTGGAATTGTACTGAATTTGCTGAAAATTCAATAGTTGTTAGGGAGTATCACTCTCGCTAGAATAACTATAAATCAGGGGATTTAGACTGCCCCGTAGAGTACAATATATATTTTTAGTGCTTTTACTAATCCAGAATAATCTTTATGACCCAGACTACTCAAGAACGAAAAAAGAGTTTTTCGAGTTTTACCTACAAAGAAGCCTTTAAGCATTTGGGAATTAGCGAATTACAACGCTGGTTAATATCTGCCCACCCTGTCCCGATTAGCGATTTTTTTCGGCAGCGATTAGAGCGGCTACAGCGGTTTGATTTAGAAAGCTTAGAAGTCTCTAAATCATTATTAATTGATGCTATTTGTGAAGAAGGTTTAGAGGGGTTCGATCGACTCAAAGTTTGGAAAGGGGCGTATATAGAAGGTGAACAGGTCTGTGGCAACACCGATTATTTAATTGCTGAGCGGCGGGGCTATCTGGAGGCTCCATATGTTTGTGTAATTGAGGCCAAGAAAGATGATTTTGAGCAGGGTGCCGCGCAGTGTTTAGTAGAAATGAAGACCTGCCAATGGATCGATCGGCAGTTAGGCCAGGAGTTAATTATTTATGGGATTGTGACAAATGGCGAAGGCTGGAAATTTTACAAATTAGATTTAGATGGTTCGGTAGCAGAATCTTTGCTGTATGGGATTGGTGAAATGCCGATTTTGCTGGGATTACTGCGGACGTTCTTTGGTCTATGCCAGCAAAATCTAGCATGATATTGATTTATTTGGCAATATTAACTACTTAGATATATTTATGACTACTTTAGTAACTACATCTTCTACGGATCTCCTGGATTTATTGTTAAGCGAGATTCATCAACAGCCTAATCAGCGGATGACCTTTGCTACTTATATGAATCTGGTACTCTATGCCCCAGAGGTAGGCTATTACTCCCGCACCCCCGATCGCATTGGCAGTCGGGGTGATTTCTTCACCTCACCTCATTTGGGTACCGACTTTGGCGAAATGCTAGCGATTCAATTAGCCGAAATGTGGGAGCTGTTAAATAGACCACAGCCTTTTACCGTGGTGGAGATGGGAGCAGGACAGGGATTGCTGGCTAAAGATATTTTAAATTATTGGCAACAACAATACCCAGCATTACTTGCTGACTATGTAATTATAGAAACTTCAGCGGCAATGCGCCGCTGTCAACAGCAAGTTTTGGTAGATCAGCCGGTGCGTTGGGTAGACTGGGCAGATTTATCGACTGCATCTATTACTGGCTGTCTGTTTTCCAATGAGCTAATCGATGCGCTGCCGGTGCATCAGGTAGTAGTTAAAGATGGCGCACTGCAAGAAGTCTATGTCACTGTAGACAATAATAATCAGTTCCAAGAAATTTTGGGAACACCATCAACTCCTCGTTTGCTAGAATATTTTGAGCAGGCTGAAATTCCTGTTTTAAGCTATAAAGATGGTTATCGAACCGAGGTGAACTTGGCGGCGATCGAGTGGCTGCAAACCGTCAGTTCTAAGTTAAACAAAGGCTATCTGCTGTCGATCGACTATGGTTACACCAGCCAGCGCTACTATAATCCCCAGCGGAGCCAAGGGACTTTGCAATGCTATTATCAGCATCGCTATCACTCCAATCCCTATCTGCATCTTGGCCAGCAAGACTTAACGGCGCATGTAGACTTTACGAGTTTAATTCGTCAAGGAAATTTATTAGGTTTACAGGAGTTAGGATTTACCAAGCAAGGAATGTTCTTGATGGCACTGGGTTTAGCCGATCGCATTGCGCAGCCAGAAAGCTTAGAGCGAAGACAGATGCTGCATCAACTGATTGAACCGATGGGTTTGGGTGGTTTTGGGGTGCTGTTACAGGGTAAGAATGTGGGCAGTCAAGTTTTGCAGGGATTTCGAGGTGGCGATTTTGCGCTATAGTTGTCTTAAATATGATCAGGATAACTTTGTGATAGGCTGTGATTATCTTCTGTCCAGCAATCTGTTAAATTAATCGTTAGATAATTGTTCTGTTTTGATCAAAGAAGCTTATGAACTATGTTGTTGAAATAGATTGGTTGGCGGGGAATTTGGACAACATTGATGTGGTGATGATCGACTGTCGCTTTTCTTTGGCTGATCCAAACTTGGGACGACAAAAGTATTTAGAATCTCATATTCCAGGTGCTCATTATCTAGATTTAAACCAAGATCTTTCGGCTCCGGTGCAGAAATATGGCGGTCGGCATCCCTTGCCAGACCCGGATATTTTGGCTGCTAAATTTGCCCAGATGGGCATTGAGTTTGGTAAAATCTTGGTGGTAGCTTACGATGATTCTCGCTTGGCTTTTGCCTCTCGATTATGGTGGCTGCTGCGCTATTACGGACATAACCAAGTTGCCGTCTTAAACGGTGGCTATCCTCAATGGTTGCAAGCAGGATTGCCAGCATCTACCGCACAGCCGGTAGGTCGCTTAGCTACTTTTGTGCCCCAAGTTCAACCGGGGTGGACAGTACCAATCGCCGATGTTTCTGAGGTTGATGAGCATTCGCCAATTGTGCTGATCGATTCGCGGGAGGCCGATCGATATGCGGGTATTCGGGAGCCGATCGATCCTTGGGCAGGGAGAATTTCGGGAGCGTACAATTACCCCTGGCAAGAAGTTACCGATGCTGATGGTTGGCTGCTGTCAGAACCTTTGCAGCGCCAGCGCTGGCAAAATCTACCGGCAGATAAAACCAAAGTTATTTATTGTGGATCGGGGGTGACAGCTTGCGTTAATGCGCTTTCTATGGCGATTGCTGGATATCCAGATCCATCGTTATACGTTGGGGGCTGGAGTGATTGGTGTGCCCATCACTAATACAGAGCATATTAGTGATGGCAAATTTTAATAAGGCTAGTAATGATTGCCAACACGGCGATGATGCACTGCTGTTAAGCCCACATCTTTAGCCACCCGACCATCGGCCACTGTGGCATAAACAATGTGGTGATCATGGCAGGCCAAGCGACTGACTACCTCGCATTCCAAATAAGCCAAGGCATCAGTAAGAATAGGATTGCCGTGAGAAGATGACTGGGTTTTAACACCAGCAAACCGATCGGCACCCGGAGCAAACCTCTTTAAAAAGTGGCGCATCAGCAATTGATAATTGCCTTCTTCCAAAATATTCAGAATAAACTTATCACCCACCTGCATCAAAGAATCGATCGCCCGATCATTAGCCACCGCGATCGACACGCCTAAAGGCTCAAAGCTAGCCTGAGTAACCCACGAAGCCAGCATCGCACTACTCGAATCTCCCTTCTTGGCGGTGATGATGTACAAACCACCGCTAATGCGCCCCAAAGCCTTATCTAGATCAGAATCCAGCGATTTCATTTGCTTGATGGCCTGATCCTTAGTTAACAACTGCCCTAAGTCAGTCCCGGCTTCTTCGCACTGCTGGTACACCGCTTCACTGGGCACATCTAACACTCGAATCGGCGGGAAAGCAACCACCGCACCGATTTCTCGGAATCGAGTCAAAATTGGGTCTACCGGCTCATCATCACCGCCGTAAGATTCTAGTAAACCCACGGCCTGCTTACCAGTAATCGCCGCTAGCACCGTACCGATCGCTGCCGTAGCAGTCCCCGCCGTCGCAGGCGGCATCGCAATCACAATGCCAGTACTGCGACCAACCAGTTCTTGTACTTCTTGGGGGTCTGAGGCATTTAGATCCATCATTTCTACAGCCACACTGGTTTTGGTAATCCCTCGGGCGATCGATTGAGTCAGTCGATCGCTGTAACCATAGTCAGATACATAAAATACCGCCACTGTGGTTTCGGCTTTAGCCTTCACCTGACTCCATTGGCGATAGCGCTCCACCAGCTCCGTGGTGTTGTGTTTCAACATCGGGCCATGGCCGGTGCCAATTATCTGCACCTCTGGCAACTCACCCATGCGTTTTAAGGCCGACAGCACCGATCGAGCATTGGGAGCCATCAAACACTCATAGTAAAACCGATAATCTGGTGAGATCCGCTCTAAATCTTCATCAAAATCGGCCTCAGAGCAATAGTGCAAACCAAAAGCATCGCAGGTATACAAAATTTGGGTGCCGTGGTCGTAGGTAAAAATGGTATCTGGCCAATGTAAATTGGGAGCCATCACAAACTCTAGCTCGTGCCCCTGACCCAAATCGATCTTGTCGCCGTTTTTAATGATCTGAGTAGTAAACTCTTGATGAACAAAATTCTTGAGAAACTCGATCGCCACCTTAGAACCCACCACCGTAGCCTGAGGAGCTAAGGCCAATACATCTTTTACTAAGCCACTATGGTCTGGTTCGGTGTGGCTGATCACCAAGTAATCTATTTTGCTGGGGTCAATCTGTCCCCGCAGGGCATCTAAATAAAGCTGCCGGAATTTTTCGTGGGAGGTATCCACCACGGCTAGCTTGTCGCCTTGAATAATGTAGGAGTTATAGGTGGTGCCATTTTGCAGCCCAAACTCAATATCAAATCGATCGCGTTCCCAATCTAGCGATCGAATGGTGGTAGTATTGGTGCCGACCGCTGCGGTCTGGATGGTGAGCCGTTTGGTGACTGTTGCTATTGCCGAAACCATTGGTATTCTCCCGCATCTTGAACGTATGAGTATTTGTTACTATTGTGACACGATCTTGGGCATAGGGTTAGGGTCAAGAAAGTTTTTTTGCTAAGATAATCTTGCCAATAGGCACCAACTTGCGCTAACATACTAAATCTATGGCGAGTGTCGCCAAGTGGTTAAGGCAGCGGCTTGTGGTGCCGCCATTCGCGGGTTCGACCCCCGTCATTCGCCCTCATAAAACAAAAAAAGACAGAGATTAATCTCTGTCTTTTTTTGTTTCGTCCGGTTTCTAGCGTTTTTTGGTGCTCAATACTTTGATTTTAGTTACCAAAGCGCCCTTGATTTTTTCGTAGTCAGTAGAAGTGCCGCTGTTAGGCTTCGGGAAAAAGTCCAAAGCGCCTGCTTTCATGAGGCTATAGATATTTTCTACGTCGTTAGGGTGAACAGCATTGCTGATTACCAACACAGGTAGAGGATTTTGAGCCATCAGCTTTTGGGTGAATTCCAAACCATCCATAGTAGGCATTTGCAAATCGGTGCAAATTACATCGGGCTTAGTTTGTTGAATTACCCGTAAACCTTCCGCGCCATCGCGGGCAGTGCCCACCACATCAATTTCTGGGGAAGAATTGAGCAAGCGCTCCAAAACTTCTAAGGCAACGATCGAATCTTCAACTAGTACTACTTTTACAGGGGTCATGGCTTGGTTTTGATTAATGTACTAAGGGTGTTTAAAAGCAGAGACTGGTCAAAGTCTCCTTTGGTCAAGTAGGCAGATGCACCGGCTTGTAGACCGCGCTGGCGATGCTCTTCTTTGGCGAGGGTCGTTACCAAAACGATCGGCAGATCTTGGTATGCAGCAATTTCCCGGATACTCTTAGTCATTTCTAGACCAGTCATATTGGGCATTTCTACATCCGAGACAATCGCATCGAAAGAGCCAGCCTGTAGTTGATTAAAGCCATCCACACCGTCTACGGCAGCAGTTACGTTATAGCCAGCGTCAGCCAGAATACGTTTTACCTGTGTTCGGATCGGAATAGAATCTTCGACTAGCAGAATATTGGGTGGTTGATATTCTGTAGTTAGAGACAAACGGCGTTCAGAGCTAACCAATTTACCACCGGCAGCCACGAACAAATCTAATGGGTTCAGCACCATGCAGATTTCACCGTTCCCTAAAATGCTTGCACCAGAAATATTCGGTACGGTTCTAAGAAGCTTGTTGAGTACTTTTACTACAATTTGTTGTTGTTCAAGTAGCTCATCTACCAGTATGCCCAGGTAGTCCCCGTCAATCTTCATAAAGATACAAGGGATTTTTTGCTGGAGTTTAAATATGGCACCAGTAGAAGCTGGTGATACTGGCGACAATTCTAGTAAGTCGGCCAACCAAGCTACCGATACGCCCCGATCTTGCCAATGGACAGTGAGCTTACCATCAAGACTAAAAATGTCTTGCCGATCGATAAACTGCATAGACTCGATCGCATCCAACGGCATTGCATAGGGCAACTTTTGCACCTGTAAGATTAGGGCATCTACCGTCGCCAAACTATTGTTCAGCAAAATACGGAAAGTACAGCCCTGCCCAGGAATCGAGTCAATTTTGATCGAACCCTTGATTTTTTCGATGTTGGTACGCACCACATCTAAGCCTACGCCCCGCCCCGAAATTTCGGTAATTGTAGTTCTGGTAGAAAAACCCGCCGCAAAAATCAGCGCTTGGATTTGATCTGAAGTCATCAAATCTAGCTCACTTTCGCTATATAAACCGCGTCGCACCGCAGTTTGACGAATGGCACCTAGATCTAAACCACGCCCATCATCAGAAATAATAATTTCGATTTGGTTGCCGCGCTGCACGCCCCGCAACAGCAGCTTAGAAATTGCAGGCTTGTCGCCCCGTTGACGTGTGGGTTCAATACCGTGATCGATCGCATTGCGCAAAATATGAGTGAGGGGATCTTTCAGAGCTTCGATAATTTGCTTATCGGCCAAAACATCGCCACCTTCAATGACAAAATCGATGTTTTTGTCTTGTTGACGACTGAGATCGCGCACTAACCGGGGAAATACCCCAAACACACTCTGAAGTGGCAACATTCTAATTTGGCGAATGCCGCCTTCTAGATCGCTGGCAACTGAAGCTAGACGAGTGGTATCTTCTGCGGAAGCCACCTGCATGTGGTTCAGAATATTACTAAACTCTTGCAGTTGAGGCGTGTTTGCAAAATCAGCGCCTTGAAATCTCAGCCAGTCTTCCCAGAGACGGGTAATAGTCATTAACTCTTCATGACGTTGGAGAATGCGCAGTTTAGCCACTGCTAATTCATCGGCCTGCATCATCAAGCGTTCTAACTTGCTAGCTTCTACCCGAATGGTACTAATTTCAAATGACTCTTTAGAATCATGAGGATCAGCAGCAGTAACTTCCGGTAAATCTGCCACCAGAGTTGATTTGCTAGCAGCATTTGGAGCAGCAGGAGCTGGCACGGGCTTTTTCTCGGCTGATTCAGCAGCCAGCACCGCCAGCATATCTTGCAGATTGGGTAAATCTAACTCGCTACCCTCAGCAAAAGCCATCGCCACAGCAGCAGCCGTAGCAGCTTGTTCTTCGAGAGTTTCAAAGCCCGGAATACCCGAGAGTGAATCTTCATCAAAGGCTGAAATCTCACCGAAATTGAGGGGAATTTCTAGTTCAGCAGTAGATACGGTTGTGTTATTTTGTGCTGCCGTCTGGTCATTACCAGCGATCGAGCCACTGGCTTGCACCATCGTCGCTACGATCTGAAATAGTTTTAGGTTGGCGGGTTCGCCAGTGATTGCCTCATGGGCAATTTTGCGCACAGCATCTAAACCTTGATATAGACTATCGCAGATCGCAGGGGTAACGGCTAGTTTGCCCTGCTCGATCGAGATCAGCACTTCTTCCATTTGATGCACGACTGTTTCGGCATCGACTACTCCCAACATGCGGGAATCGCCTTTGAGGGAGTGAGCATCGCGCAGCAACGCCTTCAGCGGCGATCGATCACCGGGCTGCCGCTCTAATTGCAGCAGGCCAGTTTCGATCGAAGCGAGGTGTTCGGCACTAGCAGCTTCGTATAAACTGCGGAGTTCTTCATCATCAATGAACATATTGGCGACCCGGCGGTTTTGAGTATGGCGGTTTTAAATGTGAATTTGAGATGTTAAACAATGCCTTGGAGTTGGTTAGTAGTGTTTACCAAGTCATTAGTAGCTTTTTTCACTTGAGCAACCCCAGAAGCTGTTTCTTGCGAGCCTAAGTTAATGGCATTAATTGCCGCAACTGCTTGCTGTACGGTAATTGCTTGCCGCTTGGAGCTAGAAGAAATTTCTTGAGTGTTGGTAAACACCTCGTTAATTGATCGCTCAATACCGGCAAATGCTTCAGCGGTATCGATCGCCAGAGTAATACCTCGGGCAGCAGTTTTGGTTCCTTCATCTGTCACCATTACCGTACTGTTAATCGAAGCTTGTACTTCCGAAATTAGGGTGTTGATTTTTTCGGCGGACTTTTTACTTTGGTCTGCTAATTTACGTACTTCACCCGCTACCACCGCGAATCCTTTCCCTTGTTCACCGGCACGAGCCGCTTCTACCGCTGCGTTTAGTGAGAGCATGTTGGTTTGATTTGCAATGTCGGCCACCAGGTCAGATACCGAGGCAATCTGCGTAGTTTGTTGACTGAGCTGCATAATTTTTTCGGCGATCGCTTCTACTCTGGCGCTGAGGTCGGTAATACCTTCAATGGTACGAGATACTGCTTCAGAACCAGTTTCAGAGAGCGTCAATGCTTTTTGGGCTTCATTCGCGGAGTTTTCTGCTCTGATTGCTGCCTGCATCGATGCCGAACCCAATTCTTCAATGGTAGTGGTAGTAGTTCTTACCGAGTCGGCTTGCTCCGTAAGCTGAATTTCTTGCTGAGTAATAGTAGCTGCAATCTGCTCTGAAGATTGAGATACAATATTGGTGGAATCGGTCAAAGCTTTAGAAATACTTTGAATAATTAATCCAATAAATGCTAATGCCAAGATGTTGATAAAAGCGGTACTTAAAGCCAATAAGCGCAAGTTGCTAACGTGGCTTTGGCTATCTTTTTCTGCGGCAGCGGCCATTTTGTTGGCTTCTTCAAAAAAGTCTTGAGATAAACTAGTTAAATCTGCCAAGAGTCGGGGATTGCTTTGGTATTCAGTACCCATTGCCTGGAGTTTAACAAAATTACTCTGTAGTTTTTTAGCTTCGCTGCTAATTTCTTTATTATCATCTCTAGCCAAATCAGCTAATAGTCGATTGATGTTGCCAGCAACTTCATCGGTTTTGCGGCCAGAAATCGTCAGGGTAGCAAATCGTTGTGATCCTCCCCGCACCGAACCTGCTTCGTTCAAAATTCTAGCGTCATCGTTCATTTGACTAATCCCAGCTTGAATAATGGCAGTACTGACTGTCGTTAGACCAACTAATCCGGCAACAGCAAATTTAAGGCGAGTGGTAATTTTCATAATCTTGGATTTTTAGGTAGAAGGTTTGAATGTATGATTAGGCAATTTTCAAAAGCTGAGGCAGATTGAGGACACTCAGCATCGTGTCCCGGTAAGGAGCGGTGCTCTCGATTAAACCAACGCGACTCTGCTGATTAGCCACCGGCACCGCTGCAAAAGCAGCACGATCGATATAGAGAATATCGTGGAGTTCGTCGATCGACAAACCAGCAATTACATCACCAATTTGAGTAACTACGGCCTGGCTACTAGGGGCAGTAGCGATCGACAAATTAAGGGCAGGCCGCATATCTACTAGGGTCATGATTTCGCCCCGCAAATTCATGTTGCCGATAATTTGGCTAGGAGCACAGGGAATAGGTCGAATGTTGTGGGTGTTAATAAACTCCCGCACCGATCCAAGGCTGATACCAAAGTATTCCCCACCCAGCCCAAAAACTGCTAGTGGTACGGCCTGACTGTTATCACTAACTTCGATCGCCGGACGCAAACCAGCAGCTCTTTGGCTCATGAGCTGGCGTTCTGCCGCTGTTGCTGTCGGAAAATACAGGTCGTAGAAACTACCAACTTTCTCGATCTGCGCGTCAGCCGCCAGACCACCGGTTTCATCGGCCTGCCAAACCCAGTCAGCCACTTCGTCTGGCAACGAAACCAAGGCATCGGGGTTTAAAATCAGCAGATTGTTGTCACTATATTGTGCTACGCCGCTCAAAAAAGCGGTGTTGGTATGCCCTTGTCTTCCGTAGGCTAGGTCTTGATCAATGGCGGCTTCATCTAATACACAGACTTCGCTGACTCGATCGACAATGGCACCAATTTGGAAACCACTACAGTCTAGGACTATGACGGTGTCAGAGGCCGTACAGACCAAAGGCGCTTTACTAATGCGCCGCCGCAGGTGCATCACCGGCAGCATCTTGCCGCGCAAGTTAATCATCCCCAGCAAGTCTGCGGGAGTTTCGGGTACTATTTGGAGTTCGGGCAATGGAAAGATTTCTAATACATGATCAGTAGAAATCGCGTAATGAGCATCCTGTAAGTGACAGGTAAGATAAGATTGCTGACTCATAAGCCGAGGTAGATGTTTAAATAATTAATGAAATTAATGGGCAACAGTTTTGCTAACGTATTTTTCTAGCACTGGCAATAGTTTCTCTCGATCGACTGGCTTGTTTAGATAATGAGTAGAGCCAGCAAACTGCCCGCGCATTTTGTCCATTAGGCCATCTTTAGCCGTAACCATGACGATCGGAAGATTTTTGAATTTGCCAATATTGCGAATAGTGCGACATAGTTCTAAGCCATCAATATCTGGCATAGTTACATCTAGTAATAGCAGTGTTACCGGCATCGAGTTTAGTGCATTCAAAGCCTCCATGGCATTGCTAGCAAACTGCACATTGTATAAATCACCAACAGCTTTACGGATACTAACTTGGACAATTTTGCTATCATCTACACTTAAAATAATTGGTCGATTATCTTTGACTGCGGCATCGAGATTAGAAGAATCAATCTCATTTGCTTCATTGACATTACGCAAATGAATCCAATTATCGCGCGACCACCTTAAATAAGCTTGGGCTAGCTGCAATGGATCTTCACCGCAACCTCCGGCAATTTCGGAGAGTTTAAATTTACCCGATGCCCATTTGTTTAAATGTGGTAATACAGATACTGAAATATTTGCGGCTTCTTCTAGGCGAATGATCGGGATAGTATTCAATGAAATTTGGGGAGCCAGATTTTTCCACATTTGCTGGCGACCAATAAAAACTTCTTCGATTTTGGCTAAATCTAAACCGCGATAGTTTTCGCCATAAGACAAATCAAATTCACTATGGGTGCGTTCAATTAAGGTGCCGCTATAGGGTGATATATATTCAATAATAGTGGCGATCTCCATTTGCATGGCTGCTTCTAAATCTTCCCAGCGCACCAATCCAAATCGAGCAATAAACTCCACTAATTCTCGGAGAGAGTCTTCATTTTTGGTACGAGTCGAAACAATTTTGAGAGTAGATTCTAAATGCTTAAGCTTCATGCGTTTCTGCATCCAGTCAGCAAACTCTAAGGGGCTAGGTATTCTTTTACCTGCATAGGTGATTTCTCCCCGTTTAAAGGCAAAGCTATATTGCAGTGGCTGCTGCCGATCGGTCAGGCCATCAAAGTCCGTAATACCGGTAAAACCATCTGCTTTAATTTGTTGCAGGGACGCTATTAATCCATTTGCTTGAACTTGTAATACCACATTAACCCCTTAGATGATGCTCGTCGCTCTGAATACAGATCGAATGCAGTGGAAGAAACTACTAACCTATCGTTCCCCGCCAACCATGTCGATCGATCAAAATCCGCGCCACAAGTTACAAAAAATACGAATAACAGTCTCAATAGTAAATAAAATAGAGTAGACTATAAATTTCTTTTTTCTTAGAAAGATGGTGATCGATCCAATCAATAGACTTCAAGATCGACTCATGGGATCAGTTAGGTTTTAGACTGGATGATGCAGACTTCCCCATCTTCTCGACCTAAAATGCCGCCTTCATCATCTACATATTCACCCGATTGGCAATGGCGCTGGTGGCTGCCTGTTCCCTTGTATCCCTACAGTCAACGTCGTACCTTGCGCCGCATAGTGATTTCTGATTGGGTGTGGGTGTTTGAGCAAATCCAGGGCGTGCTGTATGTGGTCACACCAATTCGGATGACAGTGTTGCGGTTAGAAACCGGCGGGCTAATGGTCTATGCCCCGATCGCCCCCACCCCAGAATGCTTAAGGCTGCTCCAAGAATTGGTTGATCAATATGGTCCGGTGCAGCACATTATTCTCTCTACAACTTCAGGAATTGAACATAAAGTTTTCGTCGGTCCTTTTGCCCGCAGTTGTCCCAGTGCCACTGTCTATGTGGCTCCAGGACAATGGAGTTTTCCGTTAAACTTACCTCTGAGCTGGCTGGGCTTACCAGCTCGCCGCACTCAATTGCTGACCGAAAAACATCCCTGGGGCGATCGCTTTGACCTGGCAATTTTGGATTCGATCGAGCTGGGCTTAGGCAAGTTTGGAGAAGTGGCATTGTTCGATCGGCGTTTTCAGCTACTGCTGGTCACTGACACAGTGATCTCAATTCCGGCTACACCACCCGAGGTAGTGCAGTTAGATCTATATCCATTACTATTTCATGGGCGAGATACAGCCAGTGATCCAGTGGTAGATTCCCCAGATCACCGTCTGATCGGCTGGCAGCGGATTGTATTGTTTACCTTTTACTTCCGTCCCAGTATGGTAAAAATTGATAAAACTTGGGTGATGTTACAAGCAGCTCAAAACGCCCCAGACAAATCTAAACAGGCTTTTTGGGGACTATATCCTTTTAATTGGCAGCCCGGCTGGCAACAATCTTTTGATCAAACCTGTGATCAAAGTCGCTTAATGGTGGCACCGATCTTGCAACAGCTTATTTTGAGTCGGCAAACTCTCAAAACCCGTGCTTGGGTAGAGCAGATCGCCCAATGGGACTTTCAACAGGTAATTTCTTGCCACTTCCAAGCGCCAGTAGCTGCCAATAGCGTTGATTGGCGACGTGCTTTTGAATTTTTGGATGGCAAATCACATTTACCGGAGTCAGACTTGGCTTTGCTGCGAGATATTGATGGTTTGTTGAGCCGCAGCGGAGTATTGCCGACGGCGATCGATCAGTGAAATCAACGCAGTTTAGAAGCTGGATAAGATAGCCGAAATATTACATTTATCCCCCAGTCCAAAACTGAAATACCCCAGATCCTTGATTGGGGTCTGGGGTATTAGAAAAAACAGAGTTTTATTTACTGATTGCGGTGACTGGGGAAATGATAGAAGGCATAAGTATCAAACAGTGCGCCCACGATCGCGCACACCATAGAAATGGTCAACATTCCTTGCACCATCGAACCGTTGCCAAAAATTGTTAAGAAAACAGCAATACCTTGATTGATGCTGGCTCCTAGCCCGCCAATCCAGGGCAGGTAAGTCCAGAGCTGTAGACCGGAGCAGGCGATCGCCAACAGCAACAATGGTGCAACAAAGCTGGCGGCTACAGCCAGAAGCAAAGAATGAGCGAAGCTAGACACACTTTTCATGAGTTTAAAACCAGATGGTGGCTGTCGGCTGGAGAGTCAAAGGTTAAGAGCATACGATCTATGAGATAGCAGATCCCAACAGCATTAAGCATAAGATGTGATTGAGGGGAATGGCTGTTTTTGTGAGAAATCTTAAAACTTTGTTAAATTATTATGAAAGTTTATAGAAGCGATAACTCCACTGATCCCATTAATTTCCTGATTTATTGGCCTCTCTTTTAGCTTCTGGGCATTTGCTGCGCTAAGCTAGAGCCAGATGGTTAACAATTCAATATGAATTTTCTTGTCACGGTCATACATTTATCACATCGGCATCTATGGAAACGTCCATCTCATCGCAGATAAAATTACGGCAGGTTTTTCAGCAGATTGACGCTCAGAGCTGCCCGAACCACTGTAACTTTCATATGCACACCCATTATTCTGATGGGCAAATGACTCCCGAAAATTTACTAACCCAAGCCATCGCAATCGGCCTGGAAGATATGGCCATTACCGATCATCACAGTGTAAAGGGATATTTACATGGCAAGCAATGGCTAGCTCAACAAGACACCAATTTACGACTGTGGATTGGCACCGAAATTACCTCATATATAGATGATGTAGATATTCATATTTTAGGATTTGATTTTGACCACGAGGCTATTTCCTTGGCTCCCTATTTACGCGGCAAAGAAGCCGATCGAGATTTCACCCCAGCATCAAAGGTGATTGCCGCAATTCATCAAGCCGGTGGTTTGGCCATTCTCGCTCACCCTTCTCGTTACAAACTGCCTGCCCCAGAAGTAGTTTCGGCGGTGGTGGAATGGGGAATTGACGGCATCGAAGTGTATTATGCCTATCGAAATACCAACCCCTGGTTGCCAACTCCCGGTGAAACTGAGGCTAACAAAGAAATGGCCGATCGTTACGGGCTACTAACCACCTGCGGCACCGATACCCATGGCAGTAACTTACTGGTACGCATCTGATGGGAGCGCAATCCCCTAAATATCCTGACTTATATATAGAGGTGGCCGGGGTTCGTACTCGCTATTGGCAAATGGGCGATAGCTTTACCTGCACCTCCGGTGAGCGAGGTAGTCCGTTGATTTTGCTACACGGGGGCAATGGCTCGATCGAGTTCTGGCTGTATAACATTGCGCCTTTAGCCCAGCAGCACCGGGTTTATGCTTTTGATATGTATGGCTGTGGTCGATCTAGCCAGTTGGGAAATGCCGATTACAGTTTGGCGGCACAGGCGAAGTTTATTCGGGCTTTTGCCCAGAGCCAGGGTCTGGAGAAGATTAATCTGCTGGGTAATTCCATGGGTGGCGGGGCGGCAGTGACCTTTGCTTTAATGTTTCCAGCGATGCTCGATCGATTAATTCTGTCTGCGCCTTTGGGTTGGGGACAAGAGATCAATCTGGGTCTGAGACTTCTAACGATTCCGGGCTTAATCAATTTACTGCGACCCAGCCGCGCCATGATTCCTTCTATGTTGAAGTGGAACTTTGCCAACCCAGGCAACTTACCCCCAGACTGGATCGAGAGACGCTATGAGGTGTTTGCTTTGCCCGGTCGGCAAAAATCGATCGCTGGTTTGGCCAGAGCCAATATAAATCTTTGGGGGGTAAAACCCCAGGTATATCAAGAGATTATTGCTAAGTTACCTCAGATCCAACAGCAGACCCTAGTGATTTGGGGTGAGATCGATCGGGTTTTGCCAGTATCTCAAGCCAAAATGGCGGCCAGAATTCCTCAGCATCAATTAGAGATTTGGCCAAATTGTGGCCATCATCCGTTTTTGGAATTCCCCGATCGATTCAACAAAACAGTTGCAGAGTTTTTGAGTCAGCGGTAGGGGCGGGTTTATCCGACAAAAATCGGAGAAACCATAATCAAAAAATAAAAACCCGCCCGCCCTACCAGCCAATGTTCAGCTCTGCCATACCGTAATCATCCACCATCATCGAATCACACAGATAATCCAAATATTTCAATATCCATTGGTATCGATGGAAACGAGGGGACTACTTTGGGTGGAAATCGATGCTCTTCTTTGGGACGATCGATGGTGGTTGACTGGTGGGGTGGGCAGGTTTTTATTGGGGGATTTTGGATTTTGTCATCAACTATCATCAAATCATTCAGATAATCCAGGTATTGGGAACGGGGGGACTACTTTGGGTGGAAATCGATTCTCTTCTTTGGGGCGATCGGCGGTGGTTGACTGGTGGGGTGGGCAGGTTTTTATTGGGGGATTCTAGATTTTGTTGGGGATTTTGGATAAACCTGCCCCTACCATGGGGTTTTTGACCACCGCCACATTTATTTTTTGTGTTCGATTACATGGGTGGAACTTATCCATTCGCCCTTGTCATTATAATTGCGTAATAGGCGCTGCCGATCGATATCTGTCACCAGCCACCCTGCTTCTACAAATACTGGGGTGCGGGAATTGACCTGTAAGGGGACATTACTTGATCCGCCATCGGGGAGCAGTAAAATTTCTCTATTTGTGTCAGCAAAGATCAATTTATTCCCAGCAATCAAGGCCGTAGAAGAAATACTTCGATCGCCAAAAGTGAGAGTTTGCTGTAGTTTATCAGATTCGATTTTCTGGATCTCTAAGCAAGTTTCCATCACCTCGGGGTTGCGAAGATCAGCATAGGCTGTGGTGGCTGTTCCTATCCAGCGACCGATTAATCGATCGACTGTCAGCGGCGGTTGTTCTACTGGCTCAGTGTCAGCCAAAAATTCTCGAATCAGCACCACGTTACTAAAATTGCGCTCCATATCAAACAACTGTACAAATCGCAGACGACGATTTTTAGCCACAAAGCCATATTCTGCCCCAAAATCTGACACTGGCGAAATTTGAATGGTGCCCTTAGAAAAAGCGCCAGTATCAAAAAACACATTTTGTCGCCCGATCGTCCGATATTCTTCAGTGAAATCAGTGGTGGGTGCTGAGCTGTAGCCCTCAGCACCATAGCGACGCACCCGGAATTTTACTAATTTATGGTCTTCCTCAGCTACTAAATTTAAAATAGATAGCGTGTTACTCAGTATTTCTCCATCCGCAGAAAATGTGGTGAAAGAACCATGCCATTCACCCAAGTTTTGTAAAAAATTGTCCCAGTTGCTATTCATTATTTTTTATAATTTTGGACGATATAAAGCAGATAACAATTGATCCCCATATCGAAATCATCGAATCTAGCGATTCATCAATTTTACTGGGTATATCTATCGGAAAAGCTGATTTAAAAAAGTTGCTTGCAATACAGTTCAGGCATCATCGTTAAGGCATAATCATCGAGTGTCTTACCGGCTAGCTCATGAACACTATCCTCGATGGTCGTTTCCAAATAATTAAAAAACTTGGTCAAGGAGGCTTTGCCGCAACCTACCTAGCCAAAAACCTCTCTTCTCCTGAACAATCACCCTGTGTCATCAAACATCTGAAGCCTAGGGTGCAGCATCCACAGGTTCTACAGTTGTTTCAAACCGAGGCTAGAGTCTTAGACTTACTCAGCCATGGTCGGATTCCCAACAGCACTGAGTGTTTTGAGCGCAATGGGGAAATGTTTATGGTGCAAGATTTTGTGGCGGGTGCCGACTTGGGTAAACAGTATTTGCGTGGTCGTAGTTGGTCGGGGCTAGAGATCAAGCACTTCTTACTAGATATGCTGGAAGTCTTGACCCATGTTCATCAGCACCAGATTATTCATCGAGATATCAAGCCCGAAAATATTATTCAGCGCAGTGAAGATGATCGCTATGTGTTGATTGACTTTGGGGCGGTCAAAGAGTTAAACGCCGATGAATCGTCCAATGCTGATGCCCTAGTTGTAGGTACTGCTGGCTATCGATCGCCAGAACATTTGCGGGGCGAGCCAGGTTTTGCCAGCGATATTTATGGCTTGGGCATTACCACCATTCAGTTGCTAACTCGCACCCATCCCAGCCGCTTGCCCCGAGTAGACGATAAATTATCTTGGCAAGATAATTCTACGGTGGTGCCTGAGCTAGCCAGCATTATCGATCGCATGATTTGTCCGCAGATAGCCGATCGATATCAGTCTACCCAAGAGGTTATTGCCGCTCTGCAACAGTTACCCGATTCAGCCATGACCACAGCGGTTGATCTCCCACCAGCAAAGACCAGTTTCAAAGCAGGCTGGAAACCGTTGTTGTTTGGAACCCTCTGCACCTTTAGTCTCTTGGCTGTTGCCGGAGTTTACTGCAACAGCCAATCTACCGATTCGACTCCCCAAGGGATTGGACAACAGCTTTAGCCGGTGTGGAGCAAAGAATCTTAAGAGAATGTTATGAAAGCAGTAAAATCTTTGTAAATCGTGAGAGTATTCATTCAACAAGGGGAAGTATTGAATAACACACAGCTAACGAAAACGCCACATCAGCATTATGCAAGTGACTGACGCGGCGGATCGATATAAAAATGCTAAGTAAATCTAGACCTTAGTAAGCTAGAGTTTCCAGAGTTTCAGATAAATATGTTTGAATTAAACGGTCAAGGTCACTTCCTTCAGATTCTTGACTAACGCTGCACCAATGCTGAAAACCTGGAGTATCGGCTATTACTTTTCTGAGGCCGCCCCAAGTTGCAGAGGCATTAGAAGCAAGGGGAGATAAAGTTTTGCTCATCGTGTTTTCCGGGTAGAGGAGTTTATTGTTACCGAAATGGTAGGCTAGGGAAACCTAGGCCATGCACACTTAATTGCAAGTATACACTCTGAAATTGCATTGTGCCCAATTCATTGCACAAGACCTTGTGATCCAGCTCTCTCCGGACTAAGTTTTGAATTATTGTGTTTAGCAAGCAGCCAAGTCAACATTTTCTTGGCTGCTAGTAGCAAGCTTTATTCTTCTTCGGCTCTCACCCCGGTAAAATACTCTGGTGCGTTGCCTTCAATCCACTTAATATTACAGCCGATGCTAGGACGCTGATTAATATCCACTAATTCACCAGAAAGGGTCGCCACGATCGCGGCTCGTAAGTCTTTGCCGGTTACTGGTTTGCCATTACTAGGGCGACTGTCATCGAGTTGACCGCGATAGCAAAGGCGACGATCGGCATCGAATAAAAAGAAGTCAGGAGTACAGGCCGCAGTGTAGTTAATGGCGGTTTGTTGGGTTTGGTCATAACAAATCGGATAATTTATCCCAATGGTTTTGGCCATTTCTTTGAGGCTTTCTGGCCCATCATCTGGATACTTAACAGCATCGTTGGGGCTAATGCCCACGATACCCAAACCATAATTGCTATAGTCTTCGCCCAGGAGAGCTAATTCAGTTTGAATGTGCTTCACAAAAGGACAGTGGACAGAAATGAACATCACCAACAGCGCTTTTTTATCGGCAAAGCTATCGATCGAAATTGTTGCACCGCTGACCACATCGGGCAATTCAAAGGCTGGGGCGGCAGTGCCGAGGGGGAGCATAGTAGAAGCGGTGCGAACCATGATGGCGAGGAGATTTGATGATTGTGCTCCTATAAGTTACATGGCTTTGAGCTTTTTGTTAACAGCAAAATCTATGAAAAGTCTGTAGAATTTGGGGGATCAAATACTTTTGGTAAATTTGGTGCAGATTCTGGTTTCGGTCGTTCTGCTTGAGGAGCATAATCGGTTTATAATTTTTAACATACCAGCGCTCTTCTTCGAGCTAAACCATCTCCACAGCACCCCAACATGAAGTGTGTAATTAATCGGCGAGCGCAGTTCTCAGCCAGCCATCGCTACTACTTACCAGAGTTGAGCTTGGCAGAAAATGAAGCCCAGTTTGGCTTGGGAGCCTTGCCCAATGGCCATGGCCACAACTATGAGCTGTTTGTGCGGATGTATGGTGATATCGATGACCAAGGGATGGTCTTGAATTTATCTGATGTTAAGCATGTGATTAAAAAAGAAGTCACTGCTCAATTGGATGGTCGGCTGATTAATGAAACCTGGCCAGAGTTTACCAAGACTTTGCCCACCACTGAAAACATTGCCCGTCAGATTTGGCTGCGGCTGGTTGATCATTTGCCGATCATCAGCATCACCTTATATGAACATCCCGAACTTTTTGCAGAATACTTAGGTAACGACATGGAAGCTTTTTTGACCGTTGGCACCCACTTCAGCGCAGCACACCGCCTAGCCCTCGATAGCCTTAGCCTAGAAGAAAACACCGAAATTTATGGTAAGTGCGCTCGGGTCAACGGTCACGGCCACAATTACCACCTAGATGTGACTGTCAAAGGTGAAATGAACCCGCGCACTGGCATGTTGGTAGAGCTAGTGGCTTTAAACAAATTAATTGATGAGATTGCGGTAGAGCCTTTAGATCACACTTTTTTGAACAAAGATATTCCTTACTTCCAAGAAGTTGTACCTACCGCCGAAAATATTGCTTTTTATATTGCCAACTTGTTAGATGAACCCATTCGTAAGCTTGGTGCCTCTTTGCACAAAATCAATCTGATCGAAAGCCCCAATAACTCTTGTGAAATTCTGTGGAGCAAAGATGCGCCCCAACTCTCCGAACAATTTTCTACAGCCAAGATTCCGGCCATGGTAGCCGGGTAATCTAGCGCTTTTGTGACCGAGTTTTGTAACGAGAACCGATACATTTTGTCAATCTTGCCGGGGATCGGAAATGAGCATGATAAGATGTAGGGAAATTTGCTCATTCTGAGCGTCGATCGAGATATAAAGTCATACTAGGCCGACGTTCGGGGCATTGAGAAAGAACTGATCGTATAGATCTCTTAAAGAATACTCCCTATAAAACTTAGGATAAAAAATCATGAGTGACTCCCAAGCAGAAACCAAGGTTGCAGAAACCACCACGGCAGACATGCCCAATCCTTTGGGGATAAATTCTGGCACTAGTGCCCCCTTAGCGAAAATTTCCACCAGCGATATGGGTCTAAATGACATGACCAAACAGGCCACCGAATTTTTGGCCTCGTTACCCTCCGACGTTAAAAAATTCTATGCCGATAACAAAAGTGCCGTTACTACTGTAGGCATTGTGTTTGGTACCATTGTCGGTTTGAAGTTGACCCTTGCTGTCCTGTCGGCTATCAACGAAATTCCACTGTTGGCACCAACTTTTGAAATGGTTGGCCTGGGCTATACTGCCTGGTTTGTATGGCGCTACCTGTTTAGAGCTGAGACTCGCAACGAGCTAACTAGCGAACTCAACAACTTTAAATCTGGCATTTTTGGCAAAAAAGACGCTTAATTTATCAGCTTTGACTAACACCCGATCGATTACAATCGATCGGGTGTTTTTAGTTCACGGAACTTATTAAAACAGCCACTCGTCCCGACCAGTATTCCTTATTAACCAAATCCTACATGTCTTTTCGTAATCTATCAATTTTGACTGCCTTAGCTTTGACTACTGCCCCAGCGCTAGTTGCTCAGGCTGCTAGCCCCCGATCGGAAATTCAAGGCACCTATAGCAAAATTGCTAGTGCTTTTGCCAGAAAAGATTTGAATACTGCCACCAGTTACTTTACTTCTGACTATGCTTACACCGATACCCAAGGTGTAAATCGCAGTGCCTCTGATTTGCGAGACTATTATGCTCCTTTGTTGAATCCAGTCAATGTTACTAGCAGCAGAATATCTATTCAGCAGTTTAATGCTCAGAATAACCAGGTGAAAACAGTTGTGAAACAAACCTCTAATATGAGCCTGGGTGCAAACAAAATTGTTTACGAAACCACCTCTCGGGATACTTGGGTGAAAACCTCGGCGGGCTGGCGCATTCAGCAAAGTCAAGTACTCAGCGTCAACCAAACTGTCAACGGCAAGCGCTCTACCTAAGCAAACCATCTAAGCAAAAAAGTAGACCCAGACTGGAATCATTACCAAAAAGATCAGGGTGCTGTTAATAATGCTGCTGGCGGCCAAATCTCGATCAAGGTTATATTCTTCTGACAAGATGAGCGCCGCAAAGGCTGAAGGCACGCCAGCCATAATTACCAGTGCCAATCTGGCCTGACTGGGCATATCCACTAGTAATGTTACTAGCCCTACCACTCCCGGCATTACCACAGTTTTTAAAACCGCCGGGACTGCTGCTAGCCGCAAGCTCTGCCAGCCACCAATTTGGCTAAGACGAATTCCCATCAGCACAAAAGCCCCAGCAATTACCACCATCACTGAGCCATGTAGACTGGTTTCGACCAGTGGCGGGAAAGGGATAAAACGAGTGGTAAAACCCAAAAAGAAGCCCCACAAAGAAGGGACAGTCGCTAAATCTTTGACCAACTCCCACCAGGGTCTGCTAGTACCCATTTGACGGCCATAGTAGCTGGAGACTAATACTCCAATTCCGTAGGTACCAATTACATTTTGAGTAACGCTGTAAAACACTGCCCAAGGCACGCTTTCGGCATCTACTAAAAAAGGCACCACCGAGAGGCCAATAAAACCAGTGTTGCCCAGCATCGAACAGAGCAGCCAACTGCCTTGCAAGCTGGGGTTTTCTAGCCGTGGTTGCTCCATTAACCGCCGACTGAGAGCTAAGCTAACTGCCCCCAAGGCCAGACCCAACAGAATCGCCCCCGCTGTCAAGAAGGGAGCAATTTTAGTACTGGTTAGTTCACCGCTTTGGCGAGCTAGAGCAAAAATTTCACAGGGTACCCCCACCCAATATAAACTTCTGCCCAAAAGCTTCGGAAAACTTTCTGGGAGAAATTTTACAATCAGGAAACCGAGTCCTGTCCAGAAAAACAGCGGGGTATAAGCTTGCAGCAGACTCTCTGGCATGTTTATTGAATTACGGTCATGTCCTTAATCAACCAACGCCCATTATTGTTGACCACAGCGTATCGCACCCGGACGTTTTTGTCGTAAGAGTATTTGCTATCGAGCTGCTTATTGGCAGTATAAAACTTAGATATTTCATTGACAGTAGCTTCGATTGCGCCGCCCCCGGGACTATTACTGATTGCATCAATCTTCACTTGATGCTGATGTTCCCAATAAACGCCATTAGTCTTGGCTTCTGTTGATCGGCGTTGGGCACGAGTCAGAGCTGGATTTGCCAAAACCTGATCTAAAGCAGCCACATCGTACTGCTCAGACAAAGCCTTATTCTTGGCTTGTAGCCAAGATTCTACCAATACCTGAGCATTGGCAATGGTGAGCTTAGAGTCAGTGACTGGTGCTACGGCTGTTTTGGCATCGGTTGCTGGAATCGTTGCTACAACCTTGTCAATTGGTGCTGCCTTTGGCGGTGCCGAGGGGGGTGAGACTTTCTTTTGATTAGCAGCTTCTACTGATGGTCTGATTTTGAGAGTGTTGTGAGCAGCCATCACTAGGGCGATCGCGGCGAATAGACCACCAAAGCCAATCAGAACTTGCCGGAGTAAAACTGGTCGCTTGCGCCGTGCAATTGTGGATTTTGGTCGATGAGTAATGGCGGTACTTTCGATGGCAGCTAAATTCCCTTCGCCAAAGGGTGGCTCCACCAGCGGTAATTTGGCAGAGTCGAGGCTCGGATCTTCCATAAGCGCGGCATCGGGCACTGAGGCTCGTTTCTTTTGAGGCCGCTCAAAAGGCACCACATTATCACCAGCTCCGGGCGGAATGGTGGGGCGACTCACCAAAGTTCTTTCGACCAGCGGCAAATCAACTTGAGAATGATCGATAGCTCCACTGGCACCGGAGGTGATCGGCGTGGCCGTGCCAAAAGTTGGTACAGAGGGAGTACCAAAAGCAGGTAACGCTACCGAAGCTGGTACGTTGGCAAAAGGATTTAGCTCTCCAGAAGTCTCATTAAACAGAGATAAATCTCCAGATGCTGGAGGTAAATCGTCTAAATAAGCTTGCACCTGACGATTATCGAAATATCCTTGTAGAGAAGCCTTGTGATGAGCTAGATCAGCAAAGTGCGGAAACACCTGAGACTGAAACCACAGTTCACTGTAACGGCAGAGTCCTAAGAGCAAGTCTTCATTGGTGCTGGAGTTTTTGCGAATATACTCCAACGATTCCCGATCTTGGCTGCGCTCTAGGGCATTCTGAGCTTCTTTGGTTTGGCCTAGCAATAGGTAGCAGAGAGCTTGCTCAATAAAAACATCCTGGCGACGACCCAGATTTTTGAGCAGAAGCTGCTTGGCGCGATGCACCAACTCCGGCATTTGGTAATAGAAGCCCCTGGCCACCATGGCATAAACCAAAAGATAGGTGAATACCGGGTTGCCAGATTGTAAAGCGGGTTCTTCAAACAAGCTTTGCTGTTCACTGGTGGTCAAATAACGACGAATTTGATCGATGTAGGCAATAAAACCATCCTGAGTCATGCCATAGGTTTTGTAGCCTTGGGGACTACTACAGGCGCTAACAACCTCTTGTAATAAAGAAAGTGCTTGCTGGTGGTTTTCTAACGAAGTATCGGGGGCACAGAGCAGCGATAGAATATATTGCGGGCGAAACTTAGACAGTTCTTTGTTGATTTCAGCCTGAACACCTGGATAGATACCCTGTTGACGCAGGAGCTTAATGCTGGTTTCTAGTGCCTGACAACCTTCAGCGGGCTTATTTTGTCGCCATTCTTCCCGGCCTAGTTCTAAGAGCGTGAGGGCGACGGTTAAGTGCAAAGAATTGCGAGTTTCTTCTAGATCGGCGTTACCGATCGACTGCTGCAAAATTTGGTCGCTGCCCAGCAATGGCCAAGCGATTGTTAGCAATCGCTCATATTCGCCAATTTCGGACATGATCAGCAGACCACCCAAGAGCCGGTCTTCAGGGATCTCTAGGCTGCTGGGGGGCTGTTCTCCTTCCGGGAAGTGAGGATTGGCTTCCATTTGAGCGGCATCATACTGCGATCGCTCTGAGGGATGAGCCAAAACTTCGTAGGCATCACCCAAGAGCTTCCGGCGAGACTCGATCGCCGTAGAAGTATATTCGTGGCGAGGTTGTTGTAGATTGCGGTCAGCATAAGCCTGCTGAATTTGCCCCATTGTCGCCACAGTGGGGACACCAAGAATTTGATAATAATCGAGTGGGATGCGCATGGATCGCCCGATAGATGCAGTATTTGACATCGATTGATCTGCCGCCATAAAAAGTTTGGAAAAGACGAGCTTTCGATCCCCCTTATTATTAGTTATGGGGTAATTTTTGGCAACGATTGTGGGGATAATCTTCACTGATCCACTGTTGATAGTCAGTCGATTGATAATCGGTCGATCAATGACCGATCTTTGGTCGATCGCTGTTACAAATATCTGAACTAAGCTGAAAATTGCAGTATCGAGTAGAACTTAATACCGATAAAGTCTTAAAATATCTGCTGAAGACATCCAGTTTAAGAGCACGGAACCAATGCCTCAAGAGCGAATTGCACCAACCTTTCAGCCCCGAGCCAATGAAATCACTCAAGCGGAAGGAATGATTCTGTACCGAGACATGGTGCTCGGGCGCACCTTTGAAGACAAATGCGCTGAAATGTACTATCGAGGCAAAATGTTTGGCTTCGTCCACCTCTACAACGGCCAAGAAGCGGTTTCCTCGGGGGTCATTAAAGCCATGCGCGGTGGCCAGGACTATGTATCTAGCACTTACCGCGATCACGTTCACGCCCTGAGCGCTGGAGTGCCTGCGCGGCAGGTAATGGCCGAGCTGTTTGGGAAAGAAACTGGCTGTAGCAAAGGTCGCGGTGGTTCGATGCACATGTTTTCGGCAGAGCATCGAGTGTTGGGAGGCTATGCTTTTATTGCTGAAGGAATCCCGGTGGCT
>JAAFHZ010000040.1:0-5534 GCA_013297675.1 Synechococcales cyanobacterium bin59.metabat.ball.084 | reverse complement strand
GTCATGACCTTGTATCGGCCAGCTTTTTTGGAGATGGTGCAGCCAACAACGGCCAGTTTTTTGAATGCTTGAACATGGCTGCTCTCTGGAAGCTCCCGGCAATTTTTGTGGTGGAGAATAATAAATGGGCGATCGGGATGGCTCACGAACGAGCTACCTCGATCCCAGAAATCTACACCAAGGGCGCAGCCTTCGGGATGCCGGGAGTAGAAGTAGACGGCATGGATGTACTGGCAGTGCATCGGGTGGCTAAAGAGGCCGTAGCCCGTGCCCGAGCTGGTGAAGGGCCAACTCTCATTGAAGCCTTAACTTACCGCTTTAGAGGCCACTCCTTGGCTGACCCCGATGAGCTGCGCTCTCAGGAAGAAAAAGACTTTTGGTTTGCCCGCGATCCCATTAAAAAGTTTGCTGGTTATTTGATCGAAAACAAATTGGCCACTGCCGAAGAATTAAAATCGATCGATAAAGAAATCCAGGCAATCGTGGATGATTCGGTAGAATTCGCCGAAGCCAGCCCCGACCCCGATCCTAGCGAACTACGCCGCTATATTTTCGCGGAAGATTAGGATTTACTCAGGTCTACTTCGCTTGGTGCTGGAATTTGACTCCGCTCACCTAACTAATCAACCAGTTGGGTGAGCGAAGCCGAATCTCAACGATAAACGTAGTTCGATCGCCAAAGGTGCCATCACAGCTATCGCAACCGTCTTAAACCCCGACCTCTTTATTCCTAGCCATAAGAAATAAAGCTACGATGTAATTTACGTTTATAAAAAAAATTTAGCCATGAACTTAGTCGAGTTACAGAGCTACCTAGACAATATTTCCTTTGGCGTATTGCTGCTCACCATGTTGGTGTACTGGGTGGGAGTAGCTTTTCCCCAGTTGCCCCTCAAAACTCTGGGGACAGTGGGCATGTTGATCGCCAACCTCTGTATCGCCGCTCTGTTGGCCGCCCGCTGGATCGCTGCTGGATATTTTCCCCTCAGTAATCTTTATGAATCTTTATTTTTCTTGGCTTGGGGAATCACGGCAATTCATCTAGTCGCCGAGAAGATGAGTCAAAGCCGTCTGGTAGGCGCAGCTACTGCACCAGTCGCCATGGGCATTTGTGCCTTTGCCGCTCTGACTTTACCAGACGAAATGCAAAACTCGGCCCCGTTAGTGCCTGCGCTGAAATCTAACTGGTTGATGATGCATGTGAGCGTAATGATGATCTCTTACTCTACCCTGATGGTTGGTGCGGTCATGGCCATCACCTTTTTGATTGTCACCGCCGGACAGCAGGTAGAATTGCAAGGTAACTCTTTGGGCATTGGCGGCTATCGGCTGAACTCTAATCCAGATTTAGAAGATAATGGCTCCTCGACTGGGACTATAACCGCTGGGAATGTAGCAACCATGACCAGAGCCGCCACAGCTAAATCCACAGTAACCCTTTCACCTCAGCGACTCAGCCTTGCTCAAACTCTAGATAATGTCAGCTATCGGATCATTGGCTTGGGCTTCCCGTTACTGACGATCGGGATTATTGCTGGCGGGGTGTGGGCCAACGAAGCATGGGGTTCTTACTGGAGCTGGGACCCCAAAGAAACCTGGGCATTGATTACCTGGCTGTTTTTCGCCGCATACTTACACTCCCGCATTACCAAGGGCTGGCAGGGTCGCAAACCAGCCATCTTGGCGGCCACCGGCTTTGTGGTGATTTGGATCTGCTATTTGGGCGTAAATATTTTGGGTAAAGGATTACACAGTTACGGCTGGTTTTTTAACTAGGCATTCTGCTGTTAAATATTCAAACGATGGGCAGGGGTTGAAACACGGGTGAAGAAAACTTCATGGTGCTTTTGACTCTTGCCCAAACTATATTTTTCACTTCAGCAAAGTTTATTGCGGCATAATAAACTTCAACAAATACGGTGCCGATCGATCAAGGTAATGCATTAGAATAATGGCGCGTTCGACACCGGTAGTGTAATCAGCCTGTAAGATAAGTAACACCAAATAATTGGGAGATATTTCGTGAGCAAACAATTTCAGCCCTTAGCCGATGGGGAAGTAGTTGCGGTTAAAAACACCTGTCGGGTGAGTGAGCTAGCCGCCCAAATTCGCAGTAAAGTTGCCGACAGTTTGGCCGAGTGGTCTAACGAGCAGGGTGTAGATGGCGAAGTGCTGCGCTTTGGGGCGCAGGGCTGGGAAAAAGGCAAGGTTCGTTTACATCTGGCGATCGAGTTCTGCCCAGATGATGCTGGTCATGCAGTTGCGCCCCCTCCAGCGGTTCAGCAACCTAGCAACGTAGCGGCAGCAGCCGTTGCCTCAGGAGCCACTAGTATGTCGGCTACCTCAAATAGCATGTCGATAGCAGCACCTGCCGCTTCCACCACTGCCGTTGCGCTAAGTACTGCTGCAATGGATTTACCACCAGCACCCCCTAGCCCTCCAGCAGACTCTACCGCCGTAGATGACAACTTTGAGCTAGGCACCATGTCTGATATCAATGGTGAAATAAACCTCAATCTCAGTGATGCTCCCGGTGGCTATGTGGATTTCGATCTTTCGGCAGCCATGCCCGATTTGAACCTAGAAGAGCTAGTAGCCAACGTGCAGGCTAATCGGCCTTCCTTGGTAGAAGAAGTCTGGAGCGAAATCGAACAGCCTAACTGGCCAGGAGTAAGCCGCACTTAAAGTTTAGGGTGAGCCTTGGGAGCAAAACCGTCACTATCGACTCAACTGCAAGCTCATCTGGAGCAGCAGCAGCTATTGCCTCAGAGATCCAAAGTGCTAATGGCCGTTTCTGGTGGCCAAGATTCTCTTTGCCTGGGGCAGCTTTTGCTGGATTTGCAACATCACTGGCAGTGGCAACTAGCAGTAGGTCATTGCGATCACGGCTGGTCAGCAGATCGGGGTATTGCCGATCGAGTGCGCAGCATTGCTCAAACCTGGCAGTTGCCCTTCTATTGCTGGAATGCCCAAAACTTACCCGAAACCGAAGCGGCGGCGCGTCAATGGCGCTATCAAGCTCTAATTGCCATGGCTCAGACCAGAGGTTATCAGTATGTAGTGACAGGGCATACCCAAAGTGATTTAGCCGAAACCCTGATGTACAACCTGATTCGGGGAGCTGGCAGTGAGGGGCTGAGCAGTTTACGGCCTACTCGTGATTTGGCTCCTGGTATTCAGCTAGTCCGGCCAATTTTAAATATCGATCGCCAGTCCACTGGCCTATTCTGTCAACAGCAGCAGTTGCCCGTGTGGCTAGATGCCTATAATGACCAATCTCGCTATGCCCGTAATCGGGTTCGTCAGAATATTGCTGAATTATCCACACAATTTCACCCCCGCGTCACTCAACACTTTGCCCAAACTAGCCAAATTTTAGCTGTCGAATCAGATTATCTCCAAGAGCTGGCTTGGGTGGCCTATCGATCGGCTTTAGTTGCTCCAGATGTAATCGATCGCGATGCCATTAGCGCTTTGCCTTTGGCTCTACAGCGCCGAGTGATCAAGCTATTTTTACAAAATTATGCTCCTAGTTTTGGGGTGATTGAGGCGATCGTAACGCTGTTAAAAGCCCCTCACAACAGTCGCAGTAGTTCTCTGCGGGGCGGTGATACGGTTGCGGTAGTTCACCAGCAACTGCAAATTCAAAAAGCTGATGTGTACGCTTCAGATAATATTGCATCTCAATAGGTATTTTGAGTGATGTGTTTATTTGGTGCTGTTCATACAATTAGACAAGCTCACCATATACATGAGTAATTCAGTCGGTATGAGTCACAGAATATTTATGCGATTTTGGGTAATCTTGATGTTGTTAATAGCATCAACAGTTCAACCAACCACAGCCAAACCAAAACGATCAATGAATACAGTCAAAACCTCTCAGAATATGAACAGTTCAGAATTAGCCGTCATCGAAATTGTCAAAACAGCATGCAGTGACCTTTTGACAAAAGCTGACGACCCTAAGAGCATTGCCATGCAGTTTGGTGATGTTATCGATATTCAATCGACGGGGTATTTGGTGGAGCCATTCAATCATGATTTAAGCTCGATGAGAATAGGTTTGAGAGGCTCTCTTCCAGCCCCTCCTTACCCGGCATATACTGTGGACTTAGAATTCAGAAGAAATGCGCCAATATCTATCAAGGCTTTAGGAGAGGCACTTGGAGGCTACAAAGAATCTTATCGTGACACCTTCTTTTTTGAAACAATCTCATTTAATGAATATCTATCTAATTCCTGCCAGATCTATGCTGATTATAGAAGGGCAGATGGTGAAAGTATTGAGAATGGAAAAATCATCCGAATCTATATAGTCAATTAAAACCCAATATAAAAACCTACTATGAATTCACTATCTAATAACCAGCCAGTAATTGCTGCTACTAAATCAACTCCAGTAGAAGGTCTTAATTCATTGGCTATCATGAATCAATTCGCCAAGAGAATGAGCTTGTTAGAAACTCTTTGGAGCAGCATCCCCTTTGCCAGTCAGCCCCCAAATCCTAATCGCCCTGATGTAATAAAATCAATGGCTAATTCAGCTCTAGATAGTGCAGGCATCGTTAATATTGAAGAAGTTGTAGCATTGTACTCTTCTCCATCTACTGTATCAGATGGAGGTGCTAGATTTGATCACAAAAAATGGAGGATTATAGTCGATCGAGAGCTTTTAGAGAAAGATAAACTTACCCCGGGCGATATTGGAGGTCGTCAGCTCACGGTGCCATTTGAAGGCAGAACAATGACACAAGGTTTAGCAAACATTGTGTATCATGAGATGCGTCATGCTGAGCAGTGGTTTCGGATGGCTCAACTACTTGCCAATACACCTTTGAAGGATGGCAGCAAAAGAACCGCTGCACAAATTAAAGCAGAACTAGAAATTCCTCAAAGAATTGCCCAAAAAGCTATTGATACACCTCTGAAAAAAGAACAAGTTGCCGATGCCAAAAAATGGTATGAGAGCATTGTTCTTAACAAAAACAAGCGTAACGATATCATTATGAAAATAAATAAAGGCGACAATTCCCCGGCTACCAGAGCAGCTTATCGTCAATTGCCCGAAGAAGCTGATGCCTTTAGAACTGGCGATAAATTACAAGATACTTATCAAAGAGCTGCCAACAGAAAATCTATAGAAAAACAAACCAGCACCGCATATTCTGAGCAGCCACCATCATTGGAGCAACCGCTAGCAGCATCGCTATCTAACCCTCCAGCAGCAGAGCAATCACTTACCGCCCAAAGATACCAGGCGATCGCCGAGCTGCTCAAAGAAGCCGGTTTACAAGAAGGTGACTCTGACTGGAATAAAGCAGTTATACAAGTAGCGATCGGTACTGAGCTTGACCTGGCCGATGTCCAAGATATTGCCCAAGAAATTCCAGACATCGCACCCAATCACTGTAGTTTAGACTATACAACAAAACCCCTTTAATGGATAAACTCACTAAAGATGACTGTATGAAGAGAGAATAATGTATGGCTTAAGCAGTAGAAGTTTTGGCTTGAGAGGGCTTTTTATAGCT
>JAAFHZ010000004.1 GCA_013297675.1 Synechococcales cyanobacterium bin59.metabat.ball.084 | reverse complement strand
CTTCCGATCTGGAACTGATCGAGGTGCCCACCTAATTTCCGTGATCGAACGCCTCGCCAAATTTAGCTCCCACGACATCCAACGTATCGGACTCAGCGCCACCGTCGGCAACCCTAACGACATTCTCACCTGGTTACAAGGCACCTCCAAAAGACCGAGCTGCATAGTAGATCCTCCTAAGGTCGCCAGCAAAAAAGACCTGCGGGTATGTATGCACGACAACTCTGAATCGATCGCCGTAGATGCGGGGGCGATCGCCGCTGGCAAAAAAAGCCTGTTTTTTTGCCAAAGCCGCGCCCTCTCCGAAGAAATCGCCAAACGCATCGGCAGCCAAGGCACCGACGTATTTGTTCACCATAGCTCTGTTTCTGCCGAAGAGCGCAGCCACGCCGAATCTCGCTTTCAGGAAGGCCGCAACACCTGCATTGTCTGTACTTCTACCCTGGAGCTGGGAATTGATGTTGGTGATTTAGATAATGTTTTGCAAGCCAATTCTCCTTCTACCGTTTCATCGTTTTTACAAAGGCTTGGTCGCACTGGCCGCCGAGGTGGTAACGCCAACACTACATTTTTTGTCCAAGACAGCGAAACTTTATTGCAGGCCACTGCCATCATCGAATTAGCCCGCCAGGGCTGGGTGGAATCGGTGCCCGTGCAAAACCGCACCTGGACAGTTTTGGTGCATCAGCTTCTGGCTTTGACTCTCCAGTTTCAAGCGATCGAACCAGAGCGCTGCTGGGAGCAACTATCGGTAGTACCAGACTTTGCGGGCATTAGCCGCAGCGAATTTGACCTGCTAATTAATCACATGCTAGCCAACGGCTTTTTGTACATGACTGGTGGCCAACTTTCCATGGGCACCAAAGCCGAAAAAACCTTTGGTCACAAAAACTTCATGGAGCTATACGCCGTTTTTAGTAGTCCCCAGCTCTATCAAGTGCAAACCACCGGAGGATATACGATCGGCTCCCTCGAACAAGCTTTCGTCGATCGACTAGTCCCAGATGTTACTTCTTTTTTATTAGGTGGTCGATCCTGGGTGGTAAATATAGTTGATAACGACAAAAGAGTAGTGCAGGTGAGCGGCGCACCAGTCGGTAAAAAGCCAAGCTGGGGCGGGTTCATCCCCGAGCTGCTCAGCTTTGAACTGTGCCAAATGATGGCAAAAATTCTTCAGTCCGATCAGTCAATGCCCTTTTTAGACCCAGCGGGTCAGGCGGCCTTGGATGAATATCGATCGACCCTGGGTCAGCAGATCTCTGGTTTCCCAGCGATCGAGTGGGACGCTGATGGCAACGCTACTTGGTGGACTTTTGCCGGTGGTCGGATTAATCACACTCTGAAATACGGTATTCAGGGCAAGCACGATTGGCAGGTAAGAGTCGATAACTTTAAGCTGCGCATTGAAGGGGACAGCTTGGGTATGGGTACTTTGAGTAAAACCATCGATCGGGTAATCTCTAAACAATTCTGGCAAGAAAAAACCACTCGCAACTATTTAATGAACAATATGCCAAACTATCGGTTTAGCAAATTTCAGCAGGTATTGCCTGAAGAATATGCTTTTGAGGTGGTTCAGAGTTATTTGTTGGATATTGAGGGAATTGGTAAACTGCGAAATTAACTACTGTAACTTGGCGATTAAAGACTTGCCGAGCAAAATACCTGGAGTCTCAATGTATTTATAGCTAAGCTTGGCAACCCAGAAACTGCCCAGCACAGCTAGCAAAAATGATAAAATCAGCAAAAGATGTGGCTCAATAAGTCCTTCTAAATTCATCTTTAATCCTGGAACCAAGTACCAAACAAACCCAAAATGAAATATGTACATTGAATAAGAAACCTTACCGATTTCTTCTAAGATTTTACTGGAGAATTTTAGCTCTTTGAAAATATTTAACAAGATGGCAAAAGATATTCCAGCACACACTGTCACAACCACTAAAAGCCAATGTTTCTTGCTATCAAATAACTCTTCACCAAACAATGTTAGCCCAGCAAAAATAGTAGCTTGGGCGGCAATTGGCACTTGCAATGTATGGTTGTATTGATGATGGAAAAATATAGTCATTCCCATCAAGAACACCGGGAGCTGATTAACTAAATTTCTATAAATAAATGGATCGTTAATTAATTCTGCTGATAAGAATTTCCCAACCAGCATCTGAGCAGCAATATTGAGCAGTACAGAGAGGATGACTAGCCCATATAGAGGTAGCATTCCCCACTTACCATATGCCCAAGAAAACAGCCTAAATAGCAGCGGAAACAAAGCATAAAAAGCCATCTCAGCACCGATCGACCAACCACCGGGCACAATGTTATTGTTAGCAAACGGCACAAAGCCATGGATGAAAAAAATATTAGCTACAACATTAACCAAATCATAGTGAGGTGTTACGTTAATAATCTTTAAAATGTTATTAACAGGATCGGTCAGAAAGTACCAACAAATTGCAAAATAGTAAAGTGGAGCAATCCGAAACAGCCTCCGAATAAAAAATGATCTTAATTGACTTTTCTCATTGGTTCTTTTGGTTTGAGAAAAGCACAACGTATAAGCCGAAGCGACAAAGAAAAGCTGCACACCAATTTGCCCATATTCACTAATAGACTTGACCTGTGCCGACAATCCATTAACGGTCTGGCTATTATGGACAAAAATCACCATTAAAATTGCAATGGCGCGTAAAACATCAATATATGCTAATTTTTCAGCAGCACTAAAATTTTCATTATTCGATCTATCTTGGGCTATAGTGATCAATTTATTTTGGGTTTTGATAGGATCAATCTAAAAAAGGGCAAAACTAATTCTGATATTTAAAAAATACCTATGGTGGATCTAGCGGCTCACAAAATCGATCGATCCCCAGGTTATCGATATACAACAATACTGGCACCGCCAAAACATTGGGACAGACCTTGCTAGTTTGCAGCAAATGTAGTGCTGTTGCCCAGTTGCCATTAATTAAATCTACTCGCAAGCTATCTTGACACAGCACCGCTCGACATTTTTTGGCTAGTGCTGGCAACCAATCACTATTGTCTAATTGTGGCTCCTGGCCAGCTCTAATTGCCAAGCTCATTGCCGCATCTTCCAAATCGCCCTCACAGTCAGAGATTGTCTCTAGCGCGATCAAGGCATCAGGGTATTCTAAAAGCTGTGCCCTCAAACGAGCAATTTCGGCGGAACTGACAATCATAATTAATCTGGTGGTGGCTAAGAAGATTTTTGTTTAGAAGCAGCGATCAAATCTCGCAGCAGATCAGCTAACAGATCTGCACTATTTAACACTCCCATCTGAGAAGTATTATGCGACATATCACTCAAGCGCTGTGGCGATCTCAATAAATTTGATACTTCTTCAGCCAAAAAGCCCGCAGTGAGCTTTTCTTGGCGAAACACCAACGCTGCACCAGTTTCGGCCATACATTTGGCATTGATGTACTGATGATCCTCAGCAGCGTAGGGATAAGGGATCAGTATGGATGGCAACCGACAAACCATCAGTTCGTTCAAAGTTGCTGCACCCGATCGACTAATAATTAAGGTAGCTCGCTGCAACAGCCCTGCCATATTGTCGCAAAAAGCTAAGGACATATAATTAGGATGCTTTAAGCTACCCGAGGCCGGATCTTTATCTCCAGTTAAGTGCACAACAAACGCCCCAGTTGCTAGCCAGGCCGAAGCACTATCGCGCACCAGATTATTGAGAGCCACAGCCCCCTGTGAACCACCAGCAATCACAATCACCGGTAAATCTGGAGGTATGGGCAAATCTAGCTTTTGGCGCTGCAAAAATTGCTGTCGCACGGGCGTACCCATATAGATAGTCCGCGCTTTTTTTAAATATTGGGCAGCACTACTAAACCCCAGCGCTACTTTGGTACAAAAAGGACTCAGGTAGCGGGTGACTTTACCCGGTAAAGCATTGGATTCGTGTAAGACTACCGGTATACCTAAACTGTAGGCGGCTAAAATTGCCGGAGCCGAAATATAGCCACCAGTGCTAAATACTCCATCAAAATTGCCTTTTTTTAAAATTTTTCTGGTGGTAAAAACACTCATCAACAGCAGTCGCACAGTATTCAGATTCTTCGGAATAGACTTGCCTTGAAAGCCGCGTACCGCAATCAAATGCATCGGGTACTGCTTAGGCACCAAAGTAGTTTCTAACCGATCGGGCACACCGAGCCACTCGATTTCAAAGTCTGTGAGCTTTTCTGCCACAGCCACCGCTGGAAAAAGATGTCCACCAGTCCCACTGGCAGCAATCAGAAGCTTACTCGAACCCTGAGTCACGTTATTACTTTCCTACATTTCCTAAAGATATCGCGCCAACTAGCCTAGTACCTGCGATAATTAAAGCACTATTCCGACTAGATTGATGCTATCGGCTGTTCAAATATTGGGAGAATCTTTGGTAATGCCTGCACTGAAGCTTGTTTGGCCAGTTTTAACTGGTTTGGTATTAAATTTATCGATCGGTTCTCTGATCCCTAGCCATGCGGCCACTTCACCAGCACCCACCAATATTACTGGGCTAGTCAACAAAATTGACCAGGCGGCTAACAGTCGCCAGTTGCCAGCGCTGCTAGAAAATTTTTCAGCCAATTATACTGTTGACGGCATGAGCCGTAGTCAATGGCAACAGCAGATCAGCAGCCTTTGGCAACGCTACTCCAACCTGCGTTACACCACCACCATCCAAAACTGGAAGCAAGATGGGGCTGGAGTGTCGATCAATATTACCACTCAAATTGATGGAACTAGCACTGAAGGCGGCAAGCAGAGTCAATTAACAGCCAAAATTCAAGCTCGTCAGTATATTGTGAATGGCAAAGTTGTTCAGCAGCAAATTTTGAATGAGCAAGTTCGCTCTAGTACTGGCCTAAAACCGCCCACGGTAGATATGGTAGTGCCAGACAAACTGCGTCCTAGCGAAGATTACAACGTGGATGTGATTGTCCAAGAACCTTTGAACGACGACGTAATGATGGGGGCTTTGAGTGAGCAGCCGGTAAGTACTGGCAGCTATGGCAAAGCCACACCTTATAAGCTGGAATTACTATCTACGGGCGGACTGTTTAAGAGCGCCAGGGCACCCAGTAAAGCTGGAGACTATTGGCTATCGGCAGTGTTTGTGCGCCCCGATGGCATTACCACCGTTACTCGCCGGATTCATGTACGGAGAACCTAGTGAGTCGTTTAGCTGGACAAACTGTGCTGATTTCAGGTGCTAGTAGTGGCATTGGGGCGGCCTGTGCCGAATTACTGGCACCTTTGGAAGTCCGGTTGATTTTATTGGCAAGGCGCACCGCGAAGTTGCAGCTAGTTGCCGATCGATGTGTGGCAGCGGGTACAGATCTGGATAACTTGCTGTTAGTAGAATGGGATGTGCGTCAGCCTTTTGGTTTAGAGCATCTGCCGGTAGGATGGCGATCGATCGATATTTTGATCAACAATGCTGGACTCAGCCGAGGTTTGACTAAGCTACCGGCAGGCGAGGTAGCAGACTGGGAAGAAATGATCGACACCAATATTAAAGGTTTGCTATATCTGACCCGAGCTATTACACCCGGCATGATTGAGCGAGGACGTGGCCATGTGGTGAATTTAGGCTCGATGGCCGGTCGCCAAACTTACCCAGCAGGCAATGTTTACTGTGCCACCAAGGCTGCGGTGCGAGCAATTTCTGAAGGTTTAAAGATCGATCTATTGGGCACACCGGTACGTGTGACTAATATTGATCCCGGTCTAGTCGAAACCGAGTTTAGCGCGGTACGCTTCCATGGAGACTGGGAAAAAGCCGATCGGGTCTATGAGGGTTTGACCCCCCTAACTGGGATGGATGTCGCCGAGACTATTTTGTTCGCTCTCACTCGCCCAGCCCATGTAAATATCAGCGATATTTTATTGATGCCTACGGCGCAATCAACGGCTACTTTGGTCGATCGTCAAACGCGCAAGTGACTAGATATCTCGGTAAATAATGATCTTTTGGGGTAGCAACTAGTTATCCATATTTTTTTCAGCTATTGACTCTTGGATAAATTTGTCTGAAGATAGAAAAAATTATTAAGAATAAATCTCAAGAAGGATCGAGTAATGAAAAAGAAAATTGCTAAATGTTTAGCGGGGCTGCTAACTGGAGTAGTCTTAGGGACTAATGCTGGATGTACTTCTAATGGCTCATCTGCAATTACCATTGTCTTTCCTAGTCGATCGGATAGCACCGATCTTCAGCAGAAAGCTGACGCAGTAGCCAAAATTTTATCTCAAGAGTCTGGGCTAAACATTAAAGCAAAAGTAGCCGATGAGACTGCCGCCGTCGAATCTTTAAATGCCAACCAAGCTGATATTGCCTTCTTAGGCAGCAGAGGTGCACTAAAAGCAGAAAAATTGACCAAGGCAAATATGTACTTGGCAGAAGTGCGGCCAGCCTACTCTGGAGGCCAAACTTACAACTCAATTTTTGTGGTGCCCAAAGATAGCAAACTGACTGATCTCCAGTCTTTGAAAGGGAAAAGAATGGCCTTTACCTCTCCCACCTCCGGCTCTGGATTTATTTTTCCGGTAAGCAAGCTCATTGGCGAAAAGTTGGTGCCAGATAAAGAAAAACTTGAGCAATTTTTCGGCAAAGTTACCTATGGTGGTAACTACGGTAAAGCCTTGCAGTCGGTGCTGCGTGGCCAAGCTGATGCCGCCGCAGTTTCAGAATATGCCATGTTGCCGCCTCACATCACCACAGACGAAGCCAAAAAGCTAAAGACTATTCATAAAATCAGTGGTGTCCCAGCTCATGGAGTGGTAATTGACGACGATGTAGCGGAGCCAGTGCGCGAAAAAGTGATCAATGCCTTGCTGAAGATGAATTCTGGCAGTAATAATGAATTATTAAAATCTTTGTACAACTCAACAGAACTAGTTAAGGTAGACCATGAGAAACATTTAGCACCTATGAAAAAAGCCCTAGCTAGCATTGGAATGGAGCCTTAACGTTGAAATCATCGAGCACCACCGATGCAAGCTTTGCCATTGACTGCCAAAGTCTGACTATAGGCTATGGTCGCTCACCAGTTAAGCCAGTCATTAATAATATAAATTCTCAAATTAGGCTAGGAGAATTTGTGGCTATTATGGGCTTAAATGGTGCTGGTAAATCTACTTTGCTTCGTTGTCTGGCTGGTTTGGTGCCCATTCAACAGGGACAAGTGCAGATCTTGGGGCATGATGCTACCCCTCGCAATTATGGCCAAATTCGCCAACATTTAGGCACAATTATGCAGGGTGGCGGATTAATTCCACAGCTTTCAGCGATCGAAAATGTGCTGTGTGGCTGTCTTGGTCGTTACTCCAGTTGGCAAACTCTAATGGGTTTGCCGCTGCCAGAACAGACCCGATCAGCGCAGTTGCTAGAACAGTTTGGACTGGCAGATAAAGCTAATACTGTAGTTAAACAACTGAGTGGTGGTCAGCAGCAGCGAGTGGCGATCGCCCGCGCATTAATGCAAAATGCCACAATTTTATTGGCCGATGAACCCACCAACGGTCTAGATATTATGGTGGCTAAGCAGGTGATGGATACTCTGGCAAATTTAAACCAAAACCAGGGAATGACGATTGTGGCGGTTCTACATGATTTAAAAATGGCTGCAACCTATGCTCATCGAGCAATCATTTTAGATCAAGGCAAAATATTTTATGATGGTGACACCAATTGTCTAACAGAAAAATTTGCTCAACTGCACACCACCCAGCACCATGTGAGCTAATTTTCAATGGATAAAATCTCTCGCCTCGATCGAACTCCCTTCAAATCTTTGAAAACAACCCTAATTTTGTTGTTGGTGGTAGCTGTCTATATTTGGGCAGGGCAGAGTTTAGATTTGAATCTTCAGACTTTGGGCAAGAGCTGGCCATATGTAATAGATTTTGCTCGTCGGTTGTTTCCGCCCGATTTCTCAGTGTTAGATGTTGCGGTAAAGTCTTTACTAGAAACAGTGCAAATGTCTTTGTGGGGGACAACCTTAGGAGCTTTGTTATCTGTACCAATTGCGATCGCTAGCGCTCACAACGTTGCTCCGGTGCCGCTGCAATGGGCGGCCAATTTTTTACAAAATGCGGTGCGATCGGTACCTTCCATCATTTTAGGGTTAGTTTTTGTTTCGGCCACTGGCTTAGGAGCACAGGCTGGAACCATGTCGTTGACCATCTACACCGTTGGTTATTTGGCCAAGTTTTTTCAGGAGGCGATCGAATCATTAGATGCTCGATCATTAGATTCGCTGGTAACAATTGGCGCTAAGCCGCTGCAAATTTTGCGCTATGGAGTGCTACCCCAAGTCATGCCCTTAATTTTGGGCTACACTTTGTGGATGTTTGAGTACAACATTCGGGCAGCTTCGGTGTTGGGGGTGGTGGGAGCAGGAGGAATTGGCTTTCAGCTCAAAAGTTATATTGATGGTTTTGAGTATCAAAAAGCCACCACAATGATGTTGGTCTTGCTGGCCGTGGTAACTATGATTGATCTCTTCAGTAGCAAGTTGCGTCAGCGCTTGGAAAATTAAAGATCGCTCATAGGCAAAGCCGTCAAAATATATAAAAAAAGGGCGCGATATAATACCACGACCTCTGCAATAACTTTGGGAATATGATCCTAATCTTGGTTTTGATACCACCACCAGGTAAGCATTGGCAGCACAGTAGCTGCAATCAAGAGCACAATCACGATCGTTGTAAAACTGAAGCGATTGGCATCGGTTTCTTCGGCGGTCAGGTAAGTACTGCCAGCAACAGCTTCTTCCTTAATCACTGGTGGCCCCGGATCTGGTTGACCAGTGATCACTGCCGCAACTCGATCGACCGCATCAGAAAAAGATTGGTTGTACTTATTGCCGGTGCGCAAAGGCACCAACATAGTTTCGGTGGTAATACTGGTAGCGATCGCATCACTCATCACATCTTTAACTCCAGATCCAGTGACGACTCCAGTAGTATTGGTGAGATCATCGAGCAAAATGAGCATCTGATTTTTCTGATCTTCCTCGGTAGGAAACCACTTCTGAAAAATCTTGCTGGCAAAAGTCTGAGCATTGTCTCCATAGTCGAAGCGATGAATGGTCACGAACCGAACTTCTTTACCAGTATCTGCTGCCAGTTTCTCCATCGTGCCATTGATCTTAGCCTTGGTCGCCACACTGAGCACTCCGGCCTTATCGATCGACCAAGTGGGCACTCCCTGAGAAATAGTAGGAATCTCGTATAGAGCAGTGGCTGCCGCTGGTAGCAGGCAGATCTGCCAAGCCATTAGTGCCGTGACGCATAGCAGGCAAAGCTTTTGGCAAAATAACCGAATTTGATTCATGGGAATAAGGAATAATAACTGGAAAATAATCTTTCCCTAAAATACAACAGAATTAGGGAGCAAGTCAGAGGCTGATCTCAGACTAGGCAAAATCATGATAGACGCAGGACTCAGCAGAATGGTTTAATGAATGCTGAATGTTCGATAAAAAATTATTCTGGAGAGTTTTATTATGGCCTTATTTATATATGCTGGCTTTTTAGGTGCGATGGCCGTTGCTGCTGTTGCTCTATTTTTTGGCCTACGCGCCGCCAAAATTATCTAAAACCATTTAAGAGTCGCCGCCTAGCGGCGATTTTGCCCGATCATCATTCACCTTTGTTTTTACCGCAATGAAATCTTATCTCGCCGCCGCCGTTCAGATGACTAGCTCCCCTAACCTGGAACAGAACTTGGCACAGGCCGAGGAGCTGATCGATTTGGCGGTGAGGCGCGGTTCTGAGCTGGTATCTCTACCAGAGAATTTTGCTTTTTTGGGCCAAGAAGAAGCCAAAATTGCCCAGGCTAGCCAAATTGCGGTTTCCACGGAAAAATTTCTGAAAACAGCCGCCCAAAAATTTCAAATTACTTTGCTAGGCGGCGGTTTTCCTGTGCCCGCTGCCGAAAATCAGGTTTACAACACGGCTTTACTGATTGGCCCCAATGGTCAGGAGCTATCGCGATATCAGAAAGTGCATTTATTTGATGTGGATCTGCCCGACGGCAATACTTACTTAGAATCTAAAACAGTGAAAGCCGGTAATAAGCTGCCAGAGATCTATAAATCGGAAGAGCTAGGAAATTTGGGTCTGTCGGTTTGCTATGACGTAAGGTTTCCAGAGCTATATCGGCATCTTTCTAAGCAGGGGGCTGAGGTGTTGTTTGTGCCAGCAGCTTTTACGGCTTATACCGGTAAAGATCATTGGCAGGTGCTGTTGCAGGCGCGGGCGATCGAGAATACCTGTTACGTCTTGGCTCCAGCCCAAACTGGCAATCATTACGCCATGCGCTATACCCACGGTCATGCCATGATTGTAGATCCTTGGGGAGTGGTGTTGGCAGATGCTGGCGATGCGCCGGGGGTGGCGGTGGCGGAGATTTCGCCGAATCGTTTGGCGCAGGTACGCCGCCAGATGCCTTCTTTGCACCATCGGATGTTTGGTTGATCGATTTTTGTTAGCAATCATTTAATGGGCGTTGCATACCTATATTATGCAACGCCCTGCTAGAGATTATATAGCCTGATGTTTGCAATAAAGCGAAAGTCTTTGGTATTGAGAGTGTATAACTCTAAGTCACTTACTAGGGCGGTAGCAGCAATCAAGGCATCAGGGATAGCGAGTTTATGACTGAGGGAATATTGCTCCATGAGTAGAATAAAAGTTCTCGAAGGATCGCCGGATTGCCTTTATAGAATTCTATTAGAATATTTGTATCACACAAGATCATTACTTGGTTTCTCTCCAAGCTTCGGAGCGGAGGGATGAGACTGTGATGTCTTTATTTTCCCAGATTCCGGCTAGCGAGAAGAATTCCGTTTCGGCATCTACTGAGGGCAACTCTGGGGCTGTGATGGCTTGATTGTCGAGGAATTCGACAAACTGAATGACTTGTTTGCGCTGTTCAGGGCGGAACTGCTGAATTTTTTGGAGAGCTACTTCTAGGGTTAACATGAGTTTTTACTGGTTGGTTTTGATGCTATTTTAACAATTCAACAAGTGTTTTTGTCGCAGAGGTGTTCTGCGATTAACTTGGCAAGAATATTTCATCTGTCCAACTGCCGTGGAGTCCAAAGGGCAGGTGGTGGGGGAGATGAAGTTTAGCAATCACCTTTAGATCTTTGGCATCGAGGATGATGATATCGGTGGCATCCCGATCGGCCTGATAAGCCAAAGTCACTACCCAGCCATCATCTTCGGTGGCTGCTTGAGGCTTAGCGATGAACTGTGGCTCACTCACAAAGCCGTGGGGCGCTGCTGACCAAGTGATAGATTCTTTGGTTTGCAGATCAATCTTAGTGATCGCTTGGAGTGGGGCGTTGCCCGTTGCTTTGGCCGCAGCTCCTAAATAGTAATAGCGACCATTTTGACCTACTTGAGCCGGATTCATGGTGGGAAATTCGCAGCAGCGAGGTTCAATTAACTCCCGATCGACCTTCCCTGAGGCAAAATTTAGCTGGAAGCGCCAGAGCTGGCCGGGATCTAAGCGATCGAAGTTAGTCTCCCGGAAATCTTTGTCTGGCTCTACTTCCGGGAAACTGCCATAGGCGATCGAGTCGATCGATAAACCACTCTCAGTTTCAAAAGCGTTGGCATGGTGAAACACAAAGCCAGACTTACTTTCAAAAACTTTGACCGGATCTTGGCCATTGCGAGGAATCACTAAAATTTTAGTTGGTGCCTCGGCCTTAAATTTCACGCATTCTCCGGCTCCTTTCATGCCCAACAAGAATGGCAAAGGATTAAAGCCCACTGGATTTTGAAAGAAAATACAGTAGTTAGGGGTAATGGCAAAATCGTGGATAAACGCAAAACCAGGGACTACATGCTCGTAGGTGGTTGCTAGTTTGCCTGATCGATCGAATTCAAATACCTTAACAGTAGTCGATAAACCGGTCTTTAAAGCAAAGTTCACCAGTTTACCTGCTGGGTCAACACGAGGATGAGCCGCAAAAGCATCTCCGGGCTGTAAGACTCCATCCAAATAATCTAAACCAACTGTTTCTAAGGTTTCTGGTAACAACCGATGAGGTTCCGCTGCTTCCCAGAGAGCCAGGAGCTTACCACCCCAATAAATTACATGGGTATTGGCAATATTCTTCAGCTTAATATCAAAGGCATTAGCCAGCCAGCCCCCAGCCTTAGCGGTGCCAAACACGCCCCGAAATAAAAACTTATTGGCGGCTTGCTCCGCAACAAATCCGGCGGTGCGCACGTAGCGATTCCGGAAAAATGCTTTGCCATCTCGGAAGCCGATCGAACAAATCATGCCATCACCATCAAAGGGATGCCTTACCGAGACACCATTTACATCCAGCATGGCGGGGATATTCCGAAACAGTGTGCCAGCTAGATTTAAAGGGATTTCGCCAGTAATATTTTCGATCCAATACTCATATTCGTTTTTTTGTGATTGATAGCCCTGTGCCCAATCTTTTTGAGTGTAAGCAGTAGTTTTTTCTAGATTAAGCATGTTTTTTAAGTGCAAGATATCTGATTGTAATTAAAGTATCTGTAGTGATCGAGGGCGATTAATTAACCGACTAAAAATCATGAAATATTTTCACCTCCTTGAGCAGTTTTAGCTGCTTCGTTTTCTGGCAGCCAACCCAAGAAAATGAGCGGCACAATACCACCTAAGTTGGTAATGGTCACTAACAGCCACAGTTTGTCAAAATTGTGTTCATTAATGCCCAAGGCATGAGTCAACAAAGCCCCACCTTCCTGGGAAACCAAACCAGCTAAGTTCAGCACCGACATCAGCAAAGCAAACAAAGTAGCTTCGATACCGGGCGGGCACAGGCGAGCGGCCAACACTAATACCGGCATAAAGGTGATTTGCCCCATCACCGTCAAAATCAACGTGTCACCCAAGCTAAACCATCGATCGTCTATGCCTAAAGCACGATTGGCGTGAGTCACTAGCAACAAAGTAGTCAAACCCAACAGTGCAGAAATCACTGTTGTCCAACCAAAGATTTTCCGAAAAGGCACGGCTTTGAGGTAGCGCTGAAACACCCAAATCCCAATCAGTGAAGCCAAGCTAGACACCAACCGCACTCGTCCCAGAAACTCCGGATTAAAGCCCAGTTCATTGGTCACAAAGTAAAAGAAAGAAGATTCGCCGGTGGGAGTGCATTGCCACAAAAATACAAAGGCCAAGGGCATCCAGATCGCCTTTTGGCGCAAGGCGATCCATAGCTGCTGAATCTGCCCCTTAGCCTGATCTACCGCCGATTCTTTCATGGTAATGGGCTGTTCATCAATCCAAAAAGCCACCAGCGAAACCAGCAGGGGAAATATCGCCGCCACGGCAAAGACGGTTTGGGGCGTAAACTTACTCAATAGCAGCCCGCTAGCATAGGCTGTTAACAAGCCACCCAACGCCGAAGCTCCCCAACAGAGCGACTGCAACGAGCCAGATTTGCTCAAAGATTCTCCCCGCGCTCTTTCCACAATCAGCGAATCTACCAAGACATCACTAAAAGCTACCGATAGAGAAGTCATGGCGATCGCCAAGGTAGCCAGTCCCGGTGTATGTACAAAAGTCGCCAAACTCAGCCACGCCCCTGCCCCTAACAAGCCCGCTAAGACCAAATAAGGTCTGCGCCGATAACCAAATACCGGCAGTCCATCGGAAATGAAACCAAACAGCGGCTTAATCACCCAAGGCAAAGCCGCTACACCCATTAGTGCAGCGACCTGTGCTGGAGATAGTGCCAACTGATCTTTCAGGAAAAAGCTGACGGCTAGCTTGGCCAAGCCCAAAACCCCCTGCACCCCATAAACCAGCAAAATTGCGATTAGTTCTAGGGTTGGCTCCTGGCCAAACAGCAACTTGCTCCAGCCCGAAGGTGGAGTAAGTTCTAAATTCTGATGCTCTAAAGCATGTAGCTCCGAACTCTGGAGATGATCGGTCTCAGCAGGAGATGTCAGCATTGTGAATATTTGTTGCAATAGGACTATTCTGGCACTATTTCCACCTTAAGGGTAGTTTGCCCAAGTACCAGTAACTATTTAGACCGCTTGGATCGATCATTGAGAGCGATCGACACCGAACCCACCACCACTGCGATCGCCCCAACAATGCCCAAGGGCGTAATTTTCTCGGCATGAAGCGAGAGCCAAGGAGCAAAGATCGCCATGGCCACCAAAGTGACGATCGGAGCCAACGCCAACACCGCACTCACCCGTGAGGCAGGCCAATGAGCCAAAGATTCGGCAAAAGCCCCGTAGGCCACAAACGTATTCAACCCGGCAAAAATCAACATCCCCCACTGCAAAGGCGACAGTGCTAAGACACTCGCCGGATGGGAGAATACCCCAAAGATCACCCCACAGCAGCCATAAATTATCCACATAATTTGGCCAGAGCTGAGCTGCTGCAACATTTGCTTTTGTGCCAGAGCATAAATCGCCCAGGTCAAAGCGGCAAAAGCCAACATAGCACTGCCCGCCCAATACTTATCAGTGGCAGCCACTACCGCCAACTGCTGATTGAAAAATCCCACTAAGCCCAGTACCAAAATGCCTAGACCCACCAACTGCTTACGGCTATAGGTTTCTTTAAAGATCAGCAGCCCCCCAAAGCCAAAGAATAAGTGGGCGAGCTGAATCAATACTTCTGCATGGGAAGGCGAAGTAGCTAACAAACCCTTAGTAAAAAATAGGTAATTGCAGGTTAAGCCCCCGATCGCCACCAACATTAAAACCGGCGAAGTAGCCTGTAGTTGTTGCCTAGTGGGCAACTGCCGCCGACTGGCCAAGTAGATACCGAGCAACACAAAAGAACTCAAAAAACGAAAAGCATTGACCGTGGATACGTCGATCGACTGCAACACCACCCCCAAGGCTAAAGGAATTAACCCCCACAGCAAAACCGTGACGATCGACAAACCCAGGCCGAGCTGCCAGTTACCGCTAGAAGTATGGAGTTTCAAAATTTAATGAGAACGCTGCAACACATAATCGCCCATCTCCATCAAAGCTGATTTGGAGTGAGAAGGCGCTAAATCGGTCAATTGCTCTAAGGCTAACCGCACATGCTCTTTGGCCAAGTCCCAAGATTGATCAATGCCAGTACTGGCGTGAATTAAGCCCAAGGCTTTTTCTAGATCGCCTTCTTGTTCAAATTCACCCACAATTAGCTCCGCTAAGCGGGGCTGCTCTTCCATGGCATAGAGCACTGGAGCGGTCAAGTTACCCCCCGCCAAATCGGAGCCAGCAGGCTTACCTAGTACTTCAGTGGAGCTAGTGAAGTCCAAAATATCATCCACAATCTGGAAAGCCAGACCCAAGTGGCGACCATAGAGATACATTTTGTGGCAGTTAGGCTCAGGTAGGTCGCTCAATATTGCGGCGGCCTTGGCACTGTTGGCCAACAAAGAAGCAGTTTTAAAGTAGCTTTTTTCTAAATAAGTTTCGATCGACATCTCGGTGTCAAAGCTGCTTAAACTCTGCTGAATTTCGCCTTCAGCTAAGTCCATAATTACCTGGGACAGCAGCTTCACCACAGTTAAATTATCTAAGTTTGCCAAGTACCAAGAAGACTGAGCAAACAAAAAGTCACCCGCCAAAACCGCTACCCGGTTGCCAAACTGGTCATGCACCGTGGGAATGCCCCGCCGAGTCTCTGCGGTATCGAGCACGTCATCATGCACCAAGCTAGCAGTGTGAATCATCTCTGTGATCTCTGCCAGCCGCCGATGGCGGGGGGTAATATCTTCACCCGGTAAGGTAGCGCGGGCGATTAATAGTACGATCGCTGGTCGGACTCGCTTGCCACCAGCAGAAAAAAGGTGCTCTGCCGCTGCGTAGAGAATGGGATGACGAGCACCCACCAAAGACTTGAGGTTCTCTGCCAACACTTTCAGATCGGCTTCAACAGGAGCGAAAAGGGATGTCACCGAGTTCATGAGTTACTAGCTGGCTTAATAAGCGTTTACGAAAGTTTACACTTATTTTAAGCTATTTTTCTCGGTCGGGGGGCAGTTCCGAGATTTCTGCTGGCTAATGCCTCTATAAGCGCAAAGATTCTACCGGAATATTTTGCACATAAGGACGGCTGGGCAGCCAATTGGTCGCCAAATCGGCGAAGTCATGAGCTGAGCCGCTGACATAAAAACTGGTGTCTCCCGACAGGTTGGGGTTAGCCTGAATTCCTTCCCCAGCTAAGACCTGTGCAGTTTCGATAATTGCAGCTTCAGCCGGGTTTACATAGGTAACATGAGGCGGCAAAATCTGCTGAAAGACCCGCTTGAGGTGGGGATAGTGAGTGCAGCCAAAAACTAGGGTATCAATCTCTCGATCGATCAAAGGCTGCAAATATTCTTCTGCAGCCTCCATCATTTCTGGTGAATCGATTTGATTACTTTCAATCAAGGGCACAAACTTAGGGCAAGCAATCTCCCACACTTGGGCATCGGCGGCACAGCGCCAAATTTCGTTGCTATAAGCCTGACTTCTCACGGTGGCATGGGTGGCCATGATGCCAATTCTCGACCCGGCCTGTACCGCTGCCCTGGCTCCTGGCCGAACTACTCCCACAATCGGAAAATCAAATTCGCCTTTTACCAAGTCCATGGCTAGAGCAGAACCAGTACTACAAGCCATAATGGCCATTTTCACATCTTGCTTAGCCATCATGTGCAAAATCTCGCGCACAAAAGTGACGATTTCGGCGGGTTCCCGATTACCGTAGGGGACTCTGGCTGTGTCCCCAAAATATAGAACAGACTCGTGCGGCAATTGCCGATGAATCTCTTGTAAAACAGTCAGGCCACCAACTCCACTGTCAAAAACGCCAATTTGGGCGTTATTAGTATTGATAGGCACTATTTCTGGGGCAGACAAGCTCAACAAAGGGTACCTCGAAAGTAATCGACACTCCACGCATTTGTATCATATCTGGAAAAGAATAAATTCACTCATTTGTCTGAAGTGAGTCTAGGATATTCAATCTTTTTAGAGAATATGAGTAGTTTTACTTATGATTACAAAAGATTACAATCTAATATCTTGATAAATATTCTATGACACCCCTAGCGATTCCTTCGGCTTGCACTGCCCGGTAGTCGTCTCGACGCAACCGCGCTACTTCGGCTTCGTTGGTCAGGTAGCCGGTTTCTACCAAAATTGCAGGCACTCGCGATTTACGCAAGACCAAAAACCTGGCCGATCGGGTGTTTCGATCGCCTAAGTAAAATCCCTTAGCTGTAACTGTACTCAGTACATTTCGGTGTACCGTCTCGGCTAGTTTGCTGCCTTCGGAGCCATAGTAGTAAGTCTCTAAACCATTGACATCTGGCCGACCATCGATCGAGTTGGCATGGATGCTCACAAAAATGGTGGCATCGTAGCGGTTGGACAAAGCAACTCGTTCATCTAGGCCTACAAAATAATCACCATCCCGAGTAAGTTTGGTGGCAATCCCTTTGCTCTCTAAAATGCTGGCCAGTCTTTTGGCGATCGGCAAGATCACATCCACCTCTTGCAATCCACCTAAACCGATCGCGCCCGGATCTCGCCCCCCGTGACCAGGATCGATCATGACTAAAACCTTACCGTTGGGACGGCTGACTGGAATTTGTGCGGTTGTGGTTGAACGAACAGTGGTCGTTGGTGTGCTTTTGGCAACAACGGTGCGGGGAGCACTGCCATAGGGCAGGCTTAAAATTTGGCCACCGTAATACTGAGCTACTGGGCCAACTTGATACCGATCGTAGCGGCGCAATTCAATCTGTACAAAGGTGCCACCTTGAGAAACTCGTAAATCTACTGGTGCACCGCTGGGTAGTCGTAGATCACCAGCTAGTCGGGCATTTTCGATATTAATGCGATAGCTGGCCGTGCTAGAATCCCAACCGCCTCTGAAGGTCATTTGGCGACTGCCGCGCACAATTACCCGGTTGTATTGCTTATCTAGCTCAACTGCACTGACCACCACTGGATTGCCAGCAGCCAAAGTAAATGGCACATTCGCCGGATTGACGGGGACATCGTTGGAGCTACTGGTACTAAGGGGAGAATTGGTGATCGCCGGATTACTGATCGTAGCGCTAGTACTAGTACTAACTCCGGCTACCACTGTGCTAGTCACTTTGGGTTCGGCGGTAATGACTTTACCATCTTCACTTAAAACTGGGATGGCTCCGATCGCTGCAACCCCACCACGCAAAATTTGTGGCTCTGGTAATTTGACAACCCAACGATTAGTACTGTTCGCCTTGACCAATACTTTTTCTGGGTCGATCGCATAGCTGGGTTCTAGTTCAAACACCAAGCTGGTAGTACGAGTCTCGGGGTCATAGCCCACCCGAAACTCCCTGACTCCTCGACTGCTGGGCTGACGAAAAGTTGGCTGATTAAAATTGGTTTCTGGAAGTAAAATCACCAATTTGCCAGGATTTGCAAGCATTTGCGCTTCTGGCTGCACACGACTATCGGTGCTGAAGTCTAGCTGGGCACTGTCTCTGTTGAACTGCCAAGAGACGATTTCTGATGCACTGGCAGGCAGTGCAGCCAACATTGCTCCAAACGAACTAACCAATAGCCATGTTAATTTCACGGTTTTTTACTCCTCCTAAACGATCATCTACAGATACAAAACTAGCTCGATGGAATGTTGCCCGCTATAGGGTTGGGCAAATCTACTAACCAATCGATCGGATTGTAACCAGTGAAGCTAATTTGCTTCGGATTTAAAGTGTATCCCGCCCGTACCTCTAGCACCAATCTGGTGGTGCTAGGGTCAAACTGGCCAACTCGCAGGGTGTTGTAATATCCTGATAGAGTTTGGGTGACGGTTGGGCGAGGAAAAACAGTGCCGGGTAGGTCTATCACTAAGCGGGTGGGCGAAAACAATAAAGTCGCTCTGGGTTGCACGCCACCATCGGTTTTAAAGGACAGTTTTTTACCATCCCCAGACATTTGCCAGTTAGTCAACTGACCAGCACTAGCTGGGGGGACGACCGCCAGTAGTGCACAAAAGGCTAAAGCTATGGAAGACAATCTCACGAGATAAAACCCTCAAAATTACTACTCACGATCTCACTGTTGAGCGAGTACCGTATTTGTTACTAAAACTAATGATGTTTATTTGGCTACGGTTGTTTCGAGATTAAGTCAAGCAAGTGGGTTCCATCTAATCCGTGTGGGTAAACATAACATGGATGATGACCATATATGTCATTTTGTAACCAGATCTGGATATTTGGCTGAGGAGCTAATATCTCGACGGAATAAATCCCTAGATGCTTGCACACAGAAGCTTATCTGCCCTAAGCCCTACTGTAGAATACCCAATTTGTCTGGCATAATTAACCAAATTAGGCCAGTTGCCTGCTTGCCTCAACATTGGTCAATCTGATGATTTTTGGGCAACCAAAGGAGGATCTTTAAACACCAAACGCAGCAGTGGAGGGGCCAGGAATGTGGTAAATATCACCATAACCACCACTCCAGCTTGGGTGGCAGGCGGTAAAATGCCGCTGGTAGCACCCACGCTGACAAAAATCAGCCCTACTTCACCTCGGGGAATCATCCCCACCCCGATCGCCAGCCGATTGATACCGGGCTTGCCAAACACCACCAGGCCAGTAATTACTTTACCTAGCACTGCCACCACTACTAAAAAGAGCGCGATTAGCAATCCTTCTCTATTAACTGGATCGATCGGGTTTAACACCGATAAGTCAGTGCGTGCGCCCACCACCACAAAAAATATTGGCACGACAGCATCAGCCAAAGGGGTGAGGTCAGTCACAATCCCTTCTCGCTTTTCGGTTTCTGCCAGCACTAGGCCAGCAGCAAAAGATCCTAAAATACCTTCCAAATGAATAGCAGTGGCTATATAAGCCAAGCTAAAGGCAAAAATCAACGACACCACAATTAACTGTCCCCTGGTTTGCAGGGTATCTACTATTGTAGCCAACAAAGGAGTTAATGCCCGCCCAATGAAAATAGAACCAACCAAGAAGGTGCTGGCGGTGATGATCAGATAAAAAATACCACCCACATCAACTTTGCCAGTTTGACCCAGGCCAGATACTACGGCTAGAACAATGAGACCCAAAATGTCATCTAAGATCGCCGCCCCAATAATAATTTGACCTTCTGGGGTGTTGATCCGACCAATTTGGGAAAGTACCTTGGCAGTGATGCCAATGCTAGTAGCGGTCAGGGCAGCAGCCGCAAAAATGGCGGCGATCGGAGGCGCATGGAAGATATAAATCATCCCCAAGACACCACCGGCAAAAGGCGCAGCTACGCCGACTACGGCAACTAGAGCAGCTTGGGTGCCAACTTTGAGCAGTTCAGTCAGGCTAGACTCAAGGCCAATTTCAAAGAGCAAAATAATCACGCCGATTTCTGATAGCACTGAAATAGCTTCAGACTGTTGCTCAAATACGCTATTGGCTGCGGCGGGCGGCAGTCCGGCGGTGTTTTGCAATAAATTGATAATTAAGGAAGCATTGGCATCGAGTTCACCGCCAGGAAAAATAATTAATCGCAGAGCCGAAACTCCTACGATCACGCCTCCTAACAGTTCGCCTAGCACCGGAGGCAAATTGAGTCGCACGCAAATTTCGCCGCCCACTTTGCTAGCTAAGTGGATCACAATCAGACTGAGTAGTACCCCGGCAAGTACTAACTGGCTATTTTCACCCATGAATTTACTGTCTATGTTAAGAAATGCACCTGTGTAGTTTACCCCACCACTCAGGCTGCCGAATAAATTGGCAGATTAAGTTGTTTTGGAAGATCTTTGATTAGCTTGATCTGCAGCCATCTGCCGCAACATTTGGGGCACTATGACCAAAAAATACAGCCACCAAATACTGACCAATATACTTAAGGGGATGGTGATCCACCAGGTACGGAGAGCTAACCAACTGCCAGCAATGAGCAGTACTCCGGTCAAAATAATTGTCCAGGGCTGACACCACCAGGGTTTGGACTGCCATAAATCTGGTGCGCTGCTGTTCATATCAAGTTACCTATTTGCCAAATGAGACTGCCGATCGAGATAGTGCCTAGTAAAGCTAAAAAGGTAAGCTTAATGCGTCGGATCACGGGCGTTACTTCATGGATAGCCAGGAGTCGATCGCGGGCTAAAATTTCGGCGGTTTTTGTCCAGGTTTGACCATCGTACCAGCCAGATTCTTCGTAGACGACGCTTTCGGAGCGGAGGCGGCGTTCTACATGTGACCAGCCGCTGTATAAGTAGGCAGCGGTGAGAGCCACAAAGAACAGGGCGCTACCCATGCCCGCGAGAGCAAAGTAAAGAGATTGGCGCTGCCAGTCAAAGCTGACGTTAGCGATCGGCATGGTAATGATCAAGCCAAACAGCCAAATTCTGAATAGCTTGTAACCGTAGGCCGATCGATCGAGTTTTCCCCAGCTAAAAAACCAAGATGATTGCAGATCCTGGTATTCGTTGATGGGCTGTTGTTCTTTGGGGACGGGACAAGGTGAAACGCTGGACATAAGTTCTGAAAAAATCGCAATGCTTCCATTCTGACACTCTCGGCGGTGGTTTACCAGCTTAGGGCTTTTATCTCTTGGTTTTAGCGCTATCTAATTCTGCTATTTCTTGTTCACACATAGCTATAAATTCGGGTAGATTGATTTCTTGGAATAGTTGTTGGGCTTGTTGATAAGCTTGCTTGGCCTTGGGAATATTTTGCTGTTTAGCTTGGGTGCGGGCAATATAAATCCAAGTAGCTCCTGTACTATAGCGATCTTGAATGACAGTAAAAAGCTCAAGGGCTTGTTGGTATTGTGTCATCGCTGGAACAAATTGATCTTGATAAAAATAAATATGACCAACAGCCTTCAGCGTATTCGCCGCTCCCAGCCGAGCGCCCACTTCCTCATACATTTTTAAGGCTTGGCTATATTTTTCTAAGGCTTCATCTCTTTGGTCTTTGAACTGCAACACATCCCCGATCGCTTTCAGCGTATTCGCCGCTCCCAGCCGAGCGCCCACTTCCTCATACATTTTTAAGGCTTGGCTATATTTTTCTAAGGCTTCATCTCTTTGGTCTTTGAACTGCAACACATCCCCGATCGCCTTCAGCGTATTTGCCGCTCCTAGCCGAGCGCCCACTTCCTCATACATTTTTAAGGCTTGGCTATATTTTTCTAAGGCTTCATCTCTTTGGTCTTTGAACTGCAACACATCCCCGATCGCCTGAAGCGTATTCGCCGCTCCCAGCCGATCGCCTAACCGATAATATATTTCGATAGCAGATAGATAGTTATTTAAGGCTTCTGTGTTTTTGTATAGTTTTTTTTGAACATTACCAATCTCTTGTAAGGTATTTGCTTCTCCCTGACTATCTGAATTTTCTTGATATTCTTTCAATGCTTGCTCATATAAATCTTGAGCTATAGTATACTCGTACTGTGAAACATGCACCGCTGCTAAATCGCAATAAGCATTTGCCAATTCAATAGATCTGCTGAATTTCAGGCTATTAATGCCACGTCTAAAATAGTCTTTTGATGACTCAATATTTACCAAGTAATCAACAGTAAGATTATTCATTGCCTGTTGATAGAAAGCTTGACCAGCCCGCAAATACATAGATCCAAGTAATGGATTGCTAGGATCTTCTTCTAAAAAACCGATGGTTTCTAGTAATTCAATTATCGGGATAGTTGAAGTCGATGATTTATTACTTCTACCGTTCAATTGTGTAGAAAAAACAGTTGCTAAATCATTTACTGGAAGACGTTTGAACTCAAAAACATCCTGTCGCCAACTCCAAAAATCTGGAGCTTGACGCATCAAGTTTTTAACTGCATAGTTGTTTACCCATAGAATCAGGGGGAAACGAAATTCACGAAAAGCTTCTCTAGTCCATTGCAAATAGCCAAACCATTTTTGTAAATTTGAGCGCTGATCATCATCAAAAGATGTAGCTGATCTAAATGAAGAAATTTTTTCTGAGCCTGTTATGCTAACTACTGCTGCTCCACCTTGTTGCAAGTATTCTTCACCAGCAATCAAACGACTGATCATCAACCGAATATTTGGTTCACTTGGTGGAATTTCAAGGCGGTATGGTCGAATTTGGGGAGATAATTCCTGTTCATAACGATAAATAATTTCTAGTTGCAGGTCAGGACTATCACAAATAGCAAAAATAATTCCCATTTTGCCCTGAAGTGACTCAATAGAAACCACTAAGCCATCATAGGCATTTTGATTTGCCGGATCAATTTCAGTCAATGTATCTGCCATGTACCCCTCCTTAGTTGATCATCTTCTTTCGACGAAGTAAATCGATTACGATTGGGTGTAAATCATACCAAATTTCGTCATTGCAATATTCCAAAACATACAAACCATGCAATAGTGTTAAAAACTCTTGCTGCTGTGCATCTTCTGGCAAAAAATTCTTATCAATTTGCTGCAATGTATCGTAGTCTGATCGCCCCAGTGGTCTTTCAAATTCTAATCTTAGCTCTTTACAAGCTTCTGCCAAAACAGCCATTGTAATTTTATAATCAGCATTGGTTAAATCTTGCCGAATCTGAGTGAGGCATATTCGGCAACAACGAATAGTTATTCTGACTAACTCCCTCAAAACACCACCACTAGCCAGAGCGATTTCGTTAACTACTGCTGACTCCATTATTTGATCAATTTCGATTATCTCATCGGTTAAGCGCTTGCGCAGCATATCTGCCAGCTTCTCTACTACTGCTGTTTGATATTTATCAATACCTTTGATGCGATCGCCCTTGGCATAAATTTTACTAACGGCTAACTCTACAATACTATCATCAGTTTCAGTACCCAAAACACTACGTATTTGAGTATCTCTCATCGCCGCGATCGGCAGAGTATAGATGATTGCAAAATGTGGCATAAACAAAGATTTAATATTATCTTGAAAAATCTTCCTAGCCACGGGCATATCTAATTTATCTAAATCATCAATAATTATTACTGACTTCCGCTTAGAAGCGACTTGAATAGTTGCCGCAATTTCATTGAGTTTCGCTACCAAATCTTTAATATTTGGTTCAAACTCTTGGCGAATATCTTCTCTGATGGTTCGCTCAGCCTGCACCTTCAACACCAACAATTTCCAAAAGTCGAACCCGACTTCTCCCTTAATAGCCTTGGCATCACTTTCTGTTTTGGTATAGCGTGCAAACCAGGTAGCCAAAGATTTTTGGGTTGCCGCAGGAATTATGATACCGGCTAAACTTGCCGAACGCAGTAAATTTAACCCGGTTGCAAACAAAATTTCTACATGATTCACCCCCGATCGATCAGAAGTTTCGGCGATCGAAAAGCGAGTTACAAAGTAATCATCCTCAAGCTGCCTTGCCAACGCGGCCAATAATGTAGATTTGCCACAACCAGTATGGCCGGTAAACATAATTTTGCTATCGTGAGCATCACTATCCCGAATCAGGCTATCTAATTTAGCTAAAGTTGCACCACCATACTCTACTCCAAACAACTCAACATCTCGATCGGTGATCAATGGATCGAGTGAGAGGTTGCGCAGGGCACGTTGAAACTTAATAATGGCAGGGTGTTCAGAAGCTTTCATAAGGATGCCAAGAGCAAGTCGATACCTTATTATATCTGGTGAGCCATGCTCATTGGCGATTTACTCTAGGCGGTTGCAGCCACGGCTCAGAGAGTGTCAGAATTCAAAAATGTGCGCTAAGGCTTTGCCCAAGGCCAAAAAGGTTGGTCATCAACTTTTTTGATGGGGTTAGCAGCAATCAATGGCTTTACTCGCTTGCGCAGATCAGCGACCGGCCAGCCAGTGAGCTGACTGAGATTTTGTACCTCTTTTTCTTGGCGTTTACTGACCTGCTGACGATATTGATTGGCAGCAGAGCAAGTCATAGTTCCCCTGAAAGGGTGAGTCATGACATAGCGACCTTGGAAGTTATCTTGGTTGCTGGTTTCTTGAAAAACTAAGTCTTCGGCAAATTTGCTGCGGGAGTAGCGCACATGTAAGCGGGTAATAAATGTTCGGTCGCTGCCCTCTTGCCAAAATACCCCGGCTTTTTTGAGTTCGTCGCTGTCTGGCGGAGTGGTAGAGCAGGGGTCACAGTTGCTTACGTCCCAGGCGTATTCCAAAAATGCCACTTTTTTGTTTTCTTTTTCATAGGAGCGCTGAAAAGTAGTTTTATAAAACTTGCCAAAGTCTTCTTTCACAAACTCGGGGATCTCTTGACCGGTGGGGACTTTGACTGTGCGGTAGTTGGCAACTTCTACTTGGCCTTTGGGTGACAAAATATAGGCGACAAGATCTTGATCACCTTTGGCATTGAGCATTCCCAACCGAATGGGCAGCATAAACTTGGACGATTGGTAGGCAATTTGAAGTGGACGTAAAGCAGTTAAACCAGTTTTTTTGAATTCTTTCAGGTCAATTTTGGCCACAAAGAACTTCATTTTTTGGCGAATGTATGGTTTCAGAACTTCGCTGGCTCCTTTGGGAATCTGATAGCCGTTAATTCTTAGCCAAGTTTCTAGGCCATCGGATTCTTTGGCGCTCAAGATTAAGATTTGGTATTCTTTAACTTTAAATTGGTCTTCGATCGTTACCCCTAAACCACCTCTAGGTTTACTCAACGTCGGTGCCGGAGGCGGAATCGCGCCAGGAAATCTGTTACTGCTTTCAAAAAGGGGACGAGGTGGCTCACAGGGATCAGGGTCGTTATATTCTACTAAGCGAGGCTGACTAAAGGTATCTAGCTTTTTAATGATTTCGGTGCTGCCAATATTAACTTGTTCACGCTTGATGGATACAGGGACTGGCACCACTAGGGCAAAGTCTTTGACGGCTCCTTGAAAGTCATTAGCCATAGTCAAAATAGTCTTATCGTCTTTATGAGCAATAATCACCTGAGAGGCTTCATTAAATAATTTGGCATCGGCTCCGCCTACATAAAAGCCACAAAAAGCCCAGGCGGTAGAAACATTCGACAGGCTGAAAATCAAACTCAGCAGCAAGCTGACTACCGGTTTGAATATTACATGGAGCGATTTTTTCATAGTGATTAATATGAATAAAATGAGTTTAAGATCTAACAGAAGCCTGTGAAATTAATTGCACAGGCTTGTCATAGTTATTTCCACTGATAGCTAGACAAAAACAAGGTTCAGATGGTAGAGATTGACTGAAAATACTGCGTTTCTTGGCATCTTTCCAGTCAAGGCCCATCTAAATATTTAGTTGCGCCAAGGCCAGAATGGTTCATTTCCGGCACTGTTAGGCTTGAATGCAGTCAAAGGCTGAATCCGTTTAGTGATATCTGCGATATTCCAACCAGTGAGCTTCGCTAGATTCTGGGCTTCTTGCTGCTGTCGATCGGTCACTCGGCGCTGATAATCTTGTGCTGCCGAGCAAGTCAAAGTGCCTCGATAGGGATGACGCATGACATAGCGACCCTGAAAGTTATCTCGATTGCTAGTTTCTTGAAAAACTAAATCTTCGGCAAACTTGGCGCGGGAGTAGCGTACATGCAAACGAGTGATAAAAGTATTGGTTTGGGGAAAGCGCCCCCGCTGCGGGAGAGCATTAATATCGTTATTTTCGTTACCCCAGAAAACTCCCGCCTTACGCAGTTCCTCCGGTGTGGGCGGCGTAGTAGAGCAAGGATCGCAGTTGCTTACATCCCAGGCGTATTCCAAAAAAGCCACTTTTTTGTTTTCTTGTTCATAGACACGCTGAAAAGTAGATTTATAAAATTTGCCAAAATCTTCTTTGACAAACTCTGGAATTTCGTTACCAGTAGGAACTTTAACAGTGCGATAGTTAGATACTTCTACTTGACCCTTAGCAGAAAGAATATAGGCCACTAAATCTTGTTCACCTTTAGCGTTTAGCATTCCCAAACGAATGGGCAGCATGAATTTAGGTGACTGGTAAGCAATCTGAATCGGTCTTAAGAAGCTCTGACCAGTGCGATCGAACTCTTGGAGATCAACTTTGGCCACAAAAAACTTCATGTTCTGGCGAATGTATGGTTTTAATACTTCGCTGGCTCCTTTAGGGATTTGATAGCCATTGGTGCGCAGCCAAGTTTCTAGACCATCAGATTCTTTAGCGCTCAAAATCAAGATTTCGTATTCGTTGACTTTAAACTTATCTTCGATCGTTACACCCAAATTGCTGGCGGTGTCAGCACTGGGACTCTTCGCACTTTCCAGTACTCCACCAAAGGAATTAGGAACACTCGATCGGGATCTTCTCAGCGGTTCACAGGGATTGGGGTCGTTGTATTCCACCAGTCGCAGTTGACTAAAAGCATCGAGTTTTTTGATGATTTCTTTATCGCCAATATTTACCTGTTCTTTTTTAATCGCTACCGGAACCGGGACTACCAAAGCAAAATCTTTAACTGCGCCCTGAAAGTCGTTAGCCATGGTTAAAATGGTTTTGTCATCTTGATGGGCAATAATTACCTGAGAAGATTCATTGAAAATCTTGGCATCAGCACCGCCCACATAAAAGCCGCAAAAAGCCCAGGCTGGTAACGCAAAGGTCAATAGTAAAACTACAGCTAAAAACAAGCTGGTCAGAGTTCTAATTAGTATTTTCACGACTGTCTATGCCTCTAATTTAGTGCTATTGAAGGTGAACGAACGCAGCTTTTCCCAAGAAAACTGCGGAGCCGACCAAACCGCATCCAAAATCAGCGTCAGCGGCGACATGATAAACAAAGCATAGAAGACCGCGCTGGGCACGTAATAATAATTGCGCAAAATAAAAGTAGCCCCCGCGATCGCCACCGACCAAACCAATCTGGCGGATTTAGCATTGGGAATCGATCGAGGATCAGTGACCATAAACAGGGCAAACATTAGTAATGAGCCGCTCATCATTTTGTGTGCCCACACATCCCAAGTCCAGCCTAAGTAAATCGATCGGGCTGCTTCCATCGCGGCATAAGCAGCCAAAAAAGCCACGCTGGTATCCCAACGCCCAACTTTTTTGAGTACCAAACTGCCCGCTGCCAAAAACATCAAAAAATACAGCCAGTCTTCGCCCCATTGACCAGGAGAAACCCAAGCATCACCGGTGAGGGTAACTACTGCCACAATGCCAATATTTGCGGGGTTAAAGAAATGCTTATCATCCCAACGAAACAAAAACTTGCTCCAAATCGCCACTGTTGCTGCAATCAACATCGTAGTGGGATGATTGGTGCGCAATAACAAGGCCAAACCAAGACTGGTAATCAACGAACTCTGTAACGAAGGCAGAGGATTTTCTTTGGGTTGAAAAATAGACTTAGCAATAAGCTGGTTCACAGCGCAGCCGATAATCGCTGTAGCTACCACAGCAGGTTGCAGTGACCAATCGCGGGCACCGATGCCCACTAATAAAAACAAGCCGAGAAAACCGATTTGATAAACGCGCGGGTCGAGAGACTTGATCATGGCAATAGCACGAAATTATGGGTATAGGGGAGAGACAAAAGTAAAAGTCCGGATTTCGGAAAACCGAACTTGGCTCTCACATTAGTCTATCGATCGGGTTTTTCGGTTCCGCGTTTCCAAAATTGCGACAGATCTTCATATTCTCTGGAGTCTTTCTCAAGCCAAGAGCCAAGATAGTTTAACAATATCTATCAAGATTCTATATAAACCCGAGGGAAGCTGCCCCTAAAACCAATGGGCGGAGTCAACCTGATCGTTGTGGATGAGATTTTGGACTGTCCCTTTTTGGGCCGAATGGCTCTAGCTTTGATTGTGCCCCGCGAGCTGGGCTACGAATGCCACATTATCAACAAATATACTCCGCCCAGATATCAGATCAAAGACCAGCTCGCCATTATGTAAATTTTCATTCGCGGCAATCCCTTTGCCAGCATTTCAGATGCTAAATCGATCGCTCTAGAAATCTGTGGCCATCATAGCAGTAATCTTCAGGCAGTAATTGTCTACGGCAGCCCCTACGTTTTGCAGATATCAAAGAGGCTTTGCATGATGATGTGCCCTGTATATCTAGCTATGGCCAAATGCCCAGTGCCCAGGCTGTAGTAATCGATCGACTCTTTGGTAACTTCGAAGACAGAGATGAAGATCAGTCTGGAATGGCTTAGAAAATATGGTAATAACTATGAGCTGCGCTGCTTTTCTGGAATATCGAAGCCGTACAAAAATAAATTTAGGATTTCGATCGGTGACATGGGATTTGCATGAATTTTAAAGTCATCATAGCCAGGGTGAAGATGGAATCTCATCCCCAAGTTTTCGTTGGCATGTCCAGGTAAATTGAGGTCAAACCTCAAAAACTTAACTGGTACATGGTCGGGGAATCTGATCTCGAAATTAAATCCGATTATCTCTATAGATTGAGGATTTTGTATACCTATGATTGAGAAATCAAACCAGCATCCATCAACTCGTTCAAGATAGTTTGGAGAATCAATGTTTTTTATTCTTTTGAAATTCTTTGCTCCATTGATTCCACCTTCTATTTTAAATTCGTTACCTTTATCAAGTTTTACTAGGCTACGGATAATATGTGGTTTGGTTTTTAGTATGCCTTGCTCAAAAGCAATTTCTAACATACCGATAAGTCTTTGAAACAATTTTGTAGATTGGTATAACTCTTCAGGTTTTTCTGTTTTCAGTAAAGATGGCTGGAATGTTCGATTTTCGATCTCCAGACACATGTTTAGCCAGCTTTCTCTATCTTGCAATCAAGTCACCTCTCCCTAACAAAATTAGCCATTCACCATACTCTGGATCATATGGAAGTTGATGAGTCTCTGCTTTTTTTATAACTTCGTTATCAGATAATCCAGTCCATTCACGCAATGCTACTAATCTTGATTCACACTCTTCAGGAGTAAGTATTTCAGCACCAAGAACGAGATGAAATATTTTGCCATCTACCCAACTGGAGAAATTAGGAGCATTAGTAATCATTTTCGATACTGATTCCTGAGATACAATTAGCAGTCCACGACGGTTTTCATAATCTAGACTGCTTCTTAAATAATCTAACTGTCGCCACTGGTCATCATCCCATTTATCGAAACCCCAAAGAAGAAAATAGTTGATATCGGGATTAAATATGTTATCTATACTTTTTACATTAAAACTATTTGCCTTCTCTTCTACATTGATAATCTCTACACTGCTTTCGACAAATATTTCTATTCCATCTGCTAACTCCTCTAGAACCTCGGTAATATCATTATTATTATTAACAACTAACACAGACCAAATATTTCTATTTGGCTGTACTCGAATATTTGATAGTATTTCCTGTACTGTGACTTCAGATTCCATAAGTTAAGCGCTCGCAAGAGATAATATTGGTAGTAGAGCTGGGTGAATAGTACATCTTCTCTCTGGATACATATATTCAATTATCCTTCTAGTAATCAGCAGCTTGATTTCATCATCACTTGATGGCGGTAACGATCTTCCGTTAGCGAATTCTTGCAGAATATCAATATCTGATTTTGTTAATCCTAATAATTTTGCTCTACCAAAAGTTTGAACAGCTTTATCTACATGAATCAACGTAATATTATCATCACCTAATAAATATGACTCCTCAATCGATGATTGTGTAATGTTTATCAAATCTCGTAAAATGCCCCCGGAGTACCTTATAATACTTTCCCTTGCATCTGAAGTTATAAAGCCTTGTGCAGCACGATTACTTAAAACCAACTCGAAAAAAGTGTGCGCATCCTTATCATTAACAACATCCCAGCAAGATTGATATTCAAGATAACCCACAGCTCGCGCTAATACGTCTCTATACTCTTCATGCAATATCTTAACAGACCCAACTACGACACAGCTAATACCAATATCAGATATCTCTCTCATATCATTCAATATCATATCTGAGAAGGCTTTACTGTTATCTAATCTATCTAAACCATCAAGAAGAAATACAATACGCTCATGTTTCTTCTTTGTTTCAGAACAAAGATTTTGAACTGCCTTTGTAAGCTCATTACTTTTTTGAGTTGATACTGGAGAAAGAATTCCCGGATAATGATGCTCAACTTTTTTTATTTGTGAACGTCCTAATGCAACATCTAATGCACTAACGCCAATAGAAGAGGCAATTGATTCATAATCATACCGTTGCCTTTTCAATATTGAATCCACAATTTGATTTGAATCTTTTATTTGATTTGATTCTTTTATTTCTGAATATCCATAAGCAAGTTTTCGAACAGTTTCGACATCATTTTTGACATTATTTCCCTCATTGTCTGCAACCAAATTGGCAAGGGTGACTCCTACAATAGCAACTAACACTCCCGGTGTAATTTTGGCGATATCTGTGGATAAACTAACGTCAATATATCTGACATAAGTTTTTTCTGGGAAGCTATCAATTCGATCAAGTATTTTTAAAAGCTGAGTGGTTTTCCCAGAGCCAATTCCACCCAAAAGTAAATGAGTTGAAGCTGGTCGTAGTGCAATTCTATCAGCTATTAAATCTGAAACAGATTTACCAGGTACAGGGACATAGTAACCATTCTCAATTGCCTTAAAAGGATTTGCAGATCCTTCAAAGGCTGACATTTGTTGCCTGAAAAAATCTAGCCGATTCTTCATTTTACCCCTACAGCAATTGTTGATTTATGTTGGGAAACCAAGCATCCAATAGAATTATGGATGCTCTCAGTAGATTTTAACCTAATCCAAGAAAGCCTCACGCTTTTTGACCGCCTGCGCATGAGCGGGGAAGCCCTCGTACTCCGCCAAAGTTTGAGCCGTATGTTTCAGCCGATCGAACCCGCTGCGAGTAACATAACCAATTCCCGTCCGCTTCAAGAAGTCATGCACAGATACCGCCGAGAACGACTTGGCAAAACCACCGGTAGGTAAAATCGCATTTACACCCAAACAATAGTTACCCAAAGTAATTGGAGTATTCTCACCCAACAGAATTTCACCCACATGTTCGAGGGCACCTAGCACACTCCAAGGATCTTTAACTAATACCTCTAAGTGTTCTGGGGCATATTCATTAACAAACTCGATCGACTGCTCCAAACTATCGGTCAACACGATGCCGCCATAGTTAGCCAAACCAGTTTCACAAAAGTCTCGTCGCCATTGAGGCAAATCTTTCAGGTATTCAGGAATTAATGCCACTACTTTCTCGGCTAGCTCAGCACTATGAGTTACCAGCACCGCCGCCGAATCAGGGCCGTGTTCTGCTTCGATCAGCAAATCCATTGCGGCAATATGGGGGTTGGTATGCTGGTCAGCCAAAATTACCGATTCACTGGGGCCTGCGGGCAAACCCACATCTACTTTGCCAAACAGCAGGCGTTTTGCCGCTGAACCATAGGTATTACAAGGACCAGTGATTTTGCTGACTTTCGGCACTGTGGGAGTACCCAAGGCCATGGCCGTAATCGCTTGGATGCCGCCTAATTTGTAGATATCTTTGACTCCTGCTAGCTGGGCAGCTACCAGCGAGGCTGGTTCTACGTGGCCTGCTTTGTCTGGAGGTGTACAGACCAAAATACGTTTGACCCCAGCAACCGTAGCGGGCACGGCTAGCATCAGCATGACAGAAGGGAAGGCACCTTTACCTCTGGGTACATATAGGCCAGCGCTTTCGATCGCGGTAACTTTTTCACCAGCAAACACTCCTGGCTCTACTTCGGCCATGGTGACTTGCTCGGGCATTTGGCGCTCGTGAACAGCGCGAATATTTTGGTGGGCTTGGTGAATCGCAGCTTGAATGGCGGGATCGATCGACTTATGCGCCTCAGCAAATTCGGCCTCTGTAACCTTCAGAGTCTCCAAGGTAGCCGTCGGACAGTCAAATTTACGCACATACTCTAGTAACGCCTCATCACCACGCTGTTGAATATGGCCAATGACCTCTTGCGCCACCGATAGAGCATCACCAATATCAGCCTCCGATCGGCGTTTGAGCTTGCTCAATTCAGTTGCCGTTAAGTTTGCCAGCCGCAGAACTCTAACCACCGGTCATTCTCCCTAAAACGGAATTGTATTTTGAATCTATTTATACAGTATCAAACCCTTGATGGGCTTGCCAGATCGAACATCCTAGCACATCTTTGAGGAGGGGGCTGCATTCTATGCTAATATCCAAGCTGCCAGAGCAAAAGTTTTCCTCGCCCCCTTTCTTTATGCCATCTTCAGACTTTCAACGCCGTACCAAAATTGTGGCAACCATTGGACCAGCCACCAGCAGTCCTGAGGTACTGAAGGAGCTGATTTTAGCCGGTGCTACCACTTTACGCCTCAATTTCTCCCATGGCACCCATGATGATCATTTGGCCAGTATTCGGACAATCCGCCAGGTTTCTCATGAGCTAGAGCGCCCGGTAGGCATTCTGCAAGATTTACAAGGACCAAAAATTCGCCTGGGCAAGTTTGCCGATGGCCCGATCGTCCTGAAGAATGGTGATCCTTATCTGTTGACCAGCCGTGATATTCCTGGTACTCAAACTGAAAGCTCTGTCACCTATGACAAATTAGCTGCCGAAGTGCCTGCTGGGGCAACGATTTTGCTGGATGATGGCAAGGTCGAAATGATTGTAGACAAGGTTGATCAAGCTACGGAGTCCTTACACTGCACAGTCGTAGTGGGGGGCAAACTCTCTAACAATAAAGGCGTAAATTTCCCCGGGGTTTATCTATCCATCAAAGCCATGACCGATAAAGATCGGCGAGATTTGATGTTTGGTTTGGATCAGGGCGTAGATTGGGTGGCGCTGAGCTTTGTGCGCAACCCCGAAGATGTGTTGGAAATTAAGGAATTGATTAGCAACGCTGGCAAAGAAGTGCCGGTGATTGCCAAGATTGAGAAGCATGAGGCGATCGAACAAATGGAAGCCGTGCTTTCTCTGTGCGATGGAGTAATGGTGGCGCGGGGTGATTTGGGTGTGGAATTACCGGCAGAAGATGTGCCGATTTTGCAAAAACGCCTAATTACTACGGCGAACCGTCTGGGGATTCCGATTATCACGGCTACTCAGATGCTGGACAGCATGGTGAATAACCCTCGGGCGACCAGAGCAGAAATCTCTGATGTGGCCAATGCCATCATTGACGGCACCGATGCGGTGATGCTTTCCAATGAAACGGCTGTAGGAGAGTTTCCGGTAGAAGCGGTGAAAATGATGGCTAAGATTGCAGTGCGCACAGAGCGCGAACGTCTCGGCCGTCCGCCCCAAGACAATAAAAAATCGGTGCCCAATGCCATTAGCTCGGCGGCAGCGAGTATTGCGGCCCAGCTCGAAGCGGCAGCAATTATGACTTTGACTAAAACTGGTTCTACGGCGCGGAGTATTTCTAAGTTCCGGCCTCATCAACCCATTTTAGCGGTCACTCCACACACGGATGTGGCACGGCGATTACAGATGGTTTGGGGTGTTAAGCCTTTACTGGTATTAGATCTGCCGACTACTGGTGAAACTTTTCAATCGGCAGTGAAGATGGCTCGATCGAAGAACCTTTTAAAAGAAGGCGATTTGGTGGTTTTTAGTTCTGGTACTCAAGGGGTGGCTGGTTCTACTGATTTAATTAAGGTCGAAATCGTTACTGCTGTTTTAGGCAAGGGTAAGGGCATCGGTCAAGAATCTGTCACCGGTGTAGCCCGCATGGCTCATTCTATGAAAGATCTTAGTGCTTTTCGGACTGGTGATATCTTGGTAGCCAAATCCACTGATGCTAGTCATTTAGATGCAATTCGCAAGGCGGGTGGCATTATTGTGGAAGAAGATAGTCTTACTTGTCATGCAGCGGCTTTAGGTCTACGTCTGGGCAAGCCGGTAATTGTAGGTGTCAAAGATGCCACTACTAGTATCCGAGACGAGGCAGTAATTACTCTAGATATTCAGCGTGGCCTAGTCTATTCCGGTAAAATTGACATTTAGTGAAAATGGATTGGTATTGTTTTGATAAAAAATAACCATAGAATGTACTTCCAGTGAAGCAATAAGCCCCACAGACCAAGAGAAAACTAAGCACCAGTATTTTCCTCTTCATCAGGCATCAACACCCAGTCAGGATGACGTTTCACCACTTCATCTTGCACTTCCTGAAATACTTGCTGACAATGATTATTCACCTTCAAAGGCAGCTCTTCATTCTTCACCACTAACTTAATGCCTACCGAATTCACTGTGGCGATCGTAATATCAATCAAAATCTCAGTTGTCACCAACTTAGCAAAAGGCACTCCACCAGGATTCTCCCGCCCCATGATGTAATCTTCAATTTCGTAAATAATTTCCATGTTGCACGCCTTCATCAAGTCACAGAGAGGCTTTCTGATTTTACCGTGATCGGCAGGAATAGAAAATCGACAGGTATAGCGAGCCATAAAGAAATCTTGATAAAAGGAAGTTTTGAAAAAAGTTAGAAATATAGTCTGAATCGCAGCCCAAACAAAAAATCAAAGGAGGCAATATTTATATCACCTCCAATATTCATCAACATCTTAGCTTGGAAGTTGATCCCTAGCTAGCGCCAAGTTTCCAACCGGGCTTCACCACCTGGCGGGCGCGGGCGATCGCCAGAGCATCACTTTCTACATCTTCAGTCAGAGTAGAACCTGCCGCCACCGTCACATTGTCACCCAAAGTCAAAGGTGCAACTAATACCGTATTAGAGCCAGTCTTAGTCTTATTCCCAATCACAGTCTGATGCTTACGCGCCCCATCATAATTGGCTGTGATCGTTCCAGCACCAATATTCACCTGTTCACCAGTGGTCGCATCACCTAAATAAGATAGATGAGCCACATTGGTATCTTTGCCCAAAGTAGTTTTCTTCAGTTCCACAAAGTTACCCACCCGACAGTTATCGCCGACTACTGCCTGCTGACGCAGGTGAGCATAAGGCCCCACTTTTACATCGGTACCCACCTGAGTATCCGAAACCACCGAATACAGCACCGTGGAGTTCTCCCCGATCGAGCTATTCTCGATCAAGCTGCCTGGCCCAATTCTCGCTCCCGAGCCGATTGTAGTATTGCCACGCAAATGAGTTTGGGGTTCAATAATTGCATTGCTGCCAATTTCTACCGAGTCATCGATCGTGATGCTAGCCGGATCGATCAAAGTGACTCCTGCTGTCATCCACTGATTTTTAATGCGTGTTTGCAAAATATCGTAGGCTTCGGCAAGCTGCAACCGATCGTTGATCCCCAAAATCTCTTGATAATCTTCTGCATCCACCACCATTACTGGCGATAAGAAGTTCACCGCATCGGTGATGTAATATTCTTGCTGGTCATTATTGCTCTGAAGCTTCGGCAAAACCTCTTGCAGCTTTGGCCAGCTAAAACAATAAATTCCGGCATTCACCCGATTATTCTGGCGTTGAGCGTCGGTACAGTCCCGATGTTCAATAATTTCTTTCAACAGCATTTTATCATCGCAAAATACCCGACCATAACCTAAGGGGTCTGGAATCCTAGCGGTAAGGATCGTCGCCGCATTTTTGTTTTGCTGATGAGTATGTAACAATTTTTGTAAGGTGCTAGGTCGCAACAGCGGCACATCGCCATTAAGCACCAACAAATCCCCGCTAAAATCGGCCAAATGGGGCAAGAGCTGCTGTACGGCATGACCTGTACCAAGCTGCTGTGTCTGTTCTACAAACTCGATGTTTGGCCAATGCTCTAGAGCATTGCGCACTCGATCGCCTTGATAACCAATAATCGCTAACTGTCTTTCGGGCTGAAGCTCCACACAGCCGCGCAGTACTTGCTCGACTAATGTCCGACCGCCCAATGAATGCAGCACCTTTGGAAGGGCTGACTTCATTCTGGTTCCTTTACCTGCTGCCAAAATTGCGATTGCTACCATATCAAGCTGAATGAGAATTTATTGAAGTGACCTGCACCAAGGTTTAGAGTACCAAAGTCTTGAACAGGGAAGATAGTAAAAACACTTATAAGATTTCTGTAATTTGCCAACTGCCCATAGATCGATCGCCAGAAGTCAAAACCAACGCCATTGCTGGCAAAAACTCTGGAATGACAGAATTTGCTGGCAGCAGTGCTGTTAAGATACCCGATAACGTATGTTTGTGTGCTACGATTGCAATACATCTATCAGAAAGTTTGGCTAATTTCTCTGCAACCTGTTGACTTCTGATGTTTACTGCCTCCAAAGTTTCTGGATACTGCGGCTCAAAAATTCCAACGTATTCCAAATCTATCAGCGGCACCTGAAGTATTTTTTCTGCTCGGGGTAAGGTTGCGGGCAAAGTGGGAGACCAATCTGGGTGCAACCACTCCCGCAAGCCATTTTCAATACATAGTTTTATCCCTAGCCCGCTCCGAACTTTGTTTAAGCCAGAGGCGATCGGGTAAGCCGTTTGTAACGTTCGTAAGTAAGGAGAGGTAAATATGCGATCAATGGGCAAATGTAACAACTTAGGAGCAAGCTCTAAAGCCTGCTGCCAGCCCAAAGCTGACAAAGGCGGATCGTAAGGATAAGCTGCCGTCTCAAACCACTCGGGCTGAATGAAATCTAGGCGGTGAGCATGTCTGATCAACAAAAGAGTCGGCATAAAGTCAGAATTCTCCAGAATATGTTCTGTGTTAGACAGACTAAAGTAGCCACTGTCAGGTAGGGTAATGTTACTTAATTTCTCCAGAAAGATAAAATTTTTGGCTAACCTCTAGACCCAAACATTGAGAAATGTTACGATAGTTAATGTACTCACTCTCATATTTCTGAGCATCACAGCTACAAAATATACCAGGAGCGGTTTGGAAGGTCACATTTCCACTTCAGCTCTTTCCTCAGAAAGCAGTGAATACCACCTATCTGTGGCGACTAACCGTTTAAGACAGACCTTCACATCTTAATTAAACCTACTCCCTTCTAAAGCCATGAGAACTGCCCTAACTTCCACTGACACCGTCCGTACCTATCTGCGCGAAATCGGCCGCGTACCTTTGCTTACCCATGAGCAAGAGATTTTGTTTGGTAAACAAGTACAGCAAATGGTTGCATTGACTGCGATCAAAAATCAAATGATTGAGACCAATGGCTGTGAACCCAGCCTAGAAGAATGGGCAGCAGCAGCAGAAACCAGTGTCGAGACCATGCAGCGCACTTTGGCCGCAGGTGAGCTGGCCAAGCGCCGGATGGTGGAAGCCAATCTTCGACTAGTGGTATCGGTAGCCAAGAAGTATATTAAACGCAACATTGACTTATTAGACCTGATTCAAGAAGGCACAATCGGAATGCAGCGAGGCGTGGAGAAATTTGATCCCAGCAAAGGCTATCGCTTTTCTACATATGCCTATTGGTGGATTCGCCAAGCAATTACTCGCGCCATTGCCGAAAAAGCCCGGGCGATTCGGTTGCCCATTCACATCACTGAAAAGCTCAATAAAATCAAAAAAGCCCAGCGTAATTTGTCTCAACAGCTTGGCCGTGCAGCCACTGTTGCTGAGCTATCTGGAGAATTAGAACTCACTCCTAAGCAAGTGCGAGAGTACCTAGAAAGAGCACGTCAGCCTCTCTCATTAGATTTACGAGTAGGCGATAACCAAGATACCGAACTTGGTGATTTGCTCGAAGATACTGGCGCTTCTCCTGAAGATTTTGTGGTACAAGCTTCTCTGAAGATGGATCTAGAGCGGATGATTGGTGAATTGACCAGCCAACAGCAGCAGGTACTTACCATGCGCTTTGGACTCAAAGATAGTCAGCCCCTTACCCTAGCCAAAATTGGCGAAATGCTCAACATCAGCCGGGAACGGGTACGCCAAATTGAACGAGAAGCGATCGCCAAACTGCGCAAGCGGAAAGAAGACATCCGGGAATACGTAGCATAAACTCAGCAAGGGTGCCAAGAATCACCTAAAATGATTTTGCAGATTTTCTGTAAAGTTTAAAATGCCGATCGAAACCTGGTTTCCCCTTGCTATTTACTACGAAGACCTCGCCGCTGCCCCAGACCACCGGGAAGACTTGTTAGCCACAGTCTTAACACTAGAAAAAAACGGTGCAGAGCGGCGGGCTTATCCCGAGATGGCCTGGACAGGCGATTTGCATGGAGTCCAGCAAATCCATCAAGATCCGCGCTTTGCTTGGGTTGTGAGCGAAGTGCAAATGCACACCAATATTTACTTACAAGAATTGGGGATCGATCGAAGTCAAGTAGATTTATACATTCAGCGGGGCTGGCCGATCGTCTCTCGTCCCGGTCAATCTGTCGGTGCCCATAGTCACAACACCGCCCACATTAGCGCCGTTTACTACATTGCTACACCTGAATCTGAATCGATCGATCCAGGCAGCCTAGTATTTATCGACACCGCCCGCGTCAACGAAGTTTGCCCCGGCTTAGGCAGCGAAAACACCGCAATTATTGACGAAGACAACTATTTAAATCAACTACAAGTGTCTTACCCCCCAGCAGAAGGAAGGTTAATGCTGTTCCCAGCAATGCAACGGCATGAAGTAACTACAAATGAGACTGAGGAACTACGAGTATCGCTTTCTTTTGATATTGTGATCACTGCCGCTGCCGGAGCGCCTGCTGGTGCCTATGAATTTTTAACACCGCCACCTCAGCAGTGGCAAAAGTTTTAGGGTTGGCTCTCGATCGAAGATTTAACTTCTTCCCAGGTCATTACATTGTCTGGACTAGCATCAAAATCATCAATTCGTCTATCAAGTTCCTGTTTTTGTTTTATGGTGAGATCAGGATAGGCTTGTTCGGCAGCTATACCATCCCAGATAGCCTGGACAGCATAATTCAATGATAGCCATTCGACAAGACCGTATCACGATCGGACTTTCTGATCACTGGCAACAGCCATCTCATAGACAGCCAAAGTCTGGGTGGCCAAATGTGGCCAATAGAAACGCTGACTGAGTTCGGAATAAGCATTATCAGTGAGCCATTTAGAATAGCTGGGATTGCGCAGCACCTCTAAAATCCCCCAAGCCAAAGAATCGGGGTTATTCTTCCAGGTTACAATCCCAGTTTGCGAATGACGCACCACTTCCGGCAAACCACCCGCATCGGAAACCACTACCGGCACATGAGAAGCAAAGCTCTCTAGCGCCACAATGCCAAAAGGCTCATACAAACTAGGGAACACCGCACAATCGGCCACGGTTTGAAACTTATCCAGATCTTGGTCAGACATAAAGCCCGTAAAATAGCACTTTTCACCAATCCCCAGCTCTGCGGCCTTGCGTTTTAGCGCGTCAATATTGCCATCACCCTTACCAATAAACACCAGCTTCACTGCTCCTTCCATTTCCCACAGGACGATCGAGGCCGCATCTAATAACAAGAAAATGCCTTTCTCGGGAGTCATCCGCCCCACATAGTAAATAATTTTTTCGTGATCGGCAGCATAAGTGCGACGGAGCTGCCAAAAATCAAAGTTTTGGGGACGCTGCTTTTTTTCGGGATTGATGCCATTGTAAATAATATGGCTACAGGCTCGCCCTAGCACCTCACGTACTTCTTGCTGCATATAGTTGCTGCACACAATTACCTCCGTTGATCGATCGGTCAACTGACGCTCTTGGTGAAAAATTTCGGTACTTTCATCACCCCGAATTCCATTATGGCGACCAAATTCGGTAGCATGAATAGTAGATACCAATGGTAAACCGGTTTTGGTTTGCAGGGCGATCGCTGCTGCGGCCACCAGCCAATCATGGGCATGAATCAAATCAAAAGAAGCCTCAATAGAATTCTGGGCTAATAGCTGATGGCAATATTCCAATAAGTTGCAATTGAGATCCTTGACCCAAGACAAAAATGGATCAGGCACCCCCGGATCATCCACTCGATGCACATGAATACCGCCGACTACTTTATACTGTGGCTCCGTCCCAAACGCTACCGTCACCACATGTACTTCGTGCCCCATGCGCACAATCTCGGGATACAGCTCCGCACAGTGTCGTGCAATGCCACCCACCAAGCGCGGGGGAAACTCCCAAGTTAGTACTAGAATTTTCATGGAACTTTAGTCTGGATGTTAGTCAATAAAGAGTGCAGCAGTGATCTAAAAAGAGATGGTATGCAGTAAAATTCCCCGGCATCTATAAGTAATCAGGATAGATTTGGCTAATCTGATTATGAATACCGTTCAACATAATGCAAGATAACAGTTGCAAATGTGAGTTTTTCCCTTAGTATTCAAATAGGGTTGGCACGACCCCAGCTTATCTTGCTTGAAGCAGCGCCTACTGCGCACAGCAGATTGCTTGATATAGCAGTGCCACCACCATACTTCATTATCAATGCATTACTGCATTTTGAAATGGTGGGATTTTGGAGAATAAATTTTCGCAATTTTTTTAGAGAGGGATTGAAACATGGCAACCTATAAGGTCACATTAATCAGTGAAGCTGAAGGGCTAAATCAAACTATTGAAGTGGCTGATGACACCTATATTTTAGACGCAGCCGAAGAGCAGGGTCTTGACCTACCTTACTCTTGTCGGGCTGGAGCTTGCTCCACTTGCGCAGGCAAAATCACCAGCGGTGATATTGACCAATCTGATCAGTCTTTCTTAGACGACGATCAAATTGAAGCTGGTTTCGTATTGACCTGTGTGGCTTATCCTAAGTCTGACTGTACAATCGAAACGCACCAAGAAGAACAGTTGTATTAATTTTCAACGCCGAATGGTAAAGTTGTGTGGAGTCTAGATACTGATTCCACACAACTTTTTGTATACTTGTGTATCGTTGGCTCCCAGAAAAGCCTGCCCACTCACTGTCTAATCACCGTCTAGGCCGCCAATGTCTGACCAAAACCCAGAATCTATCCGTCATCGTCAACAACTCCTGATTCGCCAGCTAGCTGACGAGATCGAACAGGTGTGGGCTAAGTATTTAGAGCTTTCTCCATATTATCTACCGGCAGATTTGGGCTACGTGGAGGGCAAGCTAGAAGGTGAGAAATTAATTATCGAAAATCGCTGTTACCAGACCCCCCAGTTTCGTAAGCTGCATCTGGAATTAGCCCAAGTCGGCAGCAACTTAGATATTTTGCACTGCGTGATGTTTCCCCGACCAGAATATGCTCTGCCCATGTTTGGAGCAGACATTGTGGGGGGTAAAAATGGCATTAGTGCGGCGATCGCCGATCTCTCACCACTCAACGAACAGCGAGTACTCCCAGATACTTACAGTCAGGCTTTAGCCGCATTGCCCCAGCGCGAATTCAGTCAGCCCCGCGATTTACCCGACTGGGCGGATATTTTCTCAGATTTTTGCTTTTTTGTCCGCCCCGGCACCCCCCAAGAAGAAGCCTGGTTCCTAGAAAGAGTTACCGGTTTCTTAACAGTACATTGTCAGTTGGCAGTACAAGCTCAACCGGTAACTGCCCAAGAAAAAGCCGAGATTGTGGCAGCCCAAGATTATTACTGTGACAAACAGCAGCAAAACGATAAGACCCGCCGGGTATTAGAGAAGGCTTTTGGCAACGAGTGGGCAGAAAGATATATGACCACCGTATTGTTTGATTCGCCAGAAGCAAATATTGAGCCAGCAAGCTTGAGCTAATTAATCAGGCGGCCTATTGGTCATCCACCGCCACCACTGCGCTGCCGACTGCAATCCAGTTAATTTTTTAAGTCCTGGGGCACCCCGATCGGTCAGATCACACACCGAGGCCAAAGCTGCATATTGCAATCCCAAAAAACTATCCACCGGAGCATAGCCATTCCCCGCAGTGGTGATGCCAGAACCATAGACTCGGCCATTGCTGCCATTATTGAGTTGCTCGACTGCAAAATCTTCACCCACGTTAAACTGACCACGCAGATTCAGCGCCACCTGATATTGCTGCACCAAATCAGCCAAAAGCTGACTATCCATCACCGAACCAGCTAAGCCAGTCGCATCAATAATATAGTCGGCAGTAACGGGAGTCTGTTCTCCCTGGAGCACCACCGCCAATCCTGGTGGTTTAGGAGTTACCAATTGCACCTGACCAATAACTTGCTGATACCAACCTTTACTAATACCGCCCACTAACATCTTTTGCCAATCGCGGCGCTGGGGAATAGTCGCTCCTTCCCAGCCCAGGTAAAACTGCTGCTGCTGCTCGGTGGTAGCCGCTGCTAGTCGCATCTTATATGAGCCACCCCAACAAGCTTTTGGCCACTCAAAAGCCTGAATTTGATAATTCAAATTCACCGATCGCTGCGCCACCCCAGTACTTCGATCGCCATCTACTGCCTGGGGCCAAAGATGGACTACTTTAATTTGCTGCTGAGGATGATTTCGCCGGACGCGATAAATGCGCTGTAATACCCGACAGGCAATAGTCCCAGATCCTCGTAATAGCACCGTGCCACCTCTACTCCCCAACTGCTCATAAATATGATCATGGGGTTCGTAGGCATTGACTACTAACTGGAAATCTTTGGTGCGCTGGCGATAGTCTTGCAAATCGGGCAAAAACTCCACAGCAGGATAGCCCGTAGCTAAATGCAAATAACTAGTCACCAAAATAGCATAGCTATCACCCTGGCTATACAGCAAAGCATAGCGGCCATCAGTAGTTTGGCGAATAGTTTGTACCATGGCATAGCGCAGCATTTTTTGCCAACCAATCCGCGCAGCCTCTCGATCGACGGCCTGCAACACCTGTTCATCTACCGGACCATAAGAGTTTTCTAGCAATGGCTCTGCCAAGAGCTGCCACAAAATTTGCAGCCCCGACCCAAACTGACCACGCCCCAACTTACGCAGCGCTTCTCGCAGGCCATAGCTGGGGAAACCCCAAATGTTATCAGGACAAGCATCGGACTGAGAGCGCAAACGCTCGCGGTCAGAGACATGGGCATTTAAGCAAAGCTGGCGATAGCGACCATGAACTGATTTTTCTGGGCTAAGCACAGCGATATTCATCGCTTTTACCCCGGCAATCCGCAGTAGATCTACCCAAGCAAAGCTGCCAAAGCCGCCGCCTACTGTACCATAATCTGCTGTTTCAACCTTGAGACCAGTGGCGTGGATATCGTCAATGCTGACCTGCTGTTGCTGAAAAATTTGGGGTAAAAAAGTATTTCGCTGATTATCATTACCTGGTCTGGTGATATAAGGATCAGGAACATTTGTGACCGGGTTAAACAGAATTTTGGAGCTATTAGAAGCTTTACCCACTTCTAAAATTGTCAAAACATGGCTGCCAATCCCCAGCCTGTCGCCAGCTTTTAAATATCCCTGGAGCTGCTTAACACCATTAATTTCGATCCCATTACTGCTCTGCTGATCGGTAGCCAGCAATAGGCCGTTTGCTTCATCTAACAGCACATGAAAGCGCGAAGCTTGCCCATCGTTAAGCTGAATCCGCGATACTCGTCGATCGGCAATGGTGCTGGGCAACTGTGAAAACTCCCGCCCGATGGCGATCGGAGTATTGAGTACCGGGCTGCGACGCTCTCCGGTAACTGGATCTTCCCAGGTAAGACTAATTTGCATGAGTTCTTGAACACCACTACCACACCGCCACGACAAGTATACCTTACTGATCTGGGGCGTTAGCAAAGGGCACTGCTAAATCCGCTATCTGCTGATCTCGACCCAGGGTGTGCCGAGGCTGGCTGAGTTCCAGAATCACCAATGAAGCATATAAAAAAAGCGCCCAACATGGGGCGCTTCAGCGTAAGTTACAGCTTCACTTCAATGTCTACCCCAGCCGGTAAATCTAGTTTCATCAAGGCATCGATCGTCTTAGAAGAAGGCTGATATATATCGATAATCCGCCGATGGGTGCGGGTTTCAAAGTGTTCGCGCGAATCTTTGTCTACGTGAGGCGATCGCAAGACGCAGAAAATTTTGCGCTTAGTAGGTAAAGGAATTGGACCCACCGCAGTAGCATCGGTGCGGCCAGCAGTCTCCACAATCTTGTCACAGGAGGTATCTAAAAGGCGACGATCGAAAGCTTTGAGACGGATGCGGATTTTTTGCTGGGTGACAGTAGCCATAATATTTTTGGTTGTTGAGGTACGGGAAAATAAAAAAAGAGAGAAAAAGCGAAAAAGAGATGACAAGACAGGGGTGAGTGTCCTCACCCCTGTCTGGGTTGATCGGTTGATCTACTTGATAATTTTAGAAACTACACCAGAGCCGATGGTTCTACCACCTTCACGAATCGCAAAGCGCATACCTTGCTCGATCGCTACTGGACAAATTAGTTCTACGGTCATTTTCACCCGGTCTCCAGGCATTACCATTTCGGCAGCGGAGCCATCATCAGCAGTAAATGCTTTGATGTCGCCAGTTACGTCAGTGGTGCGCACATAGAACTGGGGGCGATAGCCGGGGAAGAAAGGAGTCTTGCGACCACCTTCTTTGTCGGTGAGAACATATACTTCACCTTCAAACTGTGTGTGTGGCTTAATGGTACCTGGTTTAGCAATTACCATGCCGCGCTCAATGTCGGTTTTTTGAATACCGCGCATCAGCACACCAGCGTTATCTCCAGCCATCCCTTGCTCCAGGGATTTCTTGAACATTTCGATCCCGGTGATGGTGGTTTTACGGACATCTTTCAGACCGATAATTTCCACTTCATCCTGAACCTTCACGATACCGCGCTCGATTCTGCCGGTGGCTACCGTACCACGACCAGTAATCGAGAACACGTCCTCAATTGCCATCAAGAAAGGCTTATCAACTTCCCGCTCAGGGGTAGGGATGAAGCTATCTACAGCGGCCATCAAGTCGTAGATTTTGTCTACCCACTCGTTTTCGCCTTTTTGGGTCTTGGGGTTAGCAGCCATTTGCTCTAGAGCTTTTAGGGCTGAACCAGCGATGATCGGAATATTGTCACCGTCGAAGTCATAAGAAGTCAGCAGTTCGCGCACTTCCATTTCAACGAGTTCTAACAATTCATCATCATCTACCATGTCTTTTTTGTTCAAAAAGATTACCAGGTTGGGTACGCCTACTTGCTTCGCCAGCAAAATGTGCTCACGAGTTTGGGGCATTGGGCCATCAGCAGCCGATACGACCAAAATACCGCCATCCATTTGGGCTGCGCCAGTGATCATGTTTTTCACATAATCAGCGTGTCCTGGACAGTCTACGTGGGCATAGTGCCGATCGTTAGTTTCGTACTCTACGTGGGCGGTGTTGATGGTAATACCACGCGCCTTTTCTTCTGGAGCCGCGTCGATTTCATCATACTTGCGACCCATGGCCTGACCATTTGCGGCCAGAGACATCGTGATTGCAGCAGTCAAAGTGGTTTTGCCATGATCTACGTGACCGATGGTACCAATGTTGACGTGGGGTTTAGTCCGTTCAAATTTAGCGCGTGCCATGTAACTAATTCCTTATATTCCTCTGGTTGATATTAGCAGTCAAAGGGTCTTATGCAGACTCTTTGACTGAATTTGGCTGTTTACCTGACGCCTTTATTTTTGGCGACGATAGTTTCAGCAACGTTGCGCGGGACTTCCTCGTAGTGACTAAACTCCATCGAGAAAACACCGCGACCTTGGGTGTTGGAGCGGATTGTTGTGGCATAGCCAAACATTTCTGCTAGGGGCACCTTGGCCATTACTTTGGCAATGCCTTGACTGGAGTCTTGGCCTTCTACCTGACCGCGCCGGGAGTTGAGATCGCCGATGACGTTACCGATGTAGTCTTCGGGTACTTCTACTTCCACTTTCATGCTGGGTTCCAGCAAGACGGGGGTAGCCTTTAGTACAGCATCTTTGATGGCGATCGAGCTGGCAAACTTAAAAGCCATTTCGTTGGAGTCTACCTCGTGGTAGGAACCATCAATCAGGGTAACTTTTAAGTCGATTACTGGGTAGCCAGCCAAAATGCCAGATTCGCATCTTTCGCGAATCCCTTGCTCGATCGGGTTGATGTACTGCTTCGGTACCGAACCACCGACGATCTTGGAGACAAACTCCAGACCGCTGCCGGGTTCTCCAGGGGCGACTTCAATTACTACGTGACCGTAGTTGCCGTTACCACCACTCTGCTTAATGTACTTGCCTTCCATCTTGACTGACTTGCGGATGGTTTCACGATAGGCCACCTGAGGGGCACCAATATTCGCTTCTACCTTAAACTCCCGCAGCATCCGGTCTACCAAGATTTCTAGGTGCAGTTCACCCATCCCAGCAATTACGGTCTGGTTGGTTTCCGGGTCAGTATGTACCCGGAAAGTGGGATCTTCTTCGGATAGAGATTGGAGCGCTTTGCCAAGCTTCTCCATGTCTCCTTTGGTCTTAGGCTCTACGGCCAATGAAATCACCGGTTCTGGAATAAACAGCGATTCCAGAATTACTGGGCTGTTTTCATCACAGAGAGTATCACCAGTAAAGGTATCCTTTAGACCCAGTACCGCTCCTAAGTCCCCAGCCCGCAGCTCGTCAACTTCTTGCCGATCATCTGCTTTGAGAATAATCAGGCGGGATACCCGCTCTCGCTTATTCTTGGCAGAGTTTAGTACGTAGGTTCCGGTTTTGACTACGCCCGAGTATACCCGGATGAAAGTCAAACGACCGAACTTGTCGGACATGATCTTAAATGCTAAAGCAGCAAAAGGCTCGTTGTCGTCGGCATGACGCTCTACTTCGTTTCCGCCTTCTGGAGCATCGGGAACGATGCCCTTAATTGGTGGCACTTCAGTAGGAGCTGGCAGATAGTCAATGACCCCATCCAGCAACTGTTGTACGCCTTTGTTCTTAAAGGCTGAACCACAGAACATTGGCACGATCGCCCCGGTAACGGTGCCTTTGCGCAAAGCCAATTTGATTTCGTCTTGGGAGAGGTCGCCACCTTCGAGGTACTTCTCCATCAACTCGTCAGTGGTTTCAGCGGCTGCCTCCACCAACTTCAACCGAAATTCAGCGGCTTTCTCAGCTAGATCAGCCGGGATATCGACTTCTTCGATGTCTTTGCCAATATCATCTTTATGGATGAACGCCCGCATCGTCACTAGATCTACCACGCCCTGAAAGCCAGCTTCAGCACCGATCGGAATCTGCACAGGCACGGCGTTAGATTTGAGTCGATCGCAAACTTGCTCGTAGACTTTATAGAAGTTCGCACCAGTGCGATCCATTTTGTTCACAAACACGATCCGAGGCACGCTGTACCGATTGGCTTGCCGCCATACCGTCTCCGACTGAGGCTGCACGCCACCCACCGAACAGAAAACTGCAATTACCCCATCTAGTACCCGCATGGAGCGCTCTACCTCAATGGTAAAGTCTACGTGTCCAGGGGTGTCAATAATGTTGATCTTATGATCTTTCCAGCTAGTACTGATAGCAGCGGCGGTAATGGTAATGCCGCGCTCTTTCTCTTGCTCCATCCAGTCGGTGGTAGCATTTCCGTCGTGTACTTCACCAATTTTGTGAACTACACCAGAGTAATAAAGAATTCGCTCGGTAGTGGTGGTCTTGCCCGCGTCGATGTGGGCTGCAATCCCGATGTTGCGTACTCTTTCAAACGGGACGGTACGTGGCACGATTACCTCCTGAGGTGTTTGTGTCCTTAAATAAATTGATATTGTTACGATTGTATACTTTTTAGAAAATCTCGATCGCCCGCCATGCTCTAAACTCCTACATTCTAATATCGCTCAATGCAAAGCGATGTGGATTTAGGCAATCTAGAGCAAGCTTGGACTCCACAAGAACCTAATAGCGGTAATGAGCAAATGCCTTGTTGGCATCGGCCATCCGGTGCACTTCTTCTCGCTTGCGAATCGCACTGCCGGTTTCATTGGCTGCATCCATCAGCTCATTAGCCAATTTAATCGCCATGCTTTTACCTGCTCTAGAGCGAGAATAATTAATTAACCAGCGCATGGCTAAAGCAGTGCCCCGATCGGGTCGTACTTCCATAGGCACTTGATAAGTAGCCCCACCGACCCGCCGACCTTTGACTTCTACTAAGGGAGTGGTGTTACGCACGGCTTTTTCAAAAGTCTCTAGTGGCTCGGTGCCGGTGCGCTCTTCGATCAGCTTCATTGCGTCATACACAATATTCAAGGCGATCGACTTCTTGCCGCTGTACATGATTCTTCTAACCATCATGCTAACTAGGCGGCTGTTGTATACGGAGTCTGGGGGAACGGGTCTTTTGGGGACTGTGGTACGACGAGACATAAAAATTACGATCGATAGGGCTGAAGAAGGTTAAATGGCTCCCTAGCGAACAGGTTGGGGGCAATCCGCTGGAAATATTGGAGTAGTGAAACAGTAAAAAAGTAAAAATACCCTCAGCATGGGCAATCACATCTTACTTGGCAGCAACTTTAGGTCTCTTGGCTCCATACTTAGAGCGACCTTGCTTACGATCCTTCACTCCAGAAGTATCTAAGGTGCCACGAATAATGTGATATCTCACACCGGGTAAATCTTTGACCCGTCCGCCGCGAATCATCACCACCGAGTGCTCTTGCAGGTTGTGACCGATTCCGGGAATATAAGCTGTCACCTCAAAACCAGAGGTAAGACGCACCCGAGCCACTTTGCGTAGAGCAGAGTTGGGCTTCTTGGGGGTGGTGGTATACACCCGAGTACAGACTCCACGGCGTTGTGGACACTGCTTTAATGCCGGAGACTTGGTTTTAATTACATAGTCTTCGCGGGCTTTGCGAATGAGCTGTTGAATGGTTGGCATAAGTTACAAAATTGACAGCTCCAAAGGAGTTTCCAACAGTGGACAAATTACCAAAGTAGCAGACTGTGTGCGATCATGTCAAACTTCGATCGATGTTTTATTTTTCACACAACCCCAGGAATCGCCCAAGGAACATATTACCGCCTGTAACAGTCACCACCACAAACATGTCTACCCATGTTTAGGAGATTCCTCTCCAAATAACTTACTCCAGGGGACGATAGATATATGTCTATTACTTTGTCTAAGCTGCAAATGACTGCTATGGGCTGCTTTTCGGCCATGGCTTTAGTTGGAGCCATCAACTTGCCTGCGGCTAACGCAGGATATGACCACGGCGGCGAATCTCATGCTCAAAAAGATCGAGATTACCGCAGTCGAGAATACCGTGAGCCTCGCATTTGTAAAGAGCTGCGCATCAAGATCCAAGATGCTCGGGAAGACGAAGAATACCGCAAGGTTAAATGGTTAGAAAGACAATACGCCGACAACGACTGCGATCGCAGTGACTATTACCAAAGGTAAGTTGCAAGGCTCACTCTGAACAGCCCACAATGACCAAAGCCATTTTTGTACTGGCTTTGGTTTTTTATATAGACGGCAGCTAGTTCATTCAAGCGAGCACATCTTTTTCAAAAAATTACTTCTTAATCTTTGCAACTGGAAAGTGAGCTTTCGCATTGCAGAACGTAGGAATTTCAGCAGCTTCAACCCTGATAGTGGTCAATCTCACAATTGGTTTGCAAAACTTAACAATGTTCTTGACTCTTCAAGGAACTTGCGCGAAACTTACAGGGGAGTACTTACATCTACAAGCAAAGACTTTTGTGGCGATTTATCTCGTCAGATTTTAAGACTCAACTCTTGAGCCAGATTATTCCCAAACTTTAACCGCAACCGGTATCGCTCATGACCATGGAAACCTTGGAATTCGTAATCTACCCAGATGGACGAGTGCAAGAAACAGTCACGGGCATCGTCGGCAGCTCTTGTGCCAAGGTAACAGCCGAAATTGAAGCAGTCCTCGGTCGGGTAGTTGCCCACCAGCCTACAGCAGAGTTCTTTGAACAAGAAAATACTCAGGCTGTTATAGACACCAACTTTACTACTTGGTAACCCATCACCACTATCTTCTTTCCCCCAAAATCTTATGTCTCACTTTAGCAACATCAAAACTCAAATTCGCAAAGTGGAATTCTTAGCCGCAGCCCTCAGCGACCTAGGCGTTGAATGGAAAAGTGGTCCGCAGCAAGTACGCGGGTATCAGGGACAAAGCCTCACGGCAGATGTGGTGATTGCCCAAGAAAATGGCTATGACGTAGGTTTTAGCCACAATGGCCAAGAATATGAGCTAGTTGCTGACCTCCAGTTCTGGCAGCAAAATTGGTCGGTAGATAGATTCTTGAGTCAAATTACACAGCGCTATGCCTACCATGCAGTCAAAGAATCCGCAGCCCAGCAAGGCTTCCAAGTGGCCGAAGAACACAATCAGCAAGACGGCTCTGTGCGGTTAGTCGTACAGCGCTGGTCCGCATAGTGAGCGGTAACGCCCCAAATAACTCGCCAGAGTTGGGCGGTGTACTGCGAGATATCAGCGATCGCTCTGGTTTTGAGCCAGAGCTGGGCGGCATCGTGCGCCAGCGGGGAGTATATGTAGACGAATTAACCTGCATTGGCTGTAAGTTCTGCGCCCATGTCGCCCGCAACACTTTTTACATAGAGCCAGAAAACGGTCGATCGAGAGTAGTTCGCCAAGATGGTGACTCCGCAGACACCGTGCAAGAGGCGATCGATACCTGTCCAGTCAACTGCATCCAGTGGGTGGATTATACCGAGCTAAAAAAACTAGAAGCCGAGCGCGAATTTCAAGAAATCCCGGTGGCCGGATTTTTGGTCGATCGGGCAGCCTTAGCCGTCAAAGTGCGCAAGAAAAAAGCAGCGATCAAAAAAGCCCAGCAGCAGCCGCCCAAATAGACTCACGCAATGAGCGCGGTGCTATAATGGCAGGTCGATGTTCGGGAGTCTTGGGATGATTGCCATTGCCAGCTTTTATAAATTTATTGCGATCGACAACTGCCCAGAATTACAAGCGCAGTTACAGAGCTACTGCGAAGCCCACGAAATTAAGGGCACCATCTTAATTGCCACCGAAGGTATCAATGGCTCGATCTGTGGCAGTACCGAAACTGTCAATGCTGCGTTGTCTTTTTTGCGCCAAGACCCGCGCTTTGCCGATCTCAGCCATAAATCTGCTATCTGCACTGGCAAACCGCCTTTTTCTAAGCTAAAAATTAAAATCAAAGCCGAGATTGTCACGCTCCGACAACCCTTAGCCAATCCCAGCAAACAAGTAGGCACCTATGTAGCACCACAAGATTGGAATGCTCTTATTCAAGATCCTGAGGTTTTAGTCATCGATACTCGCAATGCTTATGAAGTAGAGATTGGCACGTTTAAGGGATCGATCGATCCTCATACCGATGCCTTCACCGATTTTCCTGAATACGTGCGTCAAAATCTCAACCCGACTAAACACCGTAAAGTAGCAATGTTTTGTACCGGCGGTATTCGCTGCGAAAAAGCGACTTCGTTATTACTCGCTGAAGGATTTTCTGAGGTCTATCACCTAGAAGGCGGCATCTTAAACTATCTCGAACAAATCCCCGCAGCCGAAAGTCAATGGCAAGGTGACTGCTTTGTCTTCGATGAACGGGTGGCTGTCACCCATAACTTGGAACCAGGAAACTATCGCATGTGCTATGACTGCGGTTTACCTATTCCCAGTCTTAGCGCCGATAAGATTCCTTGTCCACACTGCGGCTCTAGTCGCTTACTTTCCCAATCAACCTCACCAATCCTATCAATGGATGAGGAATAATCTTACTATCCCTTACCAAAATCATTTTTTGGCAATCATATTTAAACTAATTGGTACACCTCCAAATAATAATGAGCTACAGTCGTTAAACAAACCAAATTCTGATACTACTTGTAAATCACGAAAACCAGCATTTTGTAAATACATGCCTAAAATATCTTGATCAAAGCCGACCTTATGAACATCATACTCATCTAATTGGCCACCAAAGATCATTCTCATTAGATGGTATCGATCATTTGCTGGGGTATGAGGATCTACATATAAAGAACAAATCACTTTTAGGTTTGGGACACTAACCATTAGTTCTCCACCAGGCTCTAGCACTCGATGCCACTCTTTAAGAGTTGATGATAACTCATCATCAAGTAGGTAATGAAAATGTTCTAGTACATGACTAGTGTAAATAGCAGCTATTGAATTATCGGCAAATTGACTGAGGTCTTTAGCATTACCAATAAAATCTACTTCCTCTCGTGGCAAAGCATCAAAAATCTTCCAGTCTTGATGATACTCTTGACCACCAATATGTAGTCGAATAGGAGCTTTTGATGTTTGGGGCGATGATATTTGATCCTGGGAGTGCTTTAGAGCTGGAGGTCTTTCTTGCACTGCAATATTACCCTTGTCTTCTGCCAAGGCTGTGACTGAAAGATTTGATAAGCTGCTAGTGGTTAGTTGTATTGGCAAAAGATTGTCTATTGTTGCCCGATCATCACAATCCATCACAATTCTGGAATTAATTCTAGGTAACAAATTTTCCCATTGAATATTGTTTAAATCTTCAATCAAAGAAATGCCTAGCTCTTCGGAGATATCTAAATCTTCCTCCATCATAATATTCATTGCAATGCTCGACAAAAACATTTGAGCATCTTCTGTTGCAATATTGGTGGTATCAATTAAGAGGGTTGTATTTTGGGCATTGGGTTGAGTTGCTAATGTTTGGATGACCTGTTGTAACTCATTACCTACTGATTCTTCAGATTGGTTCCAATCAGGAAAAACCATCAGATTTGTATCTCTTAGTTGTAAGCTTTCATTTTGGGCATTTTTAGTATATTGATCGAACAGATCAATAAACAATGCACCAATTTTTGCAGCGTAAGCTCGACTATCCAAAAAGCTAGGATTATTCTGCATTTTTGTTTGAACTTCAATACTTTTTTGTTGACGCAGTGCTATATTATTGCCCAGATTAACAGCCAATTGAATATATGATTCTTCACTGGTGGCCACTAAGTCTGCAATACCCAAAGACTGGATCATTGCCGCACCCATTGCCGATCGGAAGCAATTTCCTTGTCTGGCAATTACTGGTAGACCAACTTGTAATGGTTCAATTAAAGAAGTTGTGCCCGCAAAGGGAAAGGAATCTAAATAAATATCTGCGATTTGGTAATAGGACTTGACATCAGCTCTATTTGGTACCGGTTGTGGATCTAAAATAATTAACTGGTCTACAGACAACCCATATTCTGCAAATATGTGAATCAAATTTTCCTCAAATGGTTGTTTAATGTAGCTTTTTGACCAGTTAGGACCATAGGGTAAAAGCATCAATACGGCATCAGGCACTTGGGCAATAATTTTTGCCCAAGCATGAAATAACTCAGGGACTATTTTGAATAGATTGGCACCAGAGGTGAAAACAACTACTTCTGGTGAAATATTTAGGCTCGATCGATCTACTTCAATCTGGGCAATAACCTCATCATTACCATAGCTAAAGCAATGTGCAGTGCCAGGTATTTGTAATAACTTTTCTTGGTATTGTAATTGGGCATTTTGATCTGGATCGGTTAGGGTTCCAGAGATAAAGTAATCCATATTTTTAAGCCCGGTAGTGGCGATCGATCCACCGCTAGTGACTTGAATTCTGGCTAAACGATGACTAGCTAATAGACACATCTGATTAGTAATAGCCGTCACATTTCCCCCAAAGAATAAAATATCCAAATTATCTTCTCTAATAGAGTTTATTTGGCCTTCAAAATCATTGGGTAATAATTTGGCATGATTGACACAGCTTCGACAGTATTCTGCTAACGCTCCTTCTGATTTGCGAATAGTATATAAAAATACTTCAAAATCTCTGCTGAGATATTCATAGAAAGGTAAAGTTGCAAAGGTTTCAGCAGATGGAATATTTTGATAAACAATAATACCTAACTTGATTTTTTTCTTAGCCAATGGCAGGTGATTAAACTCATATTCTAATTCATGACCGTTGATTTTTAAAAAGAATTCAATTATTTCTGCCCGCTTTACATAAACATCTTTGAGGTTATGGTTATTAATGTTAATAGGAATAAAGTTAGCAACTTGAACAAAGATATCAACAATTTGATGCCAATAAGAGTGGTCAGAATGGTTAATTATAGCACTATGCAAGTAATCGATCCATTTGCACATGTAGACATAGTATTTTTCTGACTCTTCTATCTGATAGAAGACAACAGACCTTGGAAATAAATACTTCAAGTAATCTGATAATAACCAATCTGGAATCTTAGATAAATCGCATGATAAGGGCATCTCATCTGCACGATAATAAAGCATTGCTGCTAAAAGTATTCTAATATTTTCTGGTTGGTCAGCTTCTTGTGCTATAAGTGTTAATAGCGAATTAATAAATTGTTGATCTTCTAATGATGTATTTCTATTTTCATTATTCTCATGCAGCAACATCGGCTGGATTTTTCCAGATAACCCTTGATACCAGCTTGCTATCTGATGAGCTTCAAGGTTTAAGCATTGTTCTGCTAACTGTCTGCGTGATAGCTGTAAACCATTGAATGTATCTAAGGTTTTTAGCTTATGCAATGCAACAAAATCAGAAAAGAATACATCTGACACATTTAAAATCTTTTGATTTTTAAAATCATCTAATGGTGCTGATGAGGTATCAATGGCATCGATTAGATCATTTATGAATTTTTTTACTGTTCTTTTTCCATATTGCACAGAAATATCTTGTTGCCTTGAAACATCCAATAATGTATTCTGGGCATAATCTATCTCTGCTAATCCATAAGCAATCCCTTTGAGATCTTCTTCTTCATAGCACTCTAAAAATGCCGATATAGACAAGCTTGCAAGCCATTGCTTTTTAGTCGTATTTTTTAATGGAGCTATAATCGAAACACAACCGCACAAAGCAGCCATAATACTGATATAAGAATATGGATCATAAGAAATCAAATATTTTTTTGTGTTGAATATATGAATCAACACTTCTTGTGATATCTCATCTTCAAGTAACAGAGAATCATGAGGATGAATATATTCTAGTGGCTGGTGAAACTTATGACCTTTGCGAATAATATGGCAATATCCATCTCTTGATTTCTGTTGATTTTGAAGTTTGGGATTAATCCAAATTGGTGAAAGCAAATTGTATGAATTTACGTTTTTAGTGACATTAAAAGTATTATAATGATAAACAAAATCATTTTCACCCCAAGTCGAATATATATCAGCAGGGCAATGAATTCCTACCTCACAAAGAATCCATCTAACCACATGTTTTGCATTTAATGGATTACCAGGAACCACTTCTGGATAAACAACAATTGTAGAACTATTGATATCAGATTCTGATGCATAAAGATCGAAAATATCATTTGGAGTTTTGCAGCCAGAAAAATCATATATTTTGCAAGAAATATTAAATTCATGAATGGTTTTGGCTAAACAATGAAGAGCAACCACTCCACCAACATTAGGAACAAATCCTGGTGTCACAACAATGAAATTCAATCTTTCTTTTGTACACATATTATCTTTCTTTAACCTATTATCAATTTCTCTGAGACTTCTAAAATATCTTAATTGAGGGATATATCAACTGTATTGTTTCCTGCTGGCAAATTTTTCATTGCTTCTGCAATAACATCTTTAATGATTTTAGTAATAGATTGAATTTGAAATTTATCAATAGATGTTCCTGTTGGCAGAATTAAAACTCGGTCAGACAATCTTTCAGTTTCTGGTAGCAATAATCCGGCGTGAGGAAAGTAAGAATTATATGGTTTCATTCTATGACAGCCGGGATAAAAGTATTTACGAGCAATAATGTTATTAGTGTGTAAAATATCAATTATCTGATCTCTGGTAATATGAGTTATTGATTCATTTACTTCTAAGACAATATATTGATAAGTATTTTTTTCTGCTCTATTGTATTTAAACAGTGAAACACCAGGAAGCCCAAATAGTTCATGTTCATAGCTTTTGTAATTCTGGTAATTAACTTCAATAAATTCATGAATACTTTCTAATGAAGTTATCCCCATTGCAGCAGAAACTTCACTCATTTTACCATTAGTTCCGACATATACAGCGTTATCTAGACCTGCAAAACCAAAATTCTCCATTAAGCGAATTTTAGCTGCTAATTCATCATTGTTAGTAACAACAGCGCCACCTTCAAAAGAATTTAAGAATTTAGTAGCATGAAAACTAAATACTTCAAGCTCTCCAAAATTACCAATCATCTGTCCTTGGTAAGAACAGCCAAAAGCATGAGCAGCATCAAAGATAAGCTTGAGATTGTGTTTACTCGCAATTTTACTTAAAATCTCGATATTACAGGCTTGCCCCCATAAATGTACCCCAATAATCCCAGTAGTACGCGGGGTAATCATTGACTCTATTTTTTGAGGATCGATTGTATGAGTTAAAGGATCTATATCACAGAATACAGGAGTGATTTCTTGCCATTGAAGGGCATGAGCTGTAGCAATAAATGTAAAAGAAGGGATAATCACTTCTCCCTTCAATCCTGCTGCACGAATAGCAATTTCTAAGCCAATCGTGGCATTACAAGTGGCAATACAATGTTTGACACCTATAAAATTGGCAATTTGCTGTTCAAACTCTTGTACGTAAGGACCATTGTTAGTTAGCCATTTTCTATCAAGAATATCATTGATTCTTTCTATCAGACGATCTCTATTACCAATATTGGGACGGCCAACATGTAGCTTATCTTGAAAAACAGGCGCACCTTGTAAAATATTTAAATCTGGCAAACTGGGTGTTTTTTGCGCAGTACCACTAACCAGTTCTTGTCCAAGACTAGCCATTTGCCTATCCTCTAATGTTCTCACTTTACAGAGAATACCCAAGATTTTATTGGTAAGCACAACAGACCAGTAATAACTTGTGAGAGTAGGTTTACCTTATCAATTTTAATTTTTGTGCTGGCATTGTATACATAGTAGAACCAGATTGCACAGTTCTCACTACTAATGCTCCAGCTCCAATGATAGCTTGATCACCGATCGAGACATCAGGTATAACTTTTGCTCCAGTACCAAAAAATACAGAGCGACCACAGTGCACCCTCCCAGTTAAATCGACATGACTGCTCATGGTGGTGTAGTCCCCAACTAAAACATCATGACCCACGCCTGAAAAGCTATTAACTGTGACAAAACTGCCCACTATTGCATCGGCAGACACGATCGACAAAGGACATAAGATCGTTCCTTCGCCGATCGTCGCAGTTTTGGCCAAAATTGCTGTAGGATGGATGAGATTAATGAATTTTGCTCCTTTACTTTTTAATAAGTTCACTATACTTTCTTTCCCTTGTGGATCTGATACTCCTAGTAAAAAAACATCATTCGTTCCTGGCTGATAAGCTTGAATACTACCTAATGAAGAGAGATTGTATGAAGAATTTTGCAATTTATGATGGGTGTCGTCGATAAAACCAGCTAATGTGGGAAAGGAACCTGTTATTTCTGCATCACGGGCCCAATTGATCAGCTCTCTACCAAAAGCACCTGCACCAGCTAAAATACATCTTAACTTATCTGTCATGCCATATATCCTCCATCAATTATTAGGTTAGTTCCTGTCACCCATTTTGCAGCATCAGAAAGCAAAAATAAAGCAGCATTAGCAATATCTTCTGGTTGACCGAATCCTAGCAGATGATCCTGCTCATATTTGTCTAACATGGGGGTACCAGCAATATTTGTAGTTAATTTAGTGTGCATTTCAGTTTCTACTGCACCAGCAGCAATCGAGTTCACCCTAATTTTACGAGGTGCTAACTCACAGGCTAATGATCTTACCAAACCATCAATTCCGGCCTTTACTGCTGAATATGCGGTCATTCCTGATTGACCTCGCGCTCCGGCTACCGAAGACATCATTACAATAGATCCACCATCTATAATTATACCCTTCGATGCAGCGGCTCGCGCAATGCCGAAGGCTGAATATAAACTGCTTTGCATTAGCTCTTCTAAATGATATTGTTGAGTCATTCTGGCTGGTCTAATTAATGCTGTACCTGCACTATGAAAGATACCAGATAGAGCGCCATATTCTAAGGTGACTGATTTGATCCAATCAGCTAAGGAATCGGCAGTAGATAAAGTAAACGGTAAGGCAATATGTTTGTCGCCCTGCATTAGATTGATTGATGCTGCTAATTGAGAAGAATCTCTTCCCGAAGCCAAAACTTGACCTCCGCAGGCGGCAATTAAAATAGATGTAGCTCTACCTAATCCGGATGAGGCTCCAGTAACAAGAAAAGTTTTGCCTAATAAAGCATCAGATGCAAATATTTTCATTATTCACTCTGTTTTTTATAAATTCATGGTTAAACATTATTTCATTGTATGCACTCTGAAAACTTAAAATACGACTTTCCTTAATATTCATTAATCCTGGGTGACTATCTTCCGACTTTTCTAGTCCTTGTTGGACAGACTCACAGACTATTTGATCTTCTAGAAATACTTGCCGATTATATTTAGCAACCTGTTTGGCTAATGCTGTGGAAATTGCTTTAGGGCAGCTATTATAGTCTACTTCAAAGACGGAAGTGGTAAATTGCGTTAAGCCAGCAGCAATTGGTTCAAAAGATTGGACGCTGAAGCTCGTGCCTTGAGTGGTAGCAATAGTTAAATTTGGGAAAATTAAGTGGTGAATATAACCATTAAATTTACATGGTCGATCGGCTAACAGGCTGTTGATTTTACAGCGACGGCGATCGCTGTTCTCTGAGAGATTAATAATAGTATGTGAATGTGGTTGTTGAATAATTTTGACTTGTTCTTGCGCTATTATATTTGCCAAAGAAGTTTTGTGAACAACGTCAACATGATAAGAATCTAATGTGTTTTCAATACAAATTTTCCAGTTCGATTTTTTGAGCAGTTTGAATTCATCTACCTTTTCACCAAAACTGTTACTAATTTCGGCCAGGAAAAACCGAGATTCTCCGAGATGTTCTTCTAATGACTTTGTTTGGTTTTTAGATGCAATGAATACAAAGCTACCACAGGTGTCAACCCGATAGCTCAGCAGGGTAATGCTTGATAGGTTATCAAAATCATTGATATCAAAATCATCTTTATTGGGAATTCCACGAGCTACACCACAACTATCATAAGTCCACCCGTGATAGGGGCAGCTTAAGTGTCTATTTCCTTTGGCAGAACACTGAATAGCACTATGTCGATGACGACATATATTAACAAAGGCTCTCAGCTCACCTTTGAAGTTTTGAATAACTATTGGCTTCCCACCTATTAATCGAGTGACAAAATCATTATGATTTGCCAGGTCATTTACAAAACCTACAAATTGCCATGTGTCTTGAAAAATCAACTTTTGTTCTTTGGCAAAGATCGATTCTGATATGTATCCTGAAGGTAGTATTAGGTTATTCATTACTAACTTTCCTCCTCATAATCAATTATGTCAATTACTTCTATTGGCCCAATATTCATGGTGGCTGAACCCCAAGAGTACCCGACTCCAAAACCGAACATCGCTAGCTTCATAGATTTTTCTCGTAGTGAATCAGACATCTTATCAATCATTAATAATGGAATTGATGCACTACTAGTATTTCCAAATTTATGGATATTGATTGGAACTTTGTCTGCTGGCAACTTCACTTTTTTAACTATATGTTTCAACATAAAAGAATTAGCTTGATGAAATAAGAAAGAGTCAAATTCATCTAGTTGATAGTTAGAGAAATCAATTGTTGAGGTTACTAATGATGGTATTACTTGTAAGGTGAAATTAAAAATTTCACTACCGTCCATGAACAAGCAGTTTGGATTGCGATCGGTCAATCTAGAATCGTTTACTAAAGAATAATCTTTGTAAGCACCACAGGGGATGATTAGATTATGTGCGCCCTTTCCATCTGTACCAAGAATGAAAAAAGTATCTCCAGTAGAGTTATGACAGCGTTCTAGAGCCGTTACTGTTCCTGCATCACCAAATAGCATACTAGTAGCACGATCTGTTGGATCTACAAACCGGCTGCCAGTGTCGCCGACGGCTAGTAATACTCTTTCGGCAGCACCAGATTGGATCATATTCATGCCCAACCACAATGCGTAGGGATAGGCTGAACAGCCAAGATTAATATCAAATGCTAAACAAGATGACGCTAGATGAAGTTGGCCATGTAAAACGCACGCGCTGGCTGGTAATCGATAATCTGGTGTTTGAGATACAAATATTAGAGCATCAATTGACTCTGGACTCCAATCTAATTTACTCATTAAATGTATCGCGGCCTGACAGCAAAGATCTGCTGTTGAAATTGATTCTGTTGCCCAATATCGCTGCTCAACACCAATTATTTTGACTACATTCTGAACAACATCTGCTCCAAACTTTTGCTCAAAGTAATCATTTGCAATTAAATTAGTTGGTAAACAAGCGACTATTCCAGCAATCTTGCTGCCCTGTGTCTTTAACCTTTTACCTGCTAGCGAATCGACTTTACTCATTTCACTTGCCTTTCTGCTTATCTTCAATCAATTTTTCGATATCCCCAACTGTTTTACAATTTTCTAGAGATTGTCCGCCGATAACAATACCATGACATTCATCAATAAGTGCTATGGTAGAAATAAAAGCTAAGGAATCCCAATTTATTTCAGATAAATTCAACTCCCCAGATACTTCGCTGATTTCGATTTCTAAAATATCAGCTAACCCTTCATAAAATGATTGCATTATAAACTCCTGGAATAATTAAAATCTAATTTCGGTTACTGCCCAAGAATAACCTACCCCAAATCCAACTAATAGTAACCGATCGCCAGGTTTGATAAAATTTTTATCAAACATCGACTCTAATGTCAGAGGAATGCTTGACGATGTAATATTTCCACAGTTCTCTAGAAAGATAGGAAATTTTGGCTCTGGTATGTTCAACTTCTTTCGTAGTGCTTCTAATATAAAGCGATTAGCTTGGTGCATTACTACATAATCAAAATCGCTAATATCAGAATCAACTTTACTTAAGAATTTTTTCAAAGCTTTACTGATAGAAGAAAGAGTAAAAGTCATGACTTCTGAACCATTCATTAAAAGATGATTTTGTGAATGTACATTGCCTGATTGATCTTGTATTTCCTGAGCTGTAACTAATGAATTTGACAAACGAAATCCTCCTGCTTCAACTATTAAGTTATGAGCGCCTGCACCATCTGTCCCGAATAGAAATGAGCCAATAAATTCTTTTTCTGGTTGACCACTATCTTCAATTAATGTTGCTGTTGCCCCATCTCCAAATAAAGTACGGACGCTTTTATCTAAAGGATGAATTATTTTGGAGTAAGTATCTCCAGTTAAAAATAGAATCTTATGAGCAGCTCCAGTTTCAATTAATCCCTTAGCTACTGATAATCCATAAACAAAGCCTGAACAACCAAGATTTAGATCAAAGGCTCCAGCATTAGTCGAAATACCAAGGCGAGTTTGTAGTAAACAAGCTGTTGTTGGTAAAAAATAATCTGGGGTTTGGGTGCAAAAAATAATAAAGTCAATATCTTTTGGCGAAATGAGATGGGTAGTAAAAAGCTTTTGAGCTGCCTTCTGGGCTAAGTCTCCGGCCGTCTCATCTTCTGCGGCAATATGTCTTTGGACGATGCCTGTTTTTTGATAAATCTTATCTGCTGACCAACCATCATAAATTTCTGCCAGTTCATCATTATGAAGAATTTTGGCTGGTAAGTAAGAACTGATGTGAGCTATTCGGGCAGTCAACGTCATGTTCGAAGATGTGAATAATATAGACCTCGGTACTGGCATCTTGCTAGGTTATCAAGTTGTTGAACGGCCTAGCATGATTGAGTTCCCCCGCAGAGTTGCTCTTTAGTCAGTTGCTTCTATAGTACCCACGTTATCTATCCATAAGACTCATTTCCCATAAAAGTATCTACGAGAACAAATTTTATCTTCGTAGCTGTTTGTCTTTAGCTACTGCGGATTTCTTGAGCAGCTAAATAGATCTGGCTCCATTCGCTGATTACTTGATTGGTCTTGAGTCCTAAATCTTTAGCGATCGATTCCACCGGTTCCCCTGCTTTCATCCCGGCCATAATCCGCTGCTGCTTAGAGTCTAAGCCCGCATTAAAATCTTGCCACTGGCTGACGGTCAGACCCATGCTGTTATCTTGCAGAGATGTTTTCAGCCACTCGGCCACCATCTCGGGCTGGCTCTTAACTGCGAACACTTTGACCGCATGATAAGAAATCTTTTCGCGCAAGCGATAGACCTGTTTGATATCCATATTGAGCTGCTGGGCAATCTCTTCGGGAGTTTTGCCGATTAAATATAGACGCAGCCATTCTTTAGCATCTACACCTAAATTGTCTTCCAGATAGACCAGCATCTCATCCCTGACTCTGGCACGCAAAAGCTGGGTTTCTTCCCATTCTTGCTGTTCTTGGTGCGCCTCTAAGACCTGTTGGTCTAAAAAATTAAAAGAGGATTCACCAGATTCATCGGTGACGGAATCAGAGACCACCTTGATTAGATCATCGCGAGGAACATTGGTAACTCCGCCTCGCTGACTGCGGCGCAGATAATTGACAAACCGGTAGGCTAACAAAGGCTGATTGCGAATGGGGCGGAGGCAGTATTCCTCTAAAGTCGCCAGCATTAGAGCATCGCGCAAACGAGGATTTTTGGTGCATTGGGCGATCCACTCCACCTGCTGACGAATGTATTTATCGCCTTGGAGCATTTCTTGAACAACTTCTTGCAGCACATCTACTACGGTACGCTGCCGATCGCGGCTAACCGAAAGCCAAGAGCGAATTTTTTCCCGGACGATCGCCAGACTGCCCAACCGCTGCATCAAATTTTTATAAGCTTTTTCCGAAGGTACACCCAAATAGCGTTGGAGCAAGATCCGATAGCGGTAGTCCATGGCCTGAGTGGCGATCAATAACTGCTCGGGGTTCATTTCGGTGTATCGATCTTGGTTGACCCCGATTAGCCACTGCACAACTCCATGATGGGTAGCAGAATTGTGCTGAGCACATTCCACACTCAGCCGCTGTTGCCATCTTGCTGCTAGTTCTGCTGCTACGTTGGTCACAATCAAATACCTATGGAACGCTGTTCACTCTATCCAGGTTAGGAGCTAATGATATCAGCCTAGTGGGTATTTTGAAAATCTACTAGTTTCTGGGGTGGCGTTCTCTGGCCAGAGCAATTAATTCTTGCTGCATCAGCCGTTTGACTTGTCGATAGCAAGACCACACATAGTCTTTATCGTTGGCGGCATCTCGACCCGATCGATCGAACACAATCGGCGCACAGATTCGGTTATGCACTTGTACCGGGGCAGGAATATTGGGCAGTGGGCCACAGGCTATCCCCCAGGGAAAGCCTAAATAGATTGGCAGTGTCAGAGGATCTAGCCCTCCAAGCCAGGGCAGCCCCCATTTATGGACTATTTCGCTGACTACCGGATAGACATTGCCCAATATCAGCAGACTATCGTGGGCACCCACTGACACGGTAGGAACGATCGGCACGTTTTCCCGCAGGGCTAATTTAATGAAGCCCGTGCGACCAGCAAAATTGATCCGATAGCGCCAGCGGTGAGGACGAAAAACATCTTCGATGCCGCCGGGATAGACCAACACTGGCGCACCTTGACGTAAGACCCGCATGGCAGATTGGGGTTTGGCGGCTAAGGCTCCACATTCCATGGCCATTTTGGCGATCGGCTGAGAGACATTCCACACTTCTGGGTGCATTAGTCCATAGATTGGTTGATCGGTACCATAGCGGTAAAACCATTCGTACATCAGCATGTACATATCTGGAGCTGCCAAGCCGCCGTTGTGACTGGCCACCGCCAAGAACGGTCGATTTGCAGGAATATGCTGCCAGCCATCACTCGTAACCCGAAAATAATGTTGATATAGCCAGCCCCAAATCGGCATCAGAGACTCGATCGTGCTGGGGTTACGATGATTTAGATCGGAGTGAAGATGAGAATCCAAAATAGTGATGAAACGCAGACTGTATTACCTCATGATTGGGCGATCGCTCCTTCTCGTCAACCGCTAATTAGAATAAAAACAACTCTAGCCAGAAAAACATGAGCATGGGGGTTGACAGTTGGGCATAAACCTCTTATTGTTGATATTCGGTAATCAATCAGCGGGCGATTAACTCAGCGGTTAGAGTGCTTGCCTTACAAGCAAGAGGTCACAAGTTCGAATCTTGTATTGCCCATTACCTAAGCCGCCTCTTCTGTTAATGCAGAAGGGGCTGTTTTTGCTGGTAAGCGTCAAATCGGCTCATGCTGAAGAGTTTCAATTCTTTACAGCAGTCTCCCCTTTGGCTATAATGTAAAACTTGCAGTATTGCCCCCCATTTGGCATGAAAGTTAGAGCGTCTGTTAAAAAGATCTGTGAAAAGTGCCGCGTCATCAAACGTCGTGGTCGGGTAATGGTCATCTGTACCAACCCCAAACATAAACAACGCCAAGGTTAAACCGAGTTACTCGTTTAATGGTGGTATTTTCCTCGGTCGATCGGGCGGTTGTGAAAGAGATATTGAAATCTTCTGAATCAATTATTCTACGGTCTGCCTAGGACATTTAAAGTTAATTCTTAGGAGCATTGAAGTGTGGCACGGATAGCAGGTGTAGACATCCCTCGCGACAAGCGAGTCGAGATTGGTCTCACATACATTTATGGTATTGGTTTGACCAGAGCTAAACAGGTTTTGGCCAAAACTGGCGTTAACCCCGATACCCGCGTTAAAGACCTGAGTGATGCCGATATTGCTTCTCTACGGGAAACCGTGGAGAAAGATTATCAAATCGAAGGTGATTTGCGCCGTTGGGAGCAAATGAACATCAAACGTTTGGTAGACATCGGCAGCTATCGCGGTCGTCGTCATCGGATGGGTCTGCCGGTACGCGGTCAGCGCACTCGCACCAATGCTCGTACCAGACGCGGTCGTCGCGCAACGGTAGCGGGCAAGAAGAAAGCTCCAGGCAAGAAATAAGTAGCGCCCTATCCGTGCTGTTGGTCGATAGTACTCCCAGGAGACTATTGACCTTTGGCTGTGAATGGGGATATTTCAGGGCTAGGCTCTTTCACTCTAGATTGGGTTTGGAAAAAAATTCAAGTCTAGAAAATGTTTTTCATCAGTTGAAATTCAAAATCGATCACCTAACTAAACAATATTTAGTACCAACAATATGGCTCGACAACCAGCGAAAAAATCAGGTAGTAAAAAGGCGAAACGCAATGTGCCCAGTGGCATTGCCTTTATTAGCTCTACCTTCAACAACACCATCGTAACGATCGCCGATAATAATGGCGACGTAATTTCTTGGTCATCTAGCGGTGCTAGTGGCTTTAAAGGCGCAAAGAAAGGCACCCCCTTTGCCGCTCAAACCGCTGCCGAAAGTGCAGCCAAACGGGCAATGGATCAGGGTATGCGTCAGGTAGAAGTAATGGTTAGCGGCCCCGGTTCCGGTCGAGAAACTGCCATCCGCGCTCTGCAAGGAGCTGGCTTAGAAATTACGTTGATCCGCGATGTTACGCCGGTGCCCCACAATGGTTGTCGGTCGCCCAAACGTCGGCGGGTATAAGTTGCAAACTCAAATAGACTACTTATACGGAGGTCACTGGTAGTGCAGTTCCAGATTGAATGTATTGAATCAAAAAGTGAACCGAACCAAACTCAGTACAGCAAGTTTGTACTGGAGCCATTAGATCGGGGTCAGGGTACCACTATTGGTAATGCTCTGCGGCGGGTATTGTTGTCTAACCTAGAAGGCACCGCAATTACCGCAGTCCGCATTGCTGGTTTGGTACGGTCAGAAAATATTCGCGGCGAAAAGGGCGAAACCCGTTTTACCACTGTCAACCACGAGTTTGCAACTCTGGTGGGCGTGCGGCAGGACGTACTGGAGCTGCTGCTGAATATGAAAGATGTAGTGCTGAAAAGCTATACTGCTCAGCCCCAGATTGGTCGCTTAAATGTGACTGGTCCAGCCCGAGTAACTGCTGGAATGTTTGAGCTACCTTCCGAAGTGGAAGTAGTAGACCAAAACCAGTATGTGGCCACGGTTGCTGAAGGCGGCAAGCTAGAAATGGAATTCCGCATCGAACGGGGCAAGGGCTATCGATCGGTGGATAAATTCCGGGAGCAAGGCTTGGCGATGGATTTACTGCAAATTGACGCAGTGTTTATGCCGGTCAATAAGGTGAACTACCTAGTTGAAGATGTGCGAGTTGATGGTTGTCCCGAAAGAGACCGCCTGATCTTAGAAGTCTGGACTAATGGCAGCGTCACTCCTCAAGAAGCCCTGAGCGAATCGGCGAAGATCTTGGTGGATTTGTTGAATCCGCTCAAAGATATCAGCCTGGAACCCTTCGAGCCGGAGTTTACTTCCGAAGAAGATCCGGCCAGCCAAGTGCCGATCGAGGAACTCAACCTGTCGGTACGCGCTTACAACTGTCTGAAGCGGGCGCAGATCAACTCGGTTTCCGATTTGATGGGCTATTCCCAAGAAGATCTGCTAGAAATCAAGAACTTCGGCCAGAAATCGGCAGAAGAAGTCATTGAAGCTCTACAGCGTCGTTTGGGCATCATGCTTCCTCACGACAAAAACCCTAAGTAAATATTGCCGTCGGGTGGGATTCTGCTTGGGCAGACGCTTCGCGAACGGCTCCGCTCACCCACCCAACTGTAATCCTCATAAACCAACTAACAGGAGAACACCATGCGTCACGCTTGCCGCGTGCCCAAGCTGGGCAAACCAGCCGACCAGCGCAAAGCGCTACTGCGCAGCCTTACTACTGAAGTATTGCGCCACGGTCGGATTACTACCACCAAAATTAGAGCTAAAGCTGTTCGTGGCGAAGTCGATCGGATGATCACTTTGGCCAAGTCTGGCACTTTGGCCGATCGCCGGAGAGCGATGGGTTATGTTTACGATGAAGGGGTTGTTGCTAACCTGTTCAACGAAGCGCCTACTCGCTACGCCGATCGCAAAGGCGGTTACACCAAAGTTACAACCACCATGCGCCGACGCGGTGACAACTCCGAAATGGCTATTTTGGAGCTGATGTAACTTGCCTGAGGGTTTGAGAGAACGGTTGGTATTGCCTAAGGGTGAGCGACAGCGAGTGGCTTTGGCTATTCAATACATCGGCACCCATTTGCACGGCTGGCAACGTCAGCCCAATCAGCGCACTGTCCAAACCGAAATCGAGGGCATCTTAAACAGCGTCGTGCCGAATCAGCAGATTCGAGTTCACGGGGCTGGCCGTACCGACAGTGGAGTTCATGCCGCTGCCCAGATCGCCCACTTTGATGTCTGTAGCCCGGTGCCCACCGAAAACTGGAAAGCGGTTTTAAACGCTCGCCTCCCAGATGACATCATGATTCGCGGCTCTGCCCCTGTGCCAGATGACTGGCATGCCCGCTTTTCTGCCCAGTGGCGGCGCTATCGCTACACCATCTATACCGATGCCTTGCCCAATTTGTTCTTGGCTCCCTATAGTTGGCATTATTACCACGCTCCTTTGGACGAGGTTTTAATGGACAAAGCGCTTCAGCCCCTACTCGGTCGTCATCACCTCAGTGCTTTTCATCGATCGAATTCGAGCCGTCCCCATTCGTGGGTAGATGTGCAAGCGGTGAGCTGTCGGCGTTCTGGGTCACTAATCCAAATCGAAATCCAAGCCAATGGCTTTTTGTATGGAATGGTGCGCTTACTGGTCGGACTGTTGGTTAAAGTCGGTGCTAGCGAATTAGATGCTGAGTCATTCACTCACATCTGGCAGCAGGAAGACCGCCCAGCGGTGAAACACTCTGCCCCCGCCAAGGGTTTATGCCTGCTCCGAGTTGGCTACCCCTACACACCTTTCCCCGAGAAAGTTTGGTTCGATACTCAGCCGCATTGGTTTCTTCAACCTACTGCTGATCACACTTCTGATTTTTAGAGTTAATTCCATGGAAAAAACTATCCTGCCCACCCCAGAGACGATCGATGCCAAATGGTATATCGTCGATGCCGCCGACCAACGCCTCGGTCGTTTAGCTACTGCCATTGCGATGGTGCTACGCGGTAAGAACAAGCCTACTTTTACTCCCCATATTGATACTGGGGATTTTGTGGTAGTCATTAATGCCGAAAAAATTCAGGTAACTGGCAAAAAGAGCACTCAAAAGCTCTACCGTCGTCACTCCGGTCGTCCCGGCGGAATGAAGACCGAGACTTTCGCGAAGCTGCAAGTACGCATCCCTGAAAGAATCATTGAACAGGCCGTTAAGGGCATGTTGCCTAAGAACTCTATGGGCAGACACCTGTTCACTAAAATGAAGGTGTACGCTGGAACTGAACATCCCCATGCTGCTCAGCAGCCTGAAGTTTTGACTATCAACACTATCCCTGGAGGTAACAAATAATGCAAACCACTGATAAAAGCGGCAAGGCTATTTACTGGGGCACCGGTCGGCGGAAGGCTGCGGTAGCTAGAGTCCGGTTGGTGCCGGGCGAAGGTAAGCTGATTGTTAATGGTAAAGAAGGAGAATTGTACTTCCAGTTCAATACTTCCTACCTATCGGCTGCTAAAGCTCCTTTGGAAACTTTGGGCTTAGAAGGGTCTTACGATATTTTGGTCAACGCCCATGGTGGTGGTTTGACTGGTCAATCGGATGCGGTGAAACTTGGTGTGGCTCGTGCGCTATGCGAACTCAGCCCCGAAAACCGCAAGCCTTTGAAGGTTGAAGGTTATTTGACTCGTGACCCTCGTTGTAAAGAGCGGAAAAAGTACGGTCTGCACAAAGCCCGGAAAGCTCCTCAGTACTCCAAGCGTTAATTCCATTCACCAATTTTTTTTAAGATCATGGCTAAACCAGATATCCATCCTACTTGGTACCCCGATGCCAAGGTTTTCTGTAACGGGAAAGAAGTTATGACTGTGGGCGCAACCCAGCCAGAATTACACGTTGATGTGTGGTCGGGCAATCACCCTTTCTATACTGGTAATCAAAAGATTATTGATACTGAAGGTCGGGTAGAGCGGTTCCGCAGTAAGTACGGTTTAGAAGAACCGGCTGCTGAAGCCCCCAAAGCTGAGTAAGTTTTATTTTCTCTGAATATCAAGAAACCCATGCCATTTTGGTATGGGTTTCTTGATTGAGGATATCTAATAATTCATCTTAATCCAGCTAAAATGGAATCAAACATTCTTAACGGCTATGGTCACTCCTGAATTACAAGAGCAGCTTCTTTCTTTGCCTAACAGTCAAAAAACTGAAATTATTCAGATGTTGGTGCATAGTCTTAACCTTGAGGGCACTTGGCCAGGGATTAGCAAAACGCCTGGTGTGATGGGTGGTGAAGCCTGTATTTGTGAAAGTCGTATTCCAGTATGGCTCATAGTTAGCTATCGACGGATGGGGAGTAGTGAAGCAGAGATTTTAGAAAACTACCCCACACTTACGGCTCAAGACTTGGTGAATGCTTGGCGTTATGCTGAACAATATGCTGGGGAAATCGATCGGGCGATCGCTAGACAGGAAGAAGACTAGTGTATGGCCAGATTCTATGCTGATGAACAGTTTCCCCGAGCCGCCACTGATCATTTACGACTGCTTGGTCACGATGTTTTGACTGTACAAGAAGCAGGAAATGCTAACCAAAGGATTCCTGATGATCAGGTTTTGGCCTATGCTACTGCTAACAATCGAGCCGTGTTAACCATTAATCGCCAAGACTTTATTCGCTTACATCGAGAACAAATAGAGCACAGTGGTATTATTGCCTGCACCGAAAATAGAGACTATCGGCGACTTGCTGCCAAGATTGATGAAGCTGTCTCTGCGATCGCCTTTGGCGCAAGCGGAGCTACCGAATCCTTAAATGGTCAACTGCTTAGAATTACCCGAGATGCAAAATCATCTGAAAAATAGTATTTTTGGATTATCGATCGCAGCCCTACTTTTACACAAGTTCCCAAAGAGTGGCTCTCTGAATTTCTGGCCACCGCAAAGCAAAAGGAAAAACTAACTGTCAAAGAACTTCGATCGCGTTGGCAAGCAAATGGCATTGATGATTGAAATTGTTTCTATGATCGAATTCTTCAATTCTCAACTGCCTAGAGTGATCAGAGATATGAATTCACGAATGATCATCGTTAATAGCACCCAACTCCCAGTTATTCGCTTTGGTTCAGTAGTGGATTTAGATAATTTATCTCAAACAAAATACCGATTATTTTAAAGGTTTATTTGGCTGAGCGGGTTCAACGGCAGCGATGTAATCATTCATGGAAATCACATTATTTTCATTGCTCACCCCTGATGAAGTACTAGCCATTCTCAACAGTCGATAATAAAATTGCGACACCTCAGAATGATCTTCAAAGATATTAGCAGGAGACAATACTTGTTGATCGTAAATGCGAAGAGAATGTAGGAAACATTTTAAAGGCTTGTGTTCGCTGCTTTTTGGCCATGGCTCGATCAATAAAACCCCCGCTCTCCCACCAGGGAAATCTCCGTTCTCTGCATATAGCCGATCGACCTGCTTCTGAACGTCAGCATGTAACCAAGTAACTTCTGAGTGCGAAATTTCCAATTGCTGACAGCTTTCATAAATAACTGCTGGCACATCCTGAATGCTGGGGTCTACATATAAATCCACCCCAAGCTGTGGTGAACCTCGATACTGCCCTAATGTCACAGTTTTTCCTGAGGGCAAAGTTAAAAAGGTAAATAATATTTCATCCAAATCGTCATAGCCCAAGTAAACAGGCAGGTTTAGATGATTAACCAACGGTTTTAGAGAGCCAGCAAAAAAAGCGACGATATCCCGCGCTGGAGTTACATCTTCAAATCGAATAAGTTGTTCTTCTGGCAGTTCTTGAACACTCATTACCTGCCTCAAAGCTCATCTAGCTGGTTGCAGAACGTTATGTCTACTTTGATTTTAGCGTACCCATCTTCATTGTGAACACCGTCTCTTTTTCCAGACCAGTAAGCTAGCCCCGGCCTTGTACCTGAATCGGATGGCACCTCAGTTAAGAATTCAAGCCCACGAATTTTTGCTGTTTTATCAACTTTCATTGGAAGTTCGCCCACGTAAGCTAATCCAGCTAAAATGGTCATTAAACAACTAAGTCGTCAAAAGCCGCTTTCTGAAGAGATTCTGGCAAAGATTGAGGTTTTGCCGATCGATCAACTTGAACAACTTGCCATAGATCTACTGGATTTTACCGACGGCAATGATTTGGCAGAGTCGCTGCGGCGTTATGGTTAGCTTTCTGTATCTCACGAAATTCTTGAACAAGATTGCTATTATGAATTTGTAAGATCTAGAAATAGAATGGCCGCCCTTAGCAAAAATAAACCCTATCTGGATCTAGCCAAAAGCTATCATCACATCAAACTATTTTTTTTAAAAGGATTAAACATGGCGATATCAAAAGCTTACGAAGAAGTCATTGACTTTATTGCAGAAGGCACCACTCCAGACAGCATTATTGCATTCCAACCGTCAGAAGCAGCAAAACAACACGTTGCTGATTTGATCCGACGAGAAAAACTACTGGATTGACTTCAGATGAAACCTCAGAGCTAAATCATTACATGGAGCTAGAGCATCTCATGCGTCTAGCCAAAGCCCGTGCCCGAAAAAACATTGCTAAGTGATAACAGCAAGAATTTTGGGATTCAATAACGTCGAAAGACTACTAGAAAGACAAGCTTTGCAGGAAATTGATCGATATCCTACTCCAGAAGCCTTAAAATACATAAGCTCAAACTAATATCAACTTCGCCATCGTTTACAAGTGACAAACACATCATTCGATCGATCACCGAGAACAGATCTCTGAAGAAATTTTGGCAAAGATTGGGGCGCTGCCGATCGATCAATTAGAACAACTCGCCATAGATCTACTGGATTTTACCAACAGCAGCGATTTGGCAGAGTGGCTACGGCGTTATGGTTAGCCTTAGTAGCCAATAGACATGAAGTTGATACCAATATATAATATCTGTTGGTATTAAAGTTTGTGTGGGTAACAATATGCAGAAAAACACCAGTGTGACTTTAGGTGAGCATTTCGAGTCGTTTATTGCTAGTCAGGTTGATAATGGGCGCTTTTCTTCTGCTAGTGAGGCTATTCGTGCTGGGCTGCGCTTGTTGGAAGAGCGAGAGCTGAAGTTGATGGCTTTGAGGCAGTCACTGGTGGAAGGGGAGAAAAGCGGGGCTGCTGAATATTCTTTACAAGGCTTAATAGAAGAGTTGGATCGGGATGAAGCTGTCTGATGATGATTTTTCGTCTTACTGAGTTAGCTAAACAAGATTTGCGCTCTATTGGTCGATATACCCAAGTGACTTGGGGAAAGGAACAGAGGAATCTTTACTTGGCCAAACTTGATGCTGTTTTTCATCTTTTGGCGCAGGAGCCTCAGCTTGGCAAGGCTTGTGATGACATTCGCCCAGGGTATCGGAAGTATCATGTTGGAAGACACTTAATTTTTTATCATCTGACCTCTGGCGGTTTAGAAATTGTGCGGATTCTGCACGATCGAATGGATATAGAGGCTTACTTCGATGATGATGTCAATTAGTCGGTCTTGTTGGCTTTTGCTTTCTTGATAGGATCTTAATCAGGATCTGAAAGCGTGCTGCCGATCGATCAACTTGAACAACTCGCCATAGACCTACTGGATTTTACTAACGACAATGATTTGGCAGAGTGGCTGCGACTTTATGGTCAATATTAGTGGCCTTACCAATAACTTTGCCATCAATAATATGAATAGTGGGATCAGGTATTGCATAAGAAGCCTTGGGAAAGCCAGCGACATAAATCGGCGAGAGTTCCTCAAGAGAATTGGAAGTTCCGATTTTTGCTAAGGAGTAGTTATTGCCGCTGGTAAACTTCAGTACCGCCAAGTCAATATTGTTGCCAGAAGGAAGAATTGAACCAGCGATCATCCGATGCATTTGTCCATCAGAGGTTTTGAGAGTAAAGTTTGATCCACTATTTACCACATGTCCAGCAGTAAGCACCGTATAAACTGCACCCTGTTTCTGTAAAAGAATCCCCGAACCTGCATTATCAGACCCGACTTGCTTAATTTGTACGGTAATCGCCTTAGCAATACGACCAACCTCTACTGATGTTTTGGCCTGTGCCAATGGCTGTACTAATGCCACAGTAGTTCCAATCAAAGCCGCATTCAAAAACAGAGAGGAGCGATACATAGCACCATCAAAGAAATAAAATTTTTCCCATTCTAGCAGATAGATAAGACTGATGAAAAATATCCAAATCTCATAATTTCTGCTCCCGACTTAGGCCGCAACTTCCCCGATCACCAAAAACACAACCACCTAAAAGCCGTATTGGTATCGATCGCCAAAAAGAATAACCAAATAAAAGTTGTGTTACTATCGAGACATCATTTTAGTTGGAATTGCACCGAAATTTCCTAAATGCTTCCACCATATAACTCCTATGGATACCTCCCCCCAGGAAACTATCAAATTTCATGCGATGCCTTCCGTGATTACTTCAGCGGCAACAAACGCCGAGAGCAACTAGTTAACGGCTTCTTTAGTCTAGCCAAACTGCTTGCCCAAGTCGGATGTACCCAAATCTGGATTGGTGGCAGCCTAACAACAGACAAAGAATTTCCCAACGACTTTGATGGGTGCTTTGACCGACTAGAAATTGATTGGTACTCTAGCCAACTAGATCCAGTACTAATCGATGCCACAGAGCAGAAAAAACGTTTTGGTGGCAGTCTAGTCGCCGATACCATGTTCCAATTCCAAGTTTTCCTCAAAACCGACAGACAAAATCGACTCAGAAGCATCATTGAAATCAACCCCCAAGAACTACCGGATGAACTGCCATGATCCAAAATGAATACCAATATAAAATCACCAAATCTAAAATCGACGATCTAGCCAGAGTTCTGACAACTTTAGCCACAGAAGCAGAATCCCTTCCACCCCTAATGGTAGAAGCCACCCGTAACGGCTTTCAAACCCAAATTAATCAGATGCAGAAAGAGCTACAAGAATATGATGATCTGAAAGCGGGAAAAGTGGAAATCATCATGGGTGCGATCGAAGACCTACCCAAAGTACTTATTCAAAAACGGATCAGCCTAGGCATGACCCAGCGAGAACTAGCCGAAAAACTAGGCATCAAAGAACAAATGGTACAAAGATATGAATCTACTGCTTATGAATCTATCAGCTACCAAAGATTGATCGAGGTATGGAACACCCTTAAAACATCAATTCCAGTGATGATTGTTAAGTAATTATCGGCCTTCATCACCCAAGTCATCGCCAAAACAGAGGCTAGATTGCCAGCTCTGAAGCAAAGTATTCAAGAAATCAAAATCGAGTGGAAACTATGATGGACCGCCAGACTTACAATTTTTCCGCTGTAACAGTCCCGTATTTGGTAGTGTGAAAGATCAGCCAGGATTTTGAGACTATTTGGATAGATTTTTAATTGAAGAGAAGACCGTTGACAAAGTTTGTTGGACTGAAGGATTCGCTTCGTTTACGGAGGCGATGGAGGCAGTCGATTAGAGATTTACATTAGTCGGCGAAAGTCTGTTAGGGAAATTCATCTCATTACAAAAATCTCCTCGCTTCAAGGCAGGGGATTTTTGAGTGTATAGAATGTCGTTGATTAGGTAGTTTCAGCTAACTCCTGCCGGAACTTTGTTGATATCGCTGAGGATTGGAGCTTCGGGAGTGCCTTGCAAGATATTGAGATCGATGACCGCATTGCGTTTCCAGACCGCAAAGATTTTATTACGACCATCGTTCCAAGTCTCAGGATCGATTTGGTAGATTTTGTTTTTCTTGCCCTTGCCGCTAGTCTTAATAGATATCAACTTTAGTCCGAGCAGACCCAAGAACTTACCAAAAATCACGATCGAACTATCTTGTTTAGCCGCCTTGCCATCCAAAGATAAATTGAGACCGATCGCCCGCTTAATATGCTGACTACACAGACAAGCCATCCGCTGCAAAGCTGCCAAATCAGGATCTTGCAAAGTGAACTGTCGATCGGGATCTAGCAACTCCGGAATACCCAAAGCTACCAAACCTTGAATCTTTAAAGTGTAGTTATTAATATCTGGCAAGAAAATCTGCTGCTCAGGATTGTTGTTATCAAAAGCCTGGGCAAGCTTATCGTTACTAGCAAACTGCAAATGGTAGCTCAGATAAAAATGAGTCATTAACTGGCCATAATAGCCCTGCTCATCTTTCAGCTTAAGATCTGCTGTCACCTTCACCCCATAGCGCTGTGTCAGCATATATTTATTGACCTGCTGGCGCTCAGCATCGGTCAAAAAGCGCTTACCCGCCAAAAATTGATATTGATCCGATCGAATATCTGGCGCATTGGCCACCGCATTGGCAGCCTGTTGCTTAGCCTGCTGCTGAATATTCTTGGTTTGATCTTTGATCAACTGGTGTTTCTTGGTCTTGGCACCCACTTGCTGCTGAAGAGCAAAAATCTCACCCATCAACTTTTTAGCCTGGTCTTTATCAGTCTTAGCCGCCAGAACCAATGCCTGCCGTAGCTCTACTAGCTTTTCTCTTTCACTATCACCATCGATATTGATAATTTGATGACCCTCCAGCAACAGCCCTGCTCGAATCGATTCCCGATAGAGAGTAATCGAGGCATTGATCCTAGCCGCAAACTTCGACCAAGCCCGTAAGTGGACAGGATCATAGATCAACGGCACATCCACATCAAAAGCTTGGCTGGGGCACATTAAAGCGTAGCTTTCTTTGTAGTTTTCCTGATACCAAAAAGCCAAGGTGCGGTAATTGTTGCTGCCGCTGCCCAACATCCCCACACCGCGTTTGGTACACCACAAATAGCGCGGCACATTCGCCCGCACCCGTGCTAGCGCCTGTCGTACCTCTGGGTCAGGAATCACTCCCTGAAACAAGCCATAAACTCGATCGAAGTGTTCTACATCAATACTTACCCCAGTTCCCAGAGTAGGAGTCACAAATACTGCATCATACTCCGTGGCTCGATCGTTGATCTGGGAAGCAAAATCTACCGCTGGATGGTCAGGGGTATTAGTGGTTTGGCTACAAATTACCAACGTTTTAGTATATTGATTTTCTAAGTGCTGAAGCTGATTGCGAATATATTGATCTAGCGTATCCGAACCATAGCGACCCGATCGGCTATCGGTAGTCACATAGCACTTATGGCCAGCTAATAAATCTTGTTCCAACTGATTAATCAACGCCGTGGGGTTAGGAGTATCAAAAAAGTTCACTTCCCAGCCAGTTTCTGGCTGCCACTCATTTACCGCCAGCCAAGGCTCGATTTCGCAGCCTGCTAGTTTTACTAAGTAATCGATCGAAATATCTGACAAGTCGGCATCTTGGCCAATCACCAGGCCACCAGAAGCTACCACCTGAAAAATCAGGCGTTGAAAGGTTTTGAGAATCACTAATCGCTTGCTCTTGCAAGTAGAGCTATTCAGCAAATGCCAGAGAGACTGCTCTACTTCATCCAAAATTACAATGCCACCCAACCAATGCTCAGGGTTGAGTTTCCACAAAGAATCTAGACAAAGACCCAAACTAGCCGCTGAATTATTGCCGGGATCTAAGCTGGAATTGATCCAGTTCACCCCAATTCGCTCACAGAGAAATCGGCCCAGTTGAATCCGGTGAGTTAACAGTAACACTGGCCGATTTTCAGCGCGGGCGGCTTCGATCAGCGGAATCAAGGAAGTGGTTTTACCGGTGCCCTTGGCCGATTTCACCCCAGCAATCCCGGTCGCTGGAAAATCTAGACGCTGTAGATAGCGTTGGTGCAGAGTAACCGCCACCGGATAGGTGAGGCGATGGTGAGGATGAGTCCGCGCCAAATCGGTCTCTAGATCTAGTGCTGCTGCTGCCAGTTTCTCAAATTGGGCGATGCCTTGAGCCACCAAGAAATCATCTACACCTTTTTCGGGACCGGGGAGGCGAATTACTTTTACCGAGCACTGCCGAGTTTGGCAGACTTCCCCCAAATGGGCGATCGCCCGGTTTACGGCATCTAGGGTTTTGGGTTTAACTTCGTAATCAAAGCAGATCAAAATATCTCGCTTGACCTCTGCAAAAACCGCTAGCTCCGCGATGAGCTGCCGATCGATCGTATTCCCAGCTAGGTCTTTAGATACTCGATAACCGCTGTTGATCCCTGGCAGCCCAATGGCCACATATCCCTGAGATAGCAGCGCAGCAGTCTTTTTAGCCCCCTCACAAATCACGATCGGCAGCTTGCGTTCGATCACCCACTGCCAAAATCCAGTCGCTTCGGTGATGTCGGGAGTAATCCCTGCTGGTAAAGCCTGTTTGTAGCGTTGGGCTACCTGCTGCCAAGTTGCCCCATCTACCCGCAAGCAAAACAGCTTGGTAGCCATCTGGGGCGGATGCTCATATTTGATCGGCTTGTTTTCTTTGCTGCGTTTGGGTTTATTGGGCTTGAAAGTTCCCCATTCCATCGGCTGCCAGTCGGCCAAAGGATCTAAGCCTGCACACCACCAGCCGCCTTCTAAGCAGTTGGTGTACCGTCGCAGCCAGCCCGGAGTTACCTGTCCAGCATTATTTCTGGGCAACTCCGGGGAGATGAATAAGTACTCGTAACAAGTCTCACCAGTGATCGATCGAAAATTCAAGCTGGCTAAACCAGGTGCAATTCCGCTGTCTTTTACTAGCTCAGCATAATGCAGAGGGTCTAGGGTAGATAGTTCCATGTGCAGCCATTTGTCAGGGAGTCATATTGTATTCTGAATTTAAGGGAAATTCTTGAATTGGTAGCATTTAGAAATCACCGATATGTGGGGATTGACCAACCAAGGGAACGCCATATCTGGTATTAGATCAAGCACACTAGTTGCAATATATAATTTTTGCTTTATGATCCGTGAGATTTGGAATTTAGCGTGTGTATCAATTTACTACGCTACCTATAGCGCTGAGAATAGTAATCGCATTTTTCAAAAGAAATTATAGATTAAACCCTTGCCAATAACTCCCAGGCATGGTTATAATGGGAAAACTGGCCTAAACCCAGTAACCGCAATCCTCGATAGCTCAGCGGTAGAGCAATCGGCTGTTAACCGATCGGTCGCAAGTTCGAATCTTGCTCGGGGAGTATTAAAATCATTAGTAAAAGGGAAGCAGTTTAACTTAGACTGCTTCCCTTCTGTCTTGGCTATGAGCAAAGCCCTCCTTTGCTGGGAGGGCTGGGGTGCTCAAAACGGATTTCTTGATTATTTTTTAGGCTGACGAGTTTGCAGGAACTCTGGGATATCCAGTCCACCCTTTTGATTGCCCTTAGACTCTTGCACCGGTAGAGGAGTGGGAGCAACCGAGCGTTTAGGCAAGGACATAGGAGCTGATTTATTTAGAGCTGGCGGTGGAGTTTGGGATTCACCAGTGAAGCCAGTGGCAATTACCGTGATGTGCACTTCTCCCTGCATTCTTTCATCTAGCACCGCACCAAAAATAATGTTGGCGTTGGGGTCTACGGCAGCGTAGATCACTTCGGCGGCTTTATTTACGTCGTGCAAGCTCAGATCTACGCCACCAGTAATGTTAAAGACTACTCCACGAGCACCTTCGATCGAAGATTCTAATAGCGGTGACTCGATCGCCATTTTGGCGGCATCTTCTGCGCGGGTTTTGCCCGAGCCAGTACCAGTGCCCATCATAGCCGAACCAGCATCGGCCATTACTGCCCGCACATCGGCAAAGTCAACGTTAACCAGTCCCGGAATCATAATGATATCGGAGATGCCCTGCACACCCGATCGCAGCACATCATCAGCAAAGCGGAAGGCATCTTGCATCGGGGTTTGCTCAGAAATCACCTTCAACAAATTGTCGTTAGGTATACCAATTAATGTATCTACCCGACTCTGGAGAGCGGCGATGCCTTCATCTGCTTGGTTAGTGCGACGACGGCCTTCAAAGGTAAATGGCTTGGTAACTACCCCCACCGTGAGAATACCCATCTCCTTGGCGATTTCAGCGACGATCGGAGCCGCTCCGGTACCAGTACCGCCACCCATGCCAGCGGTAATAAAAACTAAATCAGCGCCTTCGATCGCCGCAGCGATTTCTTCACGCGATTCTTCAGCGGCTTTTTGGCCGATCGCCGGGTTGCCGCCCGCGCCTAGCCCTCTGGTGAGCTTTTGACCGAGTTGTAACCGTCGATTGGCACCGTTGTTGGAGAGTGACTGGGCATCGGTGTTCATCGTCCAGAACTCGATGCCAGTGATATCGCTGGCGATCATGCGATTGATCGCATTGCTCCCACCACCGCCTACGCCGATCACTTTAATTCTGGCGACGCTGCTGGGGACAATTTCATCGAACATTGGGTCGTTGCCAGACATGGGGTTATTAAATCCTGGGTATGAAATGGGGTTGGGTTTGCTCATAATTGATTGCTCTGAATAGGCGCTGACTGCCAACTGAAACCGTTTGTTCGATGGAGTGGATAAAGAGTAAATCTAAATAGAATATTTAAACCCAAAATACCGGGCATTAGCTAAGTATCGATGGATTTTTGCACAAAAAGTAAATGTTCTTAACAATCTTAATTCAATCTGCTTGATTTGATTCACCTGATTGGGGTGGGAGTTTTAGCCTCACTGATGATGGGAATGGCTGGCTTACCGCCGATTTCTTGCAATTTGGGCGACTGAGGATTTTCTAAATCGACGATAGCATTTTTTAGCGCTGTGGACTGCTGCCAATTGCGTAGTTCATGTGCTTTTTGTAATTGTTTGTAAATTTTGGTGCGATCGAACTCACCGATTCGCACCATCCCAATTTCAGTGGCTAGGGTCAAATGCAGCGAATCTTGACAGTTTACTTCGCTGACCTGGACTGGACTCTGTTGAATTGCCCGGTATAGCTCAGACCAGCCGGGACAAGATTGGCTCCCAATGAGTCGGAGCTTAGGTACTTCCTCAGCTTTTAATCGATAGCTGGTGAGGGGCAACCACTGGCCGGTTTCGTCTAGCAGCCCTTTGGTAACTTTGCTGTTAATGGTTCGATCGACTACGGCCACTGGCAATCTATCTCTAATTTGCACATACAGTCGGGGCGGCATCAGCTCGCGATGGACAGCGGCCTTTACAACACTGCCTTGGGCTAAAAGCTTGGCGTTGAGAGCTTGGGGTTCAATTTGCAGTAAAGAAGCCGGATAGCGCAGCCCTAGCATGTTGCGCACCGCGCTTTCGGTAAGAGCCTGATTGCCTGCAATGCTGACCTGTTGGGGCTTGCTAATTGTCCAATCTGGTCGGGTTACGCCCCAAATCACTCCTCCGACGATGCCGCCCAGCAGCAATACTTGCCAGGAAACTTTCAGGGTGCGGATTTGTCGCTCTTTACGAAGCTGCCGCCGTCGATCGCGCAGTTCTTCGTTGGTGAAGGAGGTATTCATAGGGCGCAGAAAAAGTTCGTGTTCATCTTAGCAGTGTTTTTATTTGCTGGAACTTTCGGGGCTAGGAATTATTTGGGTTTCGACAAAATCTTTGCCGTTGCCGGTGACTACTACCGATTGGTCTTGGAGTTTGCCAAGGGCTTCAGCTCCGTTTACTTTGAGGACGGGATCGGTCTGCTGGTAACGAATTTGGCCTTTGCCGGTGATTTGTTGGGAGGTGATATCCCAGGTGATTTTTTCAGCTTGGATTTTGGCCTGGTTGCGGGTGGAAGCGCCACGGGCGTTGCCGTTTAAAACAGCAGTGTTCTTGGCTAAATCTAGGCTGCCGCTGTTGGCGGTAAAGGTGGCTTGTTCGGTTTGGTCAAAAATTTCTAGGGCATTGCTGGCAGTGATGAGCTGCTGCTTAATATTCCAACGTGCATTGTTAGAAGTAACTCGCAGTACTGGTTTAGTGCCATCAAAGCGAATTTTGTCTTGCAGTGACACAATGCTGGGCTGAATCTCCCAAGTTGCGCTGTTGGCTTCGACTTTCATGGCCTGTTCTATGGAGTTAAACTTCACTTTGCTAGCGCCACCCAATTTGGCCACCTGTTTATTGATGTTGTAGCTGATACTGTCGGCATTGACTTGTTCGATTTGCTTACCTTCTTTGAATCGATCGATCCTCACTGGTTTATCACCGCTAATATTGGCAGTGTCTACATCCCAGGTTAAATAGCTGGTTTGCAGCCGAACATTTTCGGCGGGGGCAACGGCGATGATTTTATCGAATAGCTCCAGCCTCTGCTGCCGACTGACGTAGGTACCTCGATCGGCAGTCATCTGGGCTTTGGGATGAGTAGCCCGCACTCCTTTGCTGATGGTCAATAAATCTTGGTTGGGCTGCCACTCTAGCTCTTGGCTCACCACGACCAGTTGATTTCTGACTTCAGTGGTGGTTACGTCGCCCCGCAGAGTGATTTTTTCGCCATCTTGAATCACATTGGCGGTTTGGGCGCTGAGCTTCATGATTACCTGACCATCTTGGTAGAGTTCCCCAGCTAAATCTTTTACTTGGGCAACTTTGCGATCGATGGTGTAAGAAGCTTTTTTGGCTTTCATTTTCCACCAGGGTTTACCCTGATCATTGGATTGCTCCAGGCTAAAGTTATCGATACTTAGCTGGTTTTCAGCAACTGGTTTATCAGCGGATGTGTCTTTTTTTCCACCACCACAGCCGCTCAAGATCAAACCGCAGCACAAGATAGCCGCGATCTTAATTCTAAGCCAGCGGCGTGGATTTATTAATTTAATATTGAACTGAAAACTAGCCACATGTTTGAGATAATTAGGGCGGGTATTTTTCTTTTCACATTGTAGAGGTAATACTAAAAATCAAATCCAGATATCAGAGCTACCTGGCCCATTGCTGCGGGAAGTTTTTTGGATATCTTCGCGGACATTTTCCAGATCTATGTATCGATCGGATACATTAATTAGACTATCACTAGTCATCGATCGCAAGCTGACAACTTCTACCCGAACTCCTCGGTAGCTGACGGCATCTACGGCATAGGCCAGATCTCCATCACCGCTCACCAAGACGGCAGTGTCATAGCAGCCGACTAAAGACATCATATCTACGGCGATTTCCACATCCAGATTGGCCTTCTTAGAGCCATCGGGCAACTGTACCAAGTCTTTGGCGATTACTCGATAGCCGTTACGGCGCATCCACAGCAGAAAGCCCTGCTGTTTTTCGTTGGTGCGATCGACTCCGGTATAGAAAAAAGAGCGTAGCAGCCGAGAACCGCCGGTAAGACGGGCGAGTAGCTTGGTGTAGTCAATTTCGATATTGAGTTGCAGCGCCGCATAAAAAAGATTGGAGCCATCAATGAAAATTGCCACCCGCCCCCGATTTTCGAGGACTTGTTCCGGCGAAAAAGCGCCGCCTTGGTTAGGTGGAGTAGTACTGAGCATAACAATGCCTCAAAAAAGTTTTAGAAAAAGGTTATAAAAAAAGTTTTTATGGTTGGGAGCACCTGAAGTGCTGAAGAAGCTACAAACTCCTTAACAAGGCTACGTTGAGTTCTCAGATGCTAATTCTAACTTAGCAAATACTGGCTGAGCTGAATTGAGTTGTCCTCCTGCTGATAAAAAACCCCAAGCGCTATGAGCACTGAAATCTACTGTTGCCCCTGTCGATTGTAGGTGATCAAAGTCAATCATCAAGCCTAGCTGCTGGTAAATCGCCGTAGAAATCTTGGGGATCGCTGGTGACAACAGGAATCCGGCTAACCGAGCAGATTCTAACAAGCTATACAAAACCTGTTGCAGTTCAGCCTGTTGACCAGCTTTGAACATTGCCCAAGGGGCAGAATCGTCAATAAACTTGTTGCTGGCACGCACCAAGTCAAAAACGGCCTCGGCGGCAGCACTGAAAGCCAGTTGATCGTAGTGATTACTCACGCGGCTGCCCAAGTCTTGCCCGATCGACTTCAGGGGATGATCAGCCGGAATTTCGGCCACATTGCAACTGGGTACTACCAATTGCTCTGAGTATTTTTTTACCATTCCCAAGGTGCGGTTCAGCAAGTTGCCCAAGCCGTTGGCCAAGTCGTTGTTGACGATCTCTACAAAGCGGGCTTCGCTAAAGTCGCCATCTTGGCCAAATTCAAAGCAGCGCAAAAAGAAATAGCGCAGTGATTCTTCCCCGTAGGTTTGAGCCAGTTGGAGCGGGTCTACGATGTTACCTTCGCTTTTGCTAATTTTTTTACTATCTTTGGTAAAAAAACCATGGCCAAAAACCATCTTAGGCAAGGGTAATTCAGCCGATATCAGCATCGCAGGCCAATAGACAGCATGAAAACGCAAAATATCTTTGCCAATAATGTGGACATTAGCTGGCCACCATTTGCTGATAGATGAGGTCAAATCAGGATTTTGACCTGGTTCGGCCAGGGCACTAATGTAGCCCAGCAGTGCATCAAACCACACATAAATGGTGTGGCTAGGATCGTTGGGAAGTGGAATGCCCCAATCTAAATTTACCCTGGAGATAGAAAAATCTTGCAAGCCACCTTTTACAAAGCTCAAAACTTCGTTGCGGCGGCTGGTGGGCTGAATAAAATCTGGTCGATCGGCATAGAGTTGTTCCAGTTTCTCTTGGTAAGCCGATAGCTTAAAGAAGTAGTTGGTTTCATCCCGCCATTCGGCGACTTTGCTAGGGTGTAAGGGGCAATGCTTGTCGGCTAACAGATCGCGCTCGTCTTTGAATTCTTCGCAGGCTACGCAGTACCAGCCTTTTTGCTGGCCTTGGTAAATATCACCTTTATCTAACACCCGCTGGAAAAATTCTTTGACGATTTGCTCGTGGTGGGGATCGGTGGTGCGAATGAATCGATCGAACTGGATATTGTATTGCTGCCAAAGCTGCTGGAAATCGGCTACTACTTTGTCGCAGTGGGCTTGAGGGGAGAGGTTGGCTTCGGTCGCAGTACGTTCTATCTTCTGGCCATGCTCATCGGTGCCAGTAATCAGTAGTACTTCTTGCCCCTGTAAACGCTTGAATCGCGCCAAAGCATCGGCAGCCATTGTGGTATAGGCATGGCCGATATGGGGGGAGCCGTTGACATAATAGAGAGGGGTGGTGATGGTGAAAGTTCGCGGCGAGAACTTATCGTCAAGAGAGTCAGCAGTATTCATTTAGTCTGTGTGTCCAGAGGCAGGTGCAGGAGCTATAGAGATTTTTCGCGATATCTTACAATTTTAAGGTAGAAAAAGAGATCCTATAGTAAATCAAGTTCACAAAAAACTAACCGCCCAGCAATTCTTTGCATTTCTGCACAAAACTTAGCTTTTTTATTGGGGGGAGCTATATGGCCCAAGAAAACGCTCTCCATTGAAATGGATTAAATGAGAGGGGGCATTGGCGACCCAAACTTCTGTTTCCCAAGCAATTTCGCCGAGATATCGCCCCATGATGGCGCGGTTTGGAAAAGCTGTTATATAAACTAAACCAGCTTTTGCTCCCGCGAAAAGTTTAGCAAGTTCGTCATGTCGCTTACCATCAACTGGTCCATGACTGGTGACAGACTCAACTAAAAGCAGCCAATTTTTTGATGTGTAGTGAAACACCACGTCTGGCATTTTACCGTGGGAATCGATTTTGACACCCAATTCAGTTAGCAGCGGCATATTACAGTAACCCCATTTGTCACCCGTGTCACCAACATAGACAAGCACACTGCCCGGTGCAAAACGAGGAGCGAAATCTTCAATGATTGATCGAATCAATTCGTTGTGTTCACCGGGGCTGAGATTCATAACAGATCCTGTCGCGATTTCAACCGGAATGAGGTTCTGCTCTCGTTCTTTGGCATAGCGATCGATCAGAGTTTCTCGATCTACCAGATATTTTTCTATTTCCTCTGACCATATCGACGAACCAAAAGTACGTAACAAGCTCAAGGTACTAGGCTCAATCTGATAAACAGCCTTGGGGCTATTTACGGGTCGGTCAAGCTTATCTGGGTTGTAGATTGCTATTCCAGCATCACAAAATTGGTGCATGGTCTGACGGCGGATAGTTTCACGGGTATTTGGCGCATACTCTTTGCCATAATGCTTCTTTACCCAATTCATAATAGGTGTGATGCCTATCAGTGGGTTTTCAGCTTCGCTCCATGATCTATCTGGAGTGAGGTTGATCAACGCCAATAGACAAAGGGCAGAACGTTCATTCTGTTGAGATCGTGGCAAGCCCAGAAGAACGATGATTTGTTGTGCAGCCTCAATGTAGTTGCTTTTATTAATCATGCAATGATGGCTCCTAGTTTTTCATCGATTATTTCCTGAGTGAGTTTTTGCTGCTGCATCGCCCAGAGGCCAAGTTCAATTAAGGTCTCACGGCTGGGATACTTGATCATTTTTAGATCGGTGGCATTGACTTGGGTATGACCACTAAAACGTCGAAAATGTTCGTCAATATTGGTGGAATTAAGAAACATAGTTAGTCCATGTGCCAATGCTTCTGGTAAACCATGCTTATTTTCGTGAAACAAGTTGAGATGGTTCTCAAATCCTAGCATAGGTGAATCGGAGAATGTTGCAGGGTCAACAACACTAGCTATAATTCGGCGTTTTTCTTCTTTAGATGAGAATCTTCGCACTACACAATAAAAACCAATCGGATACAACCATTTTTCAGTGTTAACATTATGCTGGATAGCGTTGGGTTTCTTTGACCCTATGGCTGGCCAGATAGTGCCGCTGCTGTTGAAATGAACGGGGTAAAGCAATGGAACTGTGCCAGTTGTGGGCATGTCGCAAAGATACTTTTTTAACCGAAAATCAACTACTGGACCAGTAGATACTTTAATCCCTAAGTCAGCTAGTGAATAGTGAATGGTTGTAGAGACTTCTTGACTACTGGGAGCTGTGGTAGGAACATGAATGAATCTTTCGGGGTCTTGAGGGGAAACAATTTGCTCGAAAGGGTGTTGGTGGGTAGTCATGTCAGTGAAGGTGTCATCGATCGAGGTAGTAATTTTCACTAGCCCCTGTTGACCACCCCGCTCTAGCCGGATAATGATATTTTCTTGCAGTACATTATCATCTTTGAATGCTTTGCTGCGAGATTGAAATAAGTGCATGTGGCGGATTACAGTACGTTCTAGGATGAATTCACGAAAGGGCCGGTAATACGGGCCGTTACAGAAGCTGCGGGGGATGATAGCGACAATTTGACCAGATGGTGCGGCTAGTGCTACGGCTAGGGCGATAAAGGCAGAGTATAAGTTGACGGTTTCGATGCCGGTACGGCGGAGGGCAAGGCGGTGGGCTGAGTTGCTGTTGATTTTTTTGTATGGCGGGTTCAAGATAGCGTGGGTGTACAGGGGCAGTGGGGTAGCAAAGAGATTGCCAGAAAGCCAGTCGGTGGCGGCATGAATGAAGTCGGTGCTGTAGATGGTGGGAGTAATCTGGTGGGTGTCGCTGTATTTTGCCAAGGTGGCTGTTAAATATGGGCAGAGGGTATCATCTATTTCAAAAGCGTCTATTTTTATTTGCTGAAAATTCAAGTCTTGGGATGGTGCTCGGTTTTCTTTTGGGGCTGTTGCTCGATCAAGGAATGCTGCGGTAAGTGAACCGATTCCGGCACCAGCATCAAGTAGTTGGCAGTTGCCATTAGCCGGTGGAAACATGTTAGCCATGAATGCCGCTGTTTTTGCGGAGGTAAAAAATTGTCCAAATTGTGATTTCTTTTTGGACTCAGTATTCTTCGATATTAATAATCTGGTTTGTTCGATCGTTGGTATCAATTGTGTTCCCCGTGCCGTTTATTTTTAATGTAAATTCGCTTTGGAGACATATTTTTGTGATCATTGACAATACATAGAAATATCTTGAGGCTTGTGCCATGGATAATAAACACTTTAAGATTTAGAAGCATATGATGCGGATTTATTATCGATCAGCCATCTTTTGTTATTCCATATCAGGGATATGTATTGTTTACTATGATGAATTTTCTCACCACCTCGCCAAAGGTAGATTATATCAACCTTGACTACTGCATGAGTTTTAGACTCTTCTACAATTTCGATAGAGCTAATATTCACTTTTTCCACTGAATTCCACCATGCTTTATATTCCTTTTTATTTGATTCTTTGGATGAAGAAGCTCCTTGGAAACTCGTTGATAAATCATCCCAAGATTCATCTAACTGTTTATCTTGAATCAGCCTGTAATGATTAAAAACCACTTGTCCAGGAGATATTTGCTTCCCCTCTGAAGAAACTTGAGAAGTTTTAGATTTATCTTCTTGATCGGCCTTAATTTGTTCATTAATTCTGGTGGAAGTTTCTTTGCATCTATCTTCAGAATCCCATTTGAGAAATGGGCGTTTGTTACCTCCATCAACATTAGTAGTGTACGCTACAAAAGCTCCTTCACTATCTTTTTCGCAAATAATTTTAACCGGTTCTCTATTAACTCCATTGGCTGACCCCGCAGTGGTAATACTTACAACAGTACCACCTTTTAAAGTTGTGTATATTAAATCTGCAACAACATTCAGCGTAGTTGTTAATGCCATGATAAACAATATAAAAGGGAAAAGTACATTGCCTTTGAGGAGATTGCTTATTACTGTGGATTTCGGCGTTTCGGTTGGCTTCTGATAAGCAGCGTTACCTCGCACCATAGCATCTCGTTCAGTTCGATCTCGCCAATTACTCATAAAACTTACCTTATCTCATAATTTGTTTTATTTTAATTCATATGATTTCAATTTCTTTGTTTAGATACTACTGCTTCTCCTGACAAACTATGATCTTGTAAATCTTTATGTAAATCGCGTAAACGAGTTCCCGATTTGATACTACCAATTAAACATTTAAAAGCAATCCCTCTAGAGATTTTGCTGATTTTATCTATCAACGGGCGATAAGCTTCCGTCAACGTTTTCTCAATTTCTTCTGATGAACCTTGGAGTAAGTCAGCCTTATTTATGAATAGGCATACATACTTAAGACCATTCTCACTAGAGCCAGTTAGCCCAAAAACAACATCAAGTGCAATATTACTCCACTCCGTCAAATGCTGTTCCACTCTGGATTGGAAGTTAGCAGCTATCTGTTCTGGGGTGGGAGACTCAAGGACTCCAGGCGCTTGTGCTATATCAACGACAATAATAACTGAATTTATTGCTCCATAAGTCATTGGGGAATTCAATCGTTTTTGTTCTAGCATTAAACCAGATACAAGCGTACCCATGTTTTGACCAGAACAATCAGCAACATAATAGTTGTATTTTATCTTCTGCGAACCTTCACCGATGGTAAACAATTCATAGCAGTTTGTCGCAATCCCTGGATTTGCGTTGTTTTCATTGAATAGTTGATGAATCAGGGTAGTCTTCCCAGATCCACCAATCCCTACTACTATTATGGCATTTCTTTTTTCATTAGGAAAGGTATTTTCTGATGAAAATAGTCTGACTTCTAAGTCTTTCTTGATTCGTGCTGTTCGATAATTAACAATTGCAGTAGCGAGTGTCACCCCAGCAGTAGGTACTGCTATTAATCCAAGAGCTATAGTCCACCATTGAATCTCTACTGGTTTAACTGGTGATGGAACTTCTTGTTGTGTTTGAGGTGGAGAACTCGTAGGCGTTTGCGCTGTCGAAAAAGCTGAAAAGAATAACGCTAGAACTGCATAAGCAAAAATGGATGATTTTGCTACAGACTTTAAACTAAAAGTTTTGAGGGGACGATTTTCAGTCTTCCCAAAAGATTTATACATTTGACTTTACCATTGCTATTCTAGTAGAGCAGAAACTTTACTCATGGTTACATACCATATTTTCAATATTTAATCCACCCCTTATTCATTATCACCTGTAAAAGTGATATGGGCAACTTTAGGGTACTCAACAGTTATTTATGTTTTCATCTGACACTCTATCCGACCAGCCAGGTTTGAACCTGATAGGGCAGGGCGGTACGTTGACGATCGATCACCCCAATGGCCACATGTTTGGTCAAAACCCTCCCCGCCACCTTGCCATCCATCAAACACAACCGGTAATCAATCTGAAACTCACTTTCATTGATCTGGCTGGGTGAGAGGAAGACCTGGACTAGATCACCGCAGTATAGGGGCTGCTTAAAATCTCCACTGGCATGAACGATCGGCAAAGCCACCTCCGATCCACTAATCAACCATCGTAAATCAATCTCCGCCGCACTCAAAGAAGCCTCATAGGCAGCATGGCAAATAGTTAAAAAATTGGCAAAATACACCACTCCGGCGGCATCAGTATCGCGCAACTGTATTTGGTAACTCCAGCGATATTCCATAACTAATTCAAAGTGGCATGGCTGGCGAGGTTGGGGATAGGGCGACAATTGCTCAGCGCTTTAGCCAATTGCTCAATATTAATGGGTTTAGTAATATAGTCATTCATTCCGGCTGCCAAACAGATCTCTCGATCGCCCTCCATCGCATTAGCAGTCATCGCTACAATCTGGGGACGACGCTCGGGTGAAAAGTGCGAAATAATATGTCTAGTAGCTTCAATGCCATCCATTTTGGGCATTTGTAGATCCATGAGCACTACATCATAAATAGATTTTTGGAGGGTTTCGATCGCCTCTAAACCATTCATTACTACATCGGCCTGATAGCCAATTTTTTTCAGCATGTGAATTGCGACTTTTTGATTCACCAAATTATCTTCAGCTAATAAAATCCGCAGAGAGTGAGAAGGATCGGGAATTTTGCTGGCGATTTCTTGTTCATTGCGCACTTGCTCCATTAAGTCCGATCGGCCACCCAACACTTTGGCCAAAACATCATGCAACTGCAATTGCTTAATGGGCTTACTCAAAATTGCCGCAAAGTCTACTTTAACTGCATCGATTTTGCTGACCCCCAAAGAACTTAACACCACCAGTGGTAAGTGTCGATAGACAGCCATCTGGCGAATTCGGGTAGCTAGTTCAATGCCATCCATTTCGGGCATTTGCATATCTAAAACCGCCAAATCGAAAGGCTCTTGGCGTTCTAAATAGCGCAGAGCCTCGGCTCCTGAGCAAGTCACCACCGGAATCATACCCCAGGCTTGGGTTTGCAAGTTTAAAATCTGCCGATGAGTTTTGTTGTCTTCTACAATCAACAGCCGCTTGCCTTGCAACTGCGCAGCTTGGGGAGATTCAGCTTTGGGAGTAAGATGTCTGGCCGGAGCAGCTTTGGCGGTGATTGTAAAGTAAAAAGTAGAGCCATGGTGCTCTTGGCTTTCTACCCACATCTTGCCCTGCATAATTTCTACTAGGCGGCGGCTAATGGCTAATCCTAACCCAGTGCCGCCGTAGTTGCGGGTGGTAGAAGAATCTACTTGGCTGAAAGCCTGAAACAGCCGATCGAGCTTGTCTCCAGGAATGCCAATGCCAGTGTCTTTGACCGCGAACTTAATCTCGTAGGTAGGGTCGGGGTCACTAAAAGCTGAGTTGCGATCACCCAATTTATGACTGGTGACAGCAATAATGACTTCGCCTTTGGGGGTGAATTTGACTCCGTTGCCCACCAGGTTAACTAAGATTTGCTTAATACGGGTGACATCGCCAATCACGTTGCTAGGAGTATTTTTGTAGATCAAATAGGCCAGTTCTAAGCCCTGCTCCGAGGCTTTGGGAGCCAGCATATCTAGAGTTTCTTCGATACAGTCGCGGATATTTAAAGGCTGCTGTTCTAGCTCTAGTTTCCCCGACTCAATTTTGGAGAAATCTAAGATGTCGTTGATCAAAGTCAACAAGGCATCACCACTGCTGCGAATGGTGTTCACAAAATCGTATTGCTGGGTATCTAGCTCGGTGTCTAGCAGCAGGCCGGTCATACCAATAACCCCATTCATTGGCGTGCGGATTTCGTGGCTCATGGCAGCCAAGAAGGAGCTTTTGGCACGGTTGGCAGTTTCAGCCGTCTGTTTAGCTTGTTCTAGGAGACGGTTTTGTTCTTGCAACTGCTGGGCGGTTTGACGCAGTGCCAGATTGGAGGCTTCCAGGTCAGAGTAAAGCTGAGATTGTTGCAATAGGCGACGCACCCGCTGGCGCATCACTGGCCAATGAATTGGTTTAGTAATGTAATCAGCAGCTCCCACCTCAAATGCTCGATCGACATAGCTGGTTTCTTCTAACCCGGTAATAATCAACACCGGAGTTTGAGGACCGTTGGGGAGTTCTTGCAGTTTGGCGCAGCATTCAAAGCCATCCATCACCGGCATAATGCCGTCGAGCAGCACCATGTCGGGCTGGACTTGCTGATACATAACCAGAGCAGCTTCGCCATTTTTAGCTTCGACGATCTGATAGCCTTCTTCGGCTAAATTTTGCGTCAAAATTCTTCTAATGACTTCATCATCATCTACGACGAGTAGCAGCGGTGGCCGACGGTTGGCGGGCGAAACGGTCATAAGCTGAGTCTAAAGCTAATGGGAAGCAATATACCCTACTTCTCGATCGAACGGCACTTAGTGTCTTGAATTCTATACCAAGAGTCCTGATCGGATCTGTGGGCAATCTTGGTTTTAGTAATCCCGGTAATACGATGGTGAGCAACATTCGATCGCTGATAATGCGGCTCAGGCAAAGCAACAGTAACAATAGGATAAATATTTAGAAAAATTGTTACTCACCAAAAATCAAACCGGGGAGCACTATAAATTCATTGGGCTGGTCATCAGTTATCGTGAGAAGGATTGCTTGATTTTACCTGCGCCTTAGGCAAATCAACAAAATTTTAGAACCCATGAAGAAAATTATTGCCCTTGTTACGCTTTGCTCGATCGGTCTGACCATCGGGATTGCCTATTTCTATGTGCAACGCGCCAGCGAATTGCCCGTATGGTACACCGATAAACCAGAAACTACTCAACCACCAAACTCTACTCCTTCGGTATCCCCATCACCATCTCCACGCACGGCCACAGCGATTCAGGAGAAATTTCAAACTGCGAAGCCTGGAGCGGTGCAAGAGCGGTTAACTGCCGCAGAGGTAGATAATTTAATCGTAGCTGGGCTTACTAAAAATAATGGCGTAACCAAACCTTTACCTTCAGCGGTCAAAGGCATTAAAACCCAAATTCAACAAGACCAAATCCGGACAGGAGCAATCATAGATTTAGCAGCAGTAGAAAAAATGCCATCTAGTCCCCGCACTGAAATGATGAGTCGGCTGCTCAAAATCATGCCGCAACTGCGCGGCAAACCAGTTTATATAGGAATTGCTGGTAAACTGTCCGTCAAAGATGGACAGCCGCAACTTGCCCCCGGCGGCAAACTCCAGATTGGCAAAGTCGAATTGCCATTAAATGACGTTGCCAAACAATTAGGGATCTCTCGATCGACTCTAGAAGAACATGTGACTAGCTATTTACAGTTCCGCAATCTCGATATCGAAAATATCGACCTCACTGACCAAGGTGCTACGATTAGTGGTAAAAAAAAATAGTTTTAAGAACATTTAAGAAACTGGTAAATTACATAGCTCTACGCTTCTAATGAAGTGATAGACTTGTTACTAATTTTACGGGTGAGTTGCAGATGAGTGAGTATCAATATTATGAATTCCAAGCGATCGATCGTCCTCTAACCACTGATGAGCAAGCCGAAATCGATCAGCTTTCCAGCCGTGCTAAAGTCACACCGAATCAGGCAGTGTTTGTGTATAACTATGGTGACTTTCGCGGCAGTGCTGAAGCAGTATTAACTAAATATTTTGATGCCATGTTGTACATGGCCAACTGGGGCACCTGGCAACTAATGTTCCGGTTTCCG